>JASNYX010000036.1:0-1658 GCA_048499955.1 Patescibacteria group bacterium | reverse complement strand
TGGTTCAATGATTGCCGCATCTGTTGGTGGGAATCAAATTCGATTCTACGATTCGCAAACGGGCGAAACATTAGGCAATGTGATCAGTAACTACCCCAACCAGAACGGCTTTCAATTGCTGTATTTCTCAGAAGATGGGAAATCTTTAATCGCTGTTTCAACAAACGGCACAATTAGCATTTGGGGAATTCCATAAAGGAGAAAGGAATTATCCATGAAACAAAACTACTATATCCAACCGCCGCCGAACAAAGCGTGCACTGGACGGGTGGGGATTCTGCGCCTTTTCAAGCAGTTTCCTCACTTTGAGTTTTTTCTGCTCTCGAACATTGTCCACGCCCACCCACCCGCCAGTAACGCAAACCGTTCGGCAGCTTCGTCAGGAATGAAAATTTGGGCAATAGTGTTTTTGCAGGAACACTAGGAATTCTAGGAATTATTTATGAAAGCATATCCTTCTATCAGTTCATATGATTTGGCTGTGCGTAATTTGAATCAATTCATACATGCTCCTCAAATTATAGGGGGGAGCCTGATACTGACCCCGCAAAAGCAGATATTCGGATATTCTGGGGGATTTGCAGTGGTGTATCCTATCAAAGTTAATGATAAGAAATTAGCACTCAAATGTTGGATAAAAAACCCTGGGGATATTAAAGAGCGATACACGAGAGCCAAGCAATATTTTCAAACCAATCCAATATCATACTTTGTGGATTTTGATTACATTGATAAAGGGATTACGATAAATGGGAGTATATATCCAATTGTTCTCATGGAATGGGTTGAAGGCATAACCTTATCTTCATTCATTGATAGAATTATTCATAACTCGTCTGTTGTCAAAGGATTAGCAGACCGCTTTCTTGCGATGGTTAAAGAATTGCACAGCAAATCAATTTCGCATGGAAATCTTGATGATAGCAATATTATTGTTACTTCCTCCGTTTCAAATTCAAATTTGACATTGGTTGATTATGACAGCCTATATACACCTACTCTACAAAACTGGCAAAATCAAGACGACTTAATAGGAGTGCAAGATTATCAACATCCCAAACGATATAAAAAGCCTAATGAAAAAGCAGATTATTTTTCTGAATTGGTGATTTACCTTTCACTTCTTGCATACGCAGAAAAACCAAATTTATGGAAAAAAGGACAAGAAGGAAGGCTTCTTTTTTCAGCAGATGATTTCCGAAGACCGTCTGAATCTGTTACTTTTCGTCAGTTAGAAACACTATCGCCAAGAGTTAATTATTTATCCAATAGGTTGAAAGAATACTGCTATGAGAGCGATACTAATCGGTTGTTACCGCTTGAACAATTAATGTCGGAGAATTTGAAAGACTTTTTTTCCTCACCTTCTCAAAATGTTTCCCAACCATCAAAGCCCCACTCCTCGCAACCGTCATTTCCAGACCTCCCTGAACTCTTTTCGCCTGTTCTACCACATTCAAAGGAAAATAATCCACCAATTCCACCTCATGACGATAAAAGCACAAGAACATCTTATGATGAAAAGAATTACAGAGTCTCTATTTCTTTTCCAAAATTATTCTCAAAAAGATTTGATAGTGTTTTCTTATTTCAACTCTATTTGCCTGAACATCGTTCTCGTGTAAACAAGAATATCAAAGCACAATTTTTAGACGAGC
>JASNYX010000035.1:0-1695 GCA_048499955.1 Patescibacteria group bacterium | reverse complement strand
TCTCTTTTGAGCAAAGGAAGGTTTACTATGGGGTATGTACACGATACGGCGATGACGCAATGGATTACTCCGTTGCAGGTGAATGGGGATACCGCGGCCTGGTCTTTCGGGGCTGGGCAGGTGTCGAACTCTCTGGTCTACAAGTGTGATGCCACAGATGAGACGGCCAATCTCTTTATCCCGATCCCGTTGCCCAGCAACAGCGTCGATCTGAAGGGGGCCTATTTGCGCTCCATTGAGATTGACTATGAGATTGTGACCGCGGCCTGTGATGCGGTGACGGCCACGATCTACAAGATGACCCGGGGCGCGGATGGGGCAGATGTGACGGTGGCGACGCCGACATTCACCTATGACACGGGCCACGACGCGGCCGCGGAGCGCTATGACGTGGACGAGCACAAGATGACCCTGACTCTGGACACTGCGGAGTGGATTGACAACGATGAGTATTTCTGGGTGAAGATCGCCTTTGACAAGGCCGCCTCGACAACGGTCGAGTTTCTGGGGGCCTTCGCCAATTACACCCTGCGGGTGTAGGCGGGGAAGATGGCAAGGTGACAGGGTGACAGGGTGACTTGCCCTGTCACCCTGTTTGCTTGAAGGGAGAATGAAGATGCGGGAAGATATCAACGAATTGGCGGCGCTGCTGGCGGGCTGTGAGGTGGCCGATCTGCTCTCTGTGCGTCTGCGGGAAGACGGGTTGTCGGTGGTGTGGGGGATTGGGTGGAAGAAGGTCTTTCCGCTGGATGCGCTGCCCGCTGCGCGCCTGGAATTGCAACGGGCGCAGATGGTGGAATCCCCGGCAATCGAAATATCGCCCACAAACGATACAGACGGGCTACAGACGCTTTTTCCGGAACGATTGGTAAAAGTGCTTGTGCGTGCGGGTTTCGCCTCGCCTGCGTCGATTCAGGCGGCCACAGACGAAGAATTGCGGGCGGTGGGTGGAATTGGCCCGCGCACGTTGAAGGACATTCGGGAATTGTTGCCATATGTGCAACAGTCCATTGATACGATTGGGAGTTAACTCCTATGGCTCTGACCCTGGCGCAATATGAAGCACGGGTATCGCAGTTCCTGATGGACACAGGGAACACCATTTGGCCTACGGCTACGTTGGATGAATGTATTCGGCTGGCTTTGCACGAGTACAGTGATGCAAACCCGCTGGGCATGGAGACGGTGATCACGCTGCCGGGGGATGGGCGGGAAGTGGCGCTCAACGGGGTCTCTGGCCTGATCCGGGTGACTGATGCGTGGTGGCCCTATGATTCGGACGCAACTGCCGAGACCTGGCCGCCCAACCGGGTGCGGGGCTATCGGACCTATTGGGACGATGATCAGCCGGTGCTTTTCCTGGAAGTGGAAGACGATGCCCAGCCCCAGCAGAATGATGAGGTGCGCATCTGGTATGCCAAACAGCGCACGATTCAGAACTTGGACGGTGCATCCACAACGACGATTCAGGCAGAACACGAGTCTTGGATCGCGATGGGGGCGGCGGGCTATGCGGCCTTTGCGCGGGCCACGGATTTGGCAGAGACGGCGGGTGTTTCGGCGGTCTCTACGCCCAACCTGGCTGCGCTTGGCTCCCGTTGGCTGCGCTCTTTCCGGGCCAACCTGGCTGACCTGCGGGGGCAACGCAATCCGGGCGGTCCTTCGGGTCCGGTCTTCGGGGCGGGCTGGCGGCTG
>JASNYX010000034.1:0-3016 GCA_048499955.1 Patescibacteria group bacterium | reverse complement strand
ATTACTTCGCGCCCAGCGACACCAAATCTCCCGTACCCCCGATCGCCTCAGTCAATTTGGGCAAACCGAAATATTGCACGCTGCCACTGCCGCTAATGTTGACATCTAAGTTATCTTGCGCCCAGACGGTCACATCGCCGCTGCCGTTCACGATCACTTGAGCGCCAGACACCTGAAGGTTTTCGGTAAGCACATCGCCCGAACCAGAAATCTTGATCTCGTGAGAACCAGCTTTGCCAACCAGGCGTATCTCTCCTGAACCATTCACCTCTGTACGAACGGTTTCGGCGGTAAGGTTCTCGACGGTAACATTGCCCGAGCCGCTAATTCGAGAAGAGAGTGATTTCACATCTAGATTGATAAAGGTGATATCACCCGACCCACTGAGGTTAATATGCAGCATACCTGCTTTGAAGCCTTCAACGCGAACATCCGCCGAGCCTGAAAGATCAATGGCACTCAGTTCTGGCATCGTTACGCGGTAAATAATAGTTTCATAATTCATCATTACGGCTGCAGGCTCGGTGCGAATGGTCAGCACACGTTTTTCGACTTCAGTTTTCAATAGAGGCAGAATATTCCTATCCGTTGTGACGGACAAACTGAATACATCACCCTGTTCAATATACAACACGCCTGATGTACTGAGCCGGATCTGGTCGAAGTCTCGCACATCGAAGTCCTGTGTAACCATCTTCCCAGAGCTGATAACAATACCCCCACATGCTGAGAGTAGAAGGACAGTTAAGATTAATACAAAGGCTAATGTTTTCATTATTTGGTCTCCTTGCCGATCAGTGTAGGGCAAGCAGTTCGCCTTTCCATCTCCCGAAGGAGGGATTTTGGCAATTAAGAAATACCCCTGCGAATACCTCCATCAGGAGATGGAGAAAACCAGAGTCGAAGGTAAGATGAAAGCATGAAAGATCAATCATCACTCATTTATCACATCCTCCTGCGAGGCTTATTAGACCGCGAACGGGCTTGCTGGTTTCCAGAACTGGAATTCGATGAAAACAAGGACGGTAACACGCTTCTCATCGGAGATTTGCCCGATCAATCGGCGCTGCTGGGTGTGCTTTTCCGCGCCCACAACCTCAATTTACAGATCCTGTCCGTAGAAGTAGAGGTCAAATAAAATGGAAAAAAGACCAATTCCTCTCTCCCTGTTCATATTGAACAGATCAACCCGCAGATACTCGAGCTGAGCTGCTAAAATGTTTTTGGCTATTCCCATCTTTGTGTTCAGCGTGATCATGGTGGATTTAAATTTGGATACTGGAGAACATCTCCATTAATTCGTTCCACCCATACTGTGATTTTAAGTTTTTGGATGACAACAGCATGGAACTACTAAAAATGATCAATATTGGACTACGTTTTTTATTGGAGTTGTGCATTCTCGTGATCTTTGGATACTGGGGATTCAAAACAGGCGGGGGTACTTTTACCAGGATTCTGTTGGGCATCGGCGCGCCCATGCTATTCGCTGTCGTGTGGGGATCCTTTCTCGCCCCAAAATCCTCGATGCGCCTGAATGAGCCCTGGTTGTTCCTGCTTGAACTCGTCATCTTTGCCCTGACGTGCTGGGCGTTGTATAGCACTGGCAAAATCAACCTGGCAGCCGCCTTTGGCGCTGTCTATCTTCTAAATAAAATTCTAATAGTTATATGGAGACAATAATGGACATCAATACAAACGCTCCCGTTTTCGCCCGCAAAGAGATCATGATCCATGCGCCTATAGAGAAAGTCTGGCAAACCCAGGCAGATATCGAATCCTGGCCAAACTGGCAGCCAGACATCACCGCCGCAAAACTGGACGGCGACCTTAAAGCAGGTTCTACCTTCCGTTGGAAAGCCCAGGGACTGAATATCACTTCACGACTTCACACGGTAGAACCCAATCGCCTTATTGGTTGGACAGGCATCGCGCCCGGCATGTATGCCATTCACAACTGGAAATTTGAAACGCACGGAGAGACCACACTTGCAATCACAGAAGAATCTCTTTCGGGCTGGCTGACACGCCTGATGAAATTCTTTGATCCGAACTTCCTCGAAAAATCCTTAGATTCCACTTTGAAGCGGCTGAAAAACAAAGTGGAAGGAAAATAATCAAGGGCGTATTATTTGATCAACCTGCTGATCTGGCGCTCTTTAACCGTTGGAAAAAGTGATTGTAATGTGTCTTACGGCTTAAGATACCAGGTTTCAATCCCATTGAAATATTTAACCACGGTCACGGTATCGTTGACAGCCGCATACCAGACAGCGTCATGGTCTCCTCTTTTTACGGCTTTAGCGGTGTATTGCCCGGCGGGTGTCTGCAACACCTCTGCAGCGGTGATTTCAACTAGATGCGGTTCGGCCAGCGGACCTTGTGAACGGGTGGCATTGTTCCAGGTGTAAGGGTGGAATCGCAGGACATCTCCGGACATTTTATTCCCGGTATCCGGTGCTTGCGCATAGAGTCCGGCAAGCTGCCAGGGCCAGGTATAATCAGGTGTGACGATCATGTTCGGTACGGTAGATAAGGCTGTCTGGCTGAACTGCAAATCCAGGCGTTCTTCAGGCTGGTCTTTCTGTTGAAAATGGACTTCAATCCTGTCGGAACCGAGCTCAAAATCGACCTGGCTGCCAAACCCATCCTGCAATTCGAGCGTAGAAGAGCCAGAAATGAATTCTCCGTTTACCGGTTTCCACCGCAGCACATCTACTCGGGTCCCGCCAGAACTGACATAGGTGCTCTGGTTTTGTTTTACTTCATATGCCTGAACCGTAGAAGTGCAGGTAAGCTGCGTTTCATTCTCCCCGGGAAGCAGCCGGCATTCACCTTCGCCAACCACATCGTCGGCAACGTTGCGGATTTCATAACGCCAGGTCTGCGGATCAGACCACGGCGACTTGCCTACTTGTAACGCATACCCGATCACTTGCAGTCCCGCAACCGCCTGCGACGTGCGTGAATAAATCCACTCAGCGCCAATCGTCGACAAAAAGATTGCCAGCGCAGC
>JASNYX010000033.1:0-1945 GCA_048499955.1 Patescibacteria group bacterium | reverse complement strand
GTTATGGTTGTTGACTCACCTTCACAAATAGTTGTAGTTCCTGTAATTGATGGTGAAGGCAATGAATTTACCGTAACCAATTGGCTTGTGCTGGCAGTACAACCGAATGTGTTGGTGGCTGTAACTGTATAAACGGTATTGCTTGTTGGATTTACAACAATGGGGTTTGATGTTTGGCCTGTACTCCAATTATATGCAATACCATCCGTGCCTGTTAGCGTTGTGGAATTTCCAATACAAATATTGCTTGTGCCGATAATGCTTGGAGTTGGTAGTGGATTAATAGTAACCGAATTGATGAAACTCACCATTGGACAAGCACCTGAAGCTGGAATGGTATTAGTGATTGAGTATGTGCCTGGTAAACTGATTGCAATGTTTATTTCACCTGTTGAAGAATTTACAAAAGCCATACCGGCAGGATTGGATGAAAAGGAGCCGGCACTTGCGCCAGGAGGAAACGTAGGCAATGGATTACTTGCGTTCTGACAATATGGGTTTGATGTATAGCTAAATGTTGCATCAGGTGAATTGGTGATATTGATAACCTGAGTACTTGAATTTGTACAAGGACCAGATGTGGTAAAAGTAACATTGTATGTTCCGGGAGATGATGAACTCATATTTATTTCACCTGTACTTGTATTGGCAAAAACTAAACCGGCAGGGGTAGAAGAAAATGTCCCTGATGTATAGATAGTAGGTGTTGTATTAGGAGAGCCAAGACATACGGTATTGGTTGCATATGCAAAATTGGCATTATCCTGATTGACGGTAATATTCATTACGGTTGTTGATGCGGTGCCACAAGCATTGGATGGTGTCACAGAAATAGTACCACCAGTAGAGCCGGCTGTTACATTTATACTATTGGTAGTAGATGAACCACTCCATCCTGAAGGCAAATTCCATGTGTAGGTAGTAACATTAGGGTCATTGGTAACCGAATAGGTTTGTGAAGAACCTGCGCAAATTGATGCATTACCGGCAATTGGAGAGCTATTGGCAGGCGTGCCTAATACCACGGTTGGGTTTACTTTGTTATCCAAACAGCTTGTCCAAAATCCACCTAAAGTATATAATGTAGTATTATATGTGCCGGGTGCGGTGTATGTATGTGCAAAGTTTTGTGTCCAAGACAATGGCGCTGGGTCATCCGAATCCCAAACATAGGTAGAGTCGGGGGCAGAAAAGAAATGAGATATAAACCTGTTAAAGTTATACATCCTGCTTGTTAACACGGATGTTGGGGTAGTAGTATTGGTAAAGTTGAATAAGGTGCCGGAGCAAGCAGTTGTAGGTGAAGTTGTAAAGTTCGTATTGATAGAGTAGGTAATGATAGGCGCAACTAGCGCTTCAAAATCGTATGGGCCGCCTGGGAATGTTGCTGTAAGTGTTGGAATACTAACCCA
Organism: Patescibacteria group bacterium; assembly: GCA_048499955.1. Taxonomy (GTDB): domain Bacteria; phylum Patescibacteriota; class WWE3; order 2-01-FULL-39-13; family 2-01-FULL-39-13; genus JASNYX01. The sequence goes on along the minus strand of JASNYX010000033.1, from coordinate 533 downwards.
ATTACCTCCAGAACCAGGATAATAATTAGATTTTGCTCTTGATAAATTCTCATCATACGATTGGGCAGGAATTGCATTATTCAAATAAACTTCTACAATACCCGAACTACTAGATGGATGTATAACAACAGCATAATTATTACTTACATTAATTGCTGAAGAAAAAGTGATGGTACGATATGTCCAATTTGTGTCATTAAAGGTAATCGTACCTGAACCCAACGATGTTGTGGGATTATTACTCCCATCTACATTATAAATGGTGGCTGTAACCTGAACATTTGGAGAACTTGCAGGGGCCTTTCTGCCAAAAAATTCAACTTTAGAAATGCTAAGAGTGCTGCCGGATAACAGAAAGGTTTGAGAAATAGCTTCTGCATCTGATTGCCACAATTCAAAGGAATAAAAATTGCTGCTACCAATGACTTGTTCCTTTACTTGTGGATAGCGAATGGTATCAGTACAGCTTAAGGTTTTTGGCCCTGACATATCAGCGACACTGGGCTTAGTGAGTAATGCTGATGCATTTGGTG
>JASNYX010000032.1:0-1667 GCA_048499955.1 Patescibacteria group bacterium | reverse complement strand
CAGAATGTTTCTTTGGGTGGTCCAGATTGGAATACCAATGCAGGCACACGCAATCCATCCGGAAATCCGGCTGTCAGCGCGCCCAATGTCGCCTTCTTCAACTCCTACTCGGTTTCTTCTGGTTCGGCGCGGCTCTTCTATAACCAGCCCTTCGATTTAACCACCACAACCACCGACCAGGTATCCTTCTATATGTTCCACGATCCGGGTTGGTCTGGCTCACACGATACAGTGCAGGTCCAGGTTTCTACCGACTCAGGGGCGAACTGGACGGACGTTGGCCCGGCCTTTGATCGTGTGGGTGCGACCGCTGAGTGGCAAATGCACTCAGTCGACCTGAGCGCCTATTCCGCTGAAACCAGTGTGTGGGTTGGGTTCCTCGGCACCAGCCAATACGGCAATGATATTCATATCGATGATGTCGTCATTGGCGATGCGCCGATTTGCTCGAAGCTCACCGGTGGTCTTTTGATGGGATACGTCACAGACAATAATACCAACCTGCCCATTGACGGCGCTTCAGTCGAGATTCCAGGCGCGCCAACCTTATTCACTGAACCTACGCCTGCAGACAACACGCTTGATGATGGATTCTATTATGGGTTTGTGCCTGAAGACTTGTCGATAGTGACTTATTCTATGCCGCTTTACACACCACTGGATCAATCTATTTTCATGGTTGATGACGGTACACTCTGGTGGAATGTCGGCCTGGACGCAGGACAGTTAGCGGTTAACCCAACCGAGGTCTCCGTCTCTCTGCCGATGAATACCACTACGGACTCCACATTAACCATCTCCAACGATGGCGGCAGCGCGGCTGAAGTATTCATAAAAGAATTGAACCTGCCGTACACCCCAATCTCAGGTAACCCGGATAAAGATCCAAATGTCCGCCACCTGGGACCCAAGAACTTTAACCTAACCAGCCTCAAGGGTATTCCCTATTATCTCTTCCCACCTCGTTCAGCGCCTTCCTTCAACCTATACGGCGCAGGCGACCTGGTCTCCAGCTTCCCAAGTGGTTTATCGGGCGCCTGGGGCCTGGGGACGGACCAGACAAGCGGCAGCGTGTGGGTAGGCAGCCCCACCGCTCTGGGTGGTGATAACCTTGACCATGAATTCCTTACTGACGGCACGGCAACCGGCAACACCATCGATACCTCTTCATGGGTGAGTGCATTCGCCGCAGATATGGCTTATGATCCGATCAACGGCACATTGTGGCAGGTAAATGTTGGTGGAGACAACTGTATTTACGAGTTAGATCCCACCGCATTACTCCCCACCGGAAATAAAATCTGCCCAGCCTTTGGCACCAGCGAGCGCGGTCTTGCCTATGACCCCACTACAGACACTTTCTTTGCCGGCTCATGGAACGACAGCCTGATTAAGCGCTTTAACCGCGCTGGCGACATCCTCGAACAGGTGGACGTGGGCCTGCCCACATCAGGCCTGGCTTTTAACCCGGCGACTGGCCATCTCTTTTCAGCTAACAACAATGATGCAGATTTCTATGACATTGTAGTGCTGGATGTCAATGATAATTACGCCAACCTGGGCGGGTTTGATGTGACCGCATTTGGGCCTTACGACCAGGCAGGTATGGAATTCGCCTGTGACGGGCACCTGTGGGCGACGAATCAGACCACCGGTGAAATCCTCGA
>JASNYX010000031.1:0-1764 GCA_048499955.1 Patescibacteria group bacterium | reverse complement strand
ATTGCTGGCGGAGGTTAACTCGATTATTTCGCCTCAGATTGAAAAACGCAGCCAACAACTGGTCTGCGAGGTTGCACAGGACCTGCCACCAATCACCGCGGACCGGCTGCGCATGCGACAAGTGTTCTTCAACCTGATCAGCAATGCCAATAAGTTTTCACCGCCGGGAGAGAAAATTGAAGTCAGCTGTCAACGAGATATAAACGAGGCAATCCGCATTGCCGTCCGTGACCACGGCATTGGCATCAAACCCGATGACCAAAAAGTGATCTTCGAAGAGTTCCGCCAGGTTGATGGTTCTCTTACACGCGAAGTCGCAGGCACCGGCCTGGGACTGGCGATCAGCAAACGGATCGTTGAACTGCATCATGGGACGATTTGGGTTGAAAGCGAATATGGACATGGCGCAACTTTTTATATCCGTCTGCCAATCAATGCTGTGCCAGACATGATATAATTTAGTTTACTTAAGAATGAAGCCTATCGAGATGGCTTTTTACTGATTAACCAGTTCTGGCAGTAAAAGAACCAGATAATAGATAGGTCAGAATAACCGGAATTGTATGTGTGGGCAAAATCATGAAGCCAGAGATTTTGACCACGCCCGCCTTGATCAGAGGAATGACAAAATTCTTTAGCGGAGGCCTGCCTCATGGAAATAACTGTTTCACCTTATAAACACTGCGACCTGGTGAAGGCCAAGGGCCGCATCGATAGTTACACAGCTCCCCAACTATCTGAAGCCTTTAATAGCATCACCGAAGCCGGGCGCTATAAAATTGCTTTTGATATGAGTGAATTGGATTTCCTCTCTAGTGCCGGGTTGCGTGTGTTGATCAACACACAGAAGACCTGCAAGCGGTATAATCGCGGCGAACTGGCCCTGGTTAAGATTCCCGAAAACATATATGCCGCGCTCGACCTGGCAGGATTCATCCCGCTTTTTAAGATTTATGACGACGTTATCACTGCCGTTGGAAATATCTAATCGTCGCAAGCGTCCTTTTTCCGCCACCAAATCCTTTCCGGGGCGGTATACCAGCCTTGCGAAGATTGGTGAGTTTGTGCATAAAATTGCACAAAATGCGGGATTCCAGAGTTTCGCCATTTATTCAATTGAAATGGCGGTTGATGAAGCATGCTCTAATATAATTGAACATGCTTATGGGGGAGAGGAGAAAGGTAATATTCGCTGCACCTGCTCAGTCGATGATGAAGCGTTGACAATCGTCATCAAAGATACCGGGCAATCATTCGATCTCGACAGCGTCCCAACTCCAAACCTGAGTGACAACATTGATGAGCGAGAAGCACATGGCCTGGGATTGTACTTTATCCGGCAATGGATGGACGAGGTATTCTTTGAAACGAAAGGTCAGTCGAATATACTGACAATGATCAAACGCAAATAACAGGCCACAAATATTGGATAGGCACGAAACGGCGAGGAGCAAGTTTAACCATGAAATCATCCAGGCAGACCGCTGATCCCGAATGGAAACAGCTGCTTCGCCTGGGTGAGGAACTTGCCAAACAACCCAGGCCAGACTATCAATGCAAACTGATAGAATCGACAATCAACGAGGCTTTGACAACCCAGGCTAAAGTCTGGTTATCCAGCCCGTTTTACCCCCTGCCAGGCCAGCCTGAAATTGAAACCCTGCCCAAAGTAGCAGCGCCAGCCCTGGTTCACCTGGCTGCACAAACGAATAAGATTCAAGCCTCTGGTGCACGTGGCAACGGGAATCTGCCGAAAACCAGCAC
>JASNYX010000030.1:0-3441 GCA_048499955.1 Patescibacteria group bacterium | reverse complement strand
AGCATCACCCATCAGTTTTTCAATCACTTCAGGGTTAGTACTGTCGCCACAGATAAGACGGTGGTTACCAAGTACGAACATGTCACCTGTCTTGATGTCAGTCTTCTCGGCTTTCTTGACCTCCTTCTCTTCGTTGAATTCATCGTCATCGATCTCGAGCACATCGTCCCAGATGTCTGATAGATCGCCGTCATCGAATCCGATATCGAGCAAGAACGAAGTGTCGAAGCCCTTTAGGAGCTCGTAGTCCCACGAGCCTGTGTTCTTATTGGAACGCAGAAGGTACTCTTCAAATTCCTTCTTGGTCAGCGCACGATTTGGTACGCGCACATCAATTTCTTCCTGCCCGCAACCAAGTACCTGCATTACTTTCAGTCTGGCGTGCCCAGCCACGATTGTATTATCAGTGTTAATGGCGGGAATCTCCGCTAGAGAGAACTTGGTAATGCTCGCTTCTAGGTCTTTACGTTGTTTTTCCGACAAGGTGCGAGGATTCTTGTCGTACGGCACGAGATCATCGACTTTGCGTGTCTCGGTGTGCCATGTAATGTTTTTAGACATATAGATGGTATGGAGGGTGTTTTATATTAATTGTCCCTCTACCATCTACTGCTGAGATTTCAGGCTCTAGTCATCGCTGTATATAGAATCGCTGAAATCAGTTACTCCTGAATGACGTAATTCACCATTTCCACGTAAATCTGCTTCTGGAAGAAGGGTGAATTTGGAACAATAGCCTGTTTCATGGGAATATCTCTCAAACGGTTCTTCTTGGATACCGAACGCTAATCGTAGTCCCGTTGCCAAATCACTCTTTCGTTTTTCTACTGCGTTTTGTGTTTTTACGTCGCAAACATTCATCAAGTGGTCTTTGGTGATTATTGTCTGTGATTTGAACTCACCTGCGACAGCTAACACGGTAAGCAGTGCCCATCGGCGGTCTGGGTTTTTCCATCCAGTGTTTTCCTGAGCGAAGCCAAGGTCTTGGTGAGAGTATCGACCAATAATCGTGTCTTTGTATTTAATCTCAACGTCCTCTTTATTTTGAAACGCGATAGTAATGTCTCGCCACGTTGCTCCTGATGGCAAATCAACCTTCGCTGGAGTGAACAATACCTCTTTCTTCGTTTTTGGCTTTACCTGCTTCGCTGGCTTTGGAATTGCTTCCACTGATATCTCAGTGGAAGATTCACATCCATATACCTCCTGATAAACGGCTTGGAGCTCTGCAATGAAGCGGAGCGTGGGTTCCATAGGCTTAAGCGCCTGCTTTACTTGGTCCTCAATAGCCTTTCGTTGAACGAGTGCTTGTCGGAGAGTAGATAGCATATTTTTTGTGTACATATACCTTAATTATACTACCGTCCATTTGTACGAAAATATCCTTATTTAGAGCCATATACGTATTTTAGAATCGTTTTGAAAATGCTCTTTAAATAGCCGTTTGGGTGTCAGATTTGTAACATCTGGCTATAAATATACCCCTACCGAGAGGGGTCAGAAAAGAGCGGCATCAGTCGCTCGGAAACCCTTATGGGTCTTGATGGGTATTTTTCCGGTACGCCAAGGGGGCACCAATAAAGGATTCAGAGTTTTGGCAGGCCGCTGTTGTGGATAAGACAGGCTGGGGTTTGTTTGGGGGAAATAGCATAAAGGGCGAAACCTTCGGTTTCGCCCTTTTTCCTTCTCCACACCATCAGTTCTTAGTAGGGAATTTAGGAACAAAAACAACGGGGCGAAAAAGCTTTGCTTTTTCGCCCTTTCTTTTTTCCCTTTTTCACCTCTTTCTTTTCCCTTCCCCCCTTTTCTTTGCTTTGTTTTTAACCCTTTCCTTTAAACCGCATAAAACTCTGTCGAGAATAAATATTGTTCAATAAAAATTTTCTTCATTGGCACGATTGAATTACAATTTTTGTTTAAATTAAACATAATCCTATCATTTATTACCAATAATCCTATCATAATGATAGGATTATTCTAGTGTTTTGAGAGGAAAAAGGAAAAACCGCGCGCCCTACGGGCGCGCGGTTTTTCCTCCGTCCCCAATCCTCCTACTAACCCCCTCCCTCGCAACCTTCCACCCGTGTTATAATTCCCTAAACACCACTTTTTTCTTCAAAAATACAAAATGCCAATAAAATGCTTATCAAAAGTCCAAAATAAATTAAACTCCCTAATAAAAACCTTCCTCCTTTCAGTAATTTTCTTGCTCTCACTTTTCTCCATGGGGGAGGTAGCGGAGGCGGCGATTACGCCGGGTAGTCCTGATAATTTTATTACAACATGGAACTCAAGCTTTACTCTCGGTGGTTCTGGTAGTAACCAAATCCGTATTCCTGGCACCGGCAGCGGCTACAACTACGACCTTTATTGGGAAAGTGTTGCTTCGTCTTCCATTAATGGCACTATTCTCGGTATTACTTCCAACACGAGAACTATTACTTTTCCTGCGCCCGGTGTTTATAGAGTAGAAATTGCGGGGAGTTTCCCGCGATTTTATTCTTATGGTTATTCTGCTGAAAGACTGAAGCTTATTGAAATAAATCAATGGGGGAATATTCAGTGGTCTAGTATGGAAAATGCTCTTCACTCTAGTCAAAGAATTTATGGTAATTATAATTATTATTCACCAGCTTCTGATGCTCCAGATTTGTCTAATGTGACTACTTTGCATGCAATGTTCTACAATTCAGTTTTCAACCAGCCAGTTAATAATTGGAATACTTCTAATGTCAGTATAATGTCTGCAGTCTTTAATACAAGTGCTCAGTTCAATCAACCTTTATCTAATTGGGACACCTCTAAAGTCACCAATATGAGTAGTATGTTCAGTAATGCTCGCGCCTTCAGCCAACCATTAAACTCTTGGGACGTATCCAATGTTACAACTATGGATTCTATGTTCACCTTCGCCACCGCCTTCAACCAACCCCTCACCAACTGGAACACCGCCTCCACCACCAACTTCTCCAGCATGTTCTACAACGCCACCGCCTTCAACCAATCCCTCGCCACCTTCGACATCTCCTCTGTCACGAACATGTCCGGCATGCTCACAGGCACCACCTTATCCGAACAAAACCTCGACGCCACCCTCATCTCGTTTGCAAACCAGGCGACCACAAAAAACATCACCAACATCCCCCTTGGCCTTGGTGTTGCCACCTATAGCGCAGCGGGCGCTTCAGCCATCGCAACCCTAGAATCACTCGGCTGGACCATTACCGAACAACGTTCAGCCACATACAAGACCTCACTCCCTGCGACCATCTCGAACGCCAACCAAATCATAAACCCCAACAGCACAACTTCACCCGCCACCGTCTCTTATCCTCCCACCTGCACCTTCCTTGGTTGGTCAGACGGAGTAAAAGATAACCCCAGACGTGACTACATAACTACCAGTAACTTAGACGTCACTGCCCTCCTCAACTGCTCAAG
>JASNYX010000029.1:0-1838 GCA_048499955.1 Patescibacteria group bacterium | reverse complement strand
TGGATCTTTCGCCTGGTCCTGAGCTATTCACGCAAGGCTTACAGCCAAGCCGTCCTGCGGCAAGACACGGAGACCTTCCTGCGTTGCATCGAGGCGGCCTTCAGACAGTTCGGCGGGTCGACCCTCACCCTCAACCTCGACAACCTGAAGGCGGCGGTTCTCAAAGCCGACTGGGCCGATCCCGAACTCAACCCCAAATTGATCGATTTTGCCCGGCACTACCGCACCACCATTATGCCCTGTTTACCGGGGGTCCCGGAGCACAAAGGCAAAGTCGAGAACAGCGTCGCCTATGTGAAAGAAAACGCTCTGGCGGGCCGGAAGTTTTCCTCTTTGGCGGAGCTGAATCTGGCCCTGGCGCACTGGGAAGAAACCGTCGCTGACCTCCGCATTCACGGCACCACCAAGCGCCAGGTCGCCCAACTCTTCGTGGTAGAAAAGCCGGCTCTCCAGCCGCTGCCCGCTTCGGTGTTCGCCTGCTTCCGGGAAGGTCCCAGGACCGTGCACCGCGACGGCCATGTGGAAGTGGAAAAAGCCTTCTATCACGTTCCCCCGGAATACCTGCGGCAGGATGTCTGGGTGCGATACGACAGCCGTGAGGTTCGGATCTTCACCAAAAACACCGATGGCAGTTTGAAACAGATCCAGGTCCACCGCCGGTTGGAGCCGGGCAAGTTCACCAACGCCCGGGGCATTGGCGGAGGCCAGGGCAGCCTCCAGGCCAATCTGGACTACTGGCTCAAGCGGGCCAGCCAACTGGGGCCTTCGTGTGAGGGATGGGCCCGAGCCGTCGCCCAGAATCGCGGCATTGGAGGCATGCGCTCCTTAATGGGCTTGGTCCGCCTGGTCGATCGCCACTCTTTTCCGACCGTCAATCGGGCCTGCGAGCGGGCGCTGGCCAAAGGCACTTGGCGCCTGCGCGACGTCCGGGCGCTGATCGAGGCCAAGGAAATCCAGACCCAGATCCCTTTTGAAGAGCACCATCCCTTGATCCGCAACCTCAGTGAATACGGGCTCTTCATCCGAGCCCAAACTCAAAACCCATGAATCAAAACCTCGCCACCACCGCCCGCCAACTGCGCCTCTCCGGCCTGCTCAACAGCCTGGAACTGCGCCTGGAAGAAGCGCGCACGCATCAACTTCCCCATGAGCAGTTCCTGGAACTGATCTTTCAGGACGAACTCAATGTCCGACAGCAGCGCATGATCGACAAACGCACCAAGGCCGCGGGCTTCCGCGATCAGAAAACCCTGGATGACTTCGACTGGACGTTCAATCCGGCCATCAAGCGGCAACAAATGTATGACCTGGCCACCGGGCAGTTCATTCGTCAACGGAGGGACGTCTTAATGATCGGACCGCCCGGCCTGGGGAAGAGTCACCTGGTCCAAGCCATCGGTTACCACCTGATCAAAGCGGGCTTTCAAGTCGTTTACACCTCCATCTTCGACCTGGTTCGCCAGCTCCAGGCCGATCAGTCTCCCGCCGAGTCGGACCGCACCATGGCCCGCTATCTCAAGCCCGATCTGCTGCAAATCGACGACATGGGTCTCAAAATCCTCCCCGCCAAAGCCGGAGAGGTTCTCCTGGAGATCATCATGCGACGCTATGAAAACCGCTCCACCTTCATGACCTCCAACCGGCCGATCGAAGAATGGGGGAAGCTCCTCAACGATGTTCCGGCCGCCACGGCCATTCTGGACCGCTTTCTTCACCACGCCGAGATCATCCAGATGAAAGGCCGCAGCTATCGTCTCCGACACGGAGGCCGCACCACTCCAGAGGAACAAGCCGGCAATGGCAGCGACCCGTCGGCCGCCAAGCAGAAGTGAGCTTTA
>JASNYX010000028.1:0-1663 GCA_048499955.1 Patescibacteria group bacterium | reverse complement strand
GCCTATCGTTTTATCCTTATTTCGCAACACGTCTATTATAATTTTGCCTCAACGCTTGGTATCCAGAGGAGTGTTCATGAGCGGGCCGCACGCCACCGATAATGAAAATGGGCCGCCCAAGGGAACTGTGGTAGAGTTGCTGGCCAAGGTCGGTCAAAGGTCGAGGAGTCGCTGGTGCCGCGAGCCTGAAGAGGAGTGTGACCTGGATACCCTGGGGAGGCGCCGATTGTTGCTGCGAGCACGTGAAGGAGAATCCAAACAGAGGGGTATCTGACCGGGCCGAAACCAACTTCAGGAGCAGCGAGATGCGACAGATTTATGAACGAGTGGCCGGTTTGGATGTGCATAAGAAGACAGTAGTGGCCTGTCGGATGCGGGTGACGGCGGCGAAACAGGTGGAGCAGGAGACCCGGACGTTTGGGACGACGACGGCGGAGTTGCTGGCGTTGCACGACTGGCTAAGTGAGTGGGACTGCACCCACGTGGCGTTGGAGAGCACGGCCGATTATTGGAAGCCGGTGTACAACCTGTTGGAAGGGGAGTTTGAGGTGTGGTTGGTCAATGCGCAGCACGTGCAGAAGGTGGCAGGACGTAAGACCGACGCGACCGATGCCGAATGGTTGGCGGAGTTAATGCTGCACGGGTTATTGAAAGCCAGTTTCATTCCGGCCAAACCGCAGCGGGTGTTGCGCGAGTTGACCCGGTATCGCACGACACTGGTCCGGGAACGGGCGCGGGTGGTCAACCGGGTGGAGAAGTTGTTGGAAAGCACCAATATCAAGTTGACCAGTGTGGTCAGTGATGTGATGGGGGTGTCGGCACGGGCCATCTTGCAGGAATTGGCCCGTGGGAGTCATGACCCCCAGGCGTTAGCGGAGTTAGCCAAAGGGCGGCTGCGCCAGAAGATGAAGGAGCTAGAAGCGGCTCTGGTAGGGGTGGTGGAGCCCCACCATCGCTTCATTCTGGCCCAACAATTAGGTCATATTGACTTCCTGGATGAACAAATCGAGGCAATGAGCGTGGAAATTGGGCGGCAGTTAGAGCGGATGAGCCAGCCCCCAACAGATGACGGTTTTCCCAGACCTGATCCATCCACCCCTTCGGAAAGCGCAACCCCACCGGAGTTGCCCTCGTTGAGTTGGACCGAAGCGGTGGCGCTGTTGGATACCATCCCCGGTGTGGATGAGCGGGTGGCCGAAGTGATGTTGGCCGAAATGGGCCTGGATATGAGCCAGTTTCCCACGGCCAAAGATTTGGTCTCCTGGGCCGGGTTGGCCCCAGGTAATCACCAAAGCGGGGGCAAACGCTATGCCAGTCACACCACCAAAGGCAACAACCCGCTCCGCAGTATGATGACCCAGGCCGCTTGGGCCGCTTCCCGGACCAAAGACACTTTCCTCAAAGCTCGTTACCATCGCCTGGCCGCCCGGCGAGGTAAGAAACGAGCCATTGTCGCCATTGCCCATTCCATGCTGGAAAGTGCCTGGTATATGTTGACCCGTCGCCAGCCCTATCAAGAGTTGGGGGGTGACTACTATGACCAACGTAAGAAAGAAAGCAAAGTCACTTATCTAACCAAGCAGCTGACCAGACTCGGCTTCGCCGTGACCCTCGACCCCTTACCCATCGCTGCTTAGAAGGCTATTTTCGAAGGAGAACTCAT
>JASNYX010000027.1:0-1525 GCA_048499955.1 Patescibacteria group bacterium | reverse complement strand
GTCCGCCAGGGTGCGGAGGAGTTCGTCGGTGATCGGCAGGCGCGAGGAGGATCCATCGTCCTTGGCGCCGACCAACAACACGCCGGGTTTGCCGTGGTCCGGTAGATCATTGGCGAACGCACAGATGGCCTGCCGCCCCTTGTCGGGCGCATCGCCCTGCCACGTTTCCTTGCGCTCGGCCAGGTCGGATTCGGTTTCGGTCAAGAGCCTTTCAAGCTCCGCATCGCCATATCGCATCATTACGGTCAAAGCCTACCAGAGACACGAGATGGAGCGCGAGCCGCCTGTTTGATGACGCCGTCTGCGGCCTCGAAATGCCGCGCCGATCCGAGGTCTTTTCGCGAGTGATCCAGGTGCCTGGACGGGGCCTGGATGCCGGGCTGCTGGCAGACGGTTCTCCCTGTCGGTTCGGCTGCCCGATCGGAAGGGCCGCAAAGGGGGGTGGCCAAGCGCACCGCGGGGCGCTAGGCTGGGCCCATGAACAACCACCTGCGCGCTTTCCTCGCCCTCTTCTGGCTCGCGAGTTTCCTCGGCCTGGCCGGCTCGTCCCCGGCGCGTGCGGCCGAATCGCCGGACGCCCTGCCCCGGGCCTGGGTGGATGGCACGGGCCTTGGCTGGCGGGCGCTGGGCGAGGCCGATTTCACGAACGTCAATTGCCACGCCGACACGTGGACCTGGAAGGACGGGATCATCACCTGCACCGGCCAGCCCATCGGGGTGATCCGCACCTGGCAGACCTTCACCAACCTCGAGCTCGTCGTGCAATGGCGGCACCTGCGGTCGGGCGGCAACTCCGGCGTGTTTCTCTGGGCCACCCAGGAGGCGTTGACCGACCTCAAGCCCGGCCAGCTCCCGCCTGGCGGCATCGAGGTCCAGATCCTGGATCACGGGTACGCCGAGCAGTACGAAAAGCAGACCGGCAAGAAACCCGACTGGTTCACGACGAACGGCGACGTCTTTCCGGTGGGCAAGTCCCGCATGGTGCCGTTCCCGCCGGTGGCGCCGAACAGCCAGCGCAGTTTCCCGCGCAAGAACCTGAGCAAAGGCGTGGGCGAATGGAACCACTACTACGTCCGCGCCCTCAACGGCGAGGTGCGGCTGTGGGTGAACGGTGAGGAGGTCTCGGGCGGGACGCGCTGCGAGCCGGCCAGCGGTTTTCTGTGTCTGGAATCCGAGGGCGCGCCAATCGAGTTCAAGGAACTGCGGATCCGGGAGCTGCCTTAGCCTTGACCTCGCGCGTGTGCTGGCGCAGCCCGGCCACGAGCCCGGCCAACTCGTCCAGCTCGGCCCGCGCCGGCCGGTCACCCGGCCCGCCGGTGTAGTGGTTGAGCATCAGGGCGAAGACCAGCGGTTCGCCGGCCACGGTGGTCACGTAACCGGCGAGGCTGTTCACCCCGCTCAAGCTCCCCGTCTTCCCGTGCAGATTGCCCTCGGCGGCACTGCCGCGCAGGCGGGTGCGCAGGGTGCCGTCCACGCCCGCCACGGGCAGCGAGTTGGTGAAGACCTCGGCGTGCGGATGGCGGAG
>JASNYX010000026.1:0-2481 GCA_048499955.1 Patescibacteria group bacterium | reverse complement strand
ATCGGCAGTTGGGGAACTACCCAGCCCCCGGGCGTCTTTTATCCGACTCCCGCAGGCGACCAGTTCTGCTACCTCGCTGACAGCGTGCGGTACAGCATACTCAGACAGGACATTGCCACGCCCTTGGCTGCGGGAGTCACCTACGAGCTGAAGTTCCTACAATCCACCTTCCACCAGGATTGGCCCCCCGCTAGCGGTGAGGTCACCGTCGAACTGGCTCCCACGGCGGGCGCACCGGAACTGACGCGCGTGTTCAGCCTCAGCGATTTCTCCGATTGGACGGAGCGGAGTCTGCTCTTCACGCCAGCCGTGTCTGGACCGTACACGCTGCGGTTCAGTTCGACTCCGGGCGTGCCCGGCAACATTGACGACGTGCGACTGGTGGAGGCCGCCGTGCCCGAACCCGCAGCCTGCGGGCTGGCCGCTGGCCTGGGCCTGCTCGGGCTGGCGGGTTGGCGTCGCTGGAGGCGGCCATGAGCTAACCCGCATTTCTCACAAGAAATGCGGGTTACGAGCAAGACCGCCCCGGCCTACAAACGAAAGCTCAGGTCGACTGCGGCTTTCAAGACGATGCGAGCTGTGTGTTCTCCCTGAATCATGGCAGCTCAGAAAGAGCCCGTCCAACGTGGCGGTCTTGCCTTAGCCGGGATTTCTCCGTGAGAAATCCCGGCTTGAGCTACCAATGGCGCCACCATGACGAAGCGATCCCCGGCGCGACGGACGCCATTGCCCGGCACTTGTGTATCGGCTTGTACGACACCGATCCAACCGTCAACGCGGGCGACCCGTTGGCGCGCCGGGCGGAATTCGCCTGGTCGAGCGCTGAACCCGTGTCGTTCGCCAACTGGGCCGAAGGTGAACCGAACAACCTCAACGGAGCCGGTGAGTTCTGGGGGCACATGTTCGCCCCGACCTGGCAATCGGAAGGCCAAACCATCGCCACCACCGGCGAGTGGAACGACGTCAGCGACGCCGACGGGTTCGGCGGAGCCGGCTTGAATGCCGTCGTGGAAGTCATCCCCCAAGTCACGGCGATCAGCCCAAACTCCGCGGTCGCGGAATCGGCTGGTTTCACACTCAGCATTCAGGGAAACGCCTTTGCGGGGGGGCCGAGATCCTCTGGAACGGTTCCTCCAGACCCGACCTGCTTCAACTTCCGGTCTGGTGACGGCGCAGATCCCGGCGAGCGACTCGTCAGCTTTTGATCGCCCTGAGGGTCACCCTTCGCAATCCAGGAGGGCGCCTGGTCGGAGACCCTTCACTTGTCAAGAACGCCTTGGCGTGGGGGAAGCGTGGATGGGGATTCCGTGGTGCTCAGCTGCCGCGGTGTACTCGAAACTCCGGGCGGTACCGCCATCGGCGCGGGATGAACCTATTACGACATCCAGGCCTCTGGTGCCGATGCGAGCGATTCCATCACCGCCCGCCTCTTCTATCCCTCGACCATTGCCGGCAGCGACGAATCCTCGCTCCGACTTGCCTGGCTCAACGGCACCACTTGGATACCGGTGAAGAGCAGCGGCGACACGAGTCCGTTGACAGACACGACCGACAATCTGGACGGCACCGTCTCGGGCGGCCGATTCACCGTGACTTTCGACGACACCGGCACGCCGAAGATCACTGAGCTGGCCGGAACGGTGTTCGCTCTCGCCGACACGACGCCGGTGATCAATTCGGTCGTTGGCCCGGCAGATCCGTTGGCCGTCGGCACGAGCGCCACCGTCACGGTTTCGTTCCAGGCCGTCGGCGCGCGGGACAACCAGCACGTCACGTTTGCCTGGGACGACGGGAGTTCGACGGCCGTGGTTCCGTCGGTGAACGGCGAGGCCAGCGCGTCGCACGCCTACGCCTCAGCCAGCGTCAATTCGGTGCGCGTGACCGTAACGGACAGCAACGGCGACCAGGCCACCTTCGGATTCGTTTCGAAGTACCAGAAGGGCGCGAAGGCCCAATACAAAGGCACGGGCACGGTGAACGGCCTGGGAAACTACGGCTTCCTGCTGACGGCCACCGACGGCCAGATCACCGGCGGCGGTGGGAGCGACCGCTCTCCCACAGCGCCATACGGACGCCGGTGGGCTGCGGGCGACGGAGCGGCGCTCACCGTGCACGACAATTCGTGAGCCTCATTGACAGCAGATGCTTTGCTTTTATAGTACGACCGTCATTGTGTCGTGAGTACCCCAGCGCGATGCCCCGTTCGTTTCTGTCTTGTGAGAACCCAGAGCCTTCCCCGCGCCTGCCTGGTCGCAGCGCTCCTCGTGCTCGTGTTCAACCTGGTGCAGGCGGTCGGCGACTGCGTGGTGGCGCCGGCGGGCTTGGTGGGCTGGTGGGCCGCCAACGGGGACGTCCTGGACACCGTCCGTGGCTGGGCCGGCGCGCTGGCAGGCGATGCCGGCTTTGCCCCGGGCATGGTGGGACAGGCGTTCCGCCTCGACGGCATGGGGGACGGTGTGCTGGTGGGTGGCAGCCTGTGGC
>JASNYX010000025.1:0-1552 GCA_048499955.1 Patescibacteria group bacterium | reverse complement strand
ACTAAATTCAGGTGGAATGAAATTAAATAATCAAGAGATTAGAAATTGTATTTACTCCGGCACATTAAACGAGTTACTCAAAGAACTCAACAGAAATAGTGCGTGGATGAAGATTAATAAGATGAAAAGCGAGAGTGGGTATCGATTTACCAAACAAGAATTAATCCTTCGCTTGTTTGCTTTTCATGATCAGTATAAAAAATTTGGTGGGCGACTTGCTAAGTTCCTTAATGAATATATGGAAGATAATAAAAATTTAGATGAAACTGCTGTTGAATTAAAACGTAACTTGTTTGACCGTACAGTCGATATTGCATTCAAAAAAGTATTTGAAGGAAAAATCCCATCAAAATTAACTATTACGGTATTAGAAGCTCTTTTAGTTGGTATTTCCTTGAATTTAGATTATTTACAAGGACAAACATCTTCTACACTGAAATCTTATTTTGCAAAGTTGCAGGCCCATGAAGAATTTTCTGAAGAAAAACTAAGAGAAGGTCTCTCAGGTAAACAAAGAGTCATCGATAGAATGACTGTTGCAGAGAGGATATTTTCAGGAGCTGTATGATTTCTAGGGGATATATATATACAACTTTGGTAACACTGGAGAAAATGTATAACTCGTCTACCAGTGTAAATAAAGGATTGCTCTATTCAAAAGTAGCAATTCTTGAACTATGTGGCTGGATAGAAGAAAGTATGGATAATATTGTGCTTACCTGTGCGAACAGGAAAATCAAAGACGTAGCTATAAGAAATTACTTAAAAACAAGGATTGTTGAAAAAAATTATGGTTTTGAGTACAAAAAAAATTTTAGGCATATGTTAAGTCAGGTAGTTGGATTAACTGGAGTTGAAAGACTCGAAAAAAAATTAGATGCTACAAAATTTCAAGTACTGTGCTCGGTACTAGGGACTCTTAAAATAGCACGTGATGTAGAGGCGCATACACATATTAAAGGTGCTACAAGAAGAATCAATGCCCCTTCAGCAACAATAGCTCAATTTAATCAGGTTTATGATGGTTTAAAGGATATTGATGAAAAGCTTCGGAAGATGAAGCTTTAGATAAGCTATCTCTATAGTATTAAAGTTTATAAGGTCAATTCGCCGTGTAGATTGATTTGCATTAATCGCTTGACTTCATCCACGGAAAGATTTTGACTGAATAAATAAGATAGCTTTGCCAACGCGGCTTCGGCGGTCATGTCGAAGCCGCTGATGACTCCGGCTCGGGCTAAGGCGGAGCCGGTGGCATAATCCCCAAGGTGGACACTACCACGCAGGCATTGTGTGCAATCCACGATCACCACTCCGCGGGCGGTGGCTTCTTCAAGCGCGGCAAGAAAATCCGCGTTGTTGGTGGGACCGTTGCCAACGCCATAGGCTCTTAAGATCAATCCTTGCAATGGTGGCTGGAGAAAGTTGCGCACGACCTGTGCCGGAATGCCGGGCCACAAGGGCAGTGCTCCCACATTGACTTGTTTCAATTCTTGCACTTGCAACTTGCTTTGTCGCGCGGGTAAGACTAAATTTTTGTGGATGCGAATCT
>JASNYX010000024.1:0-1571 GCA_048499955.1 Patescibacteria group bacterium | reverse complement strand
CCTTTATTGCAATCCTGGCATCAGATCAGGTGCAGGCACAGGTAAGATATTCATTAAAAGCAGAGACGGGATATTTAAACTATCGAAATAACACGATTCAGGTGGATCCCGGTCCGGACTGGAAGGGATACTATTTAAACGGAGAGAATGGTATTGATATAAGTGTCGTAAACGGCATTGATATCAAAAACAGATTTTTTGCAGGCCTTGGACTCGGATATGTAAATTTTGAAGGAATAAACGGCCTTCTCCTTTTCGCCAACCTGGAATTCATACCCTTAAAAACAGGGTTATCCCCCGTTGTAGATATGAAATTCGGATATAGTCATATCCGTAACCAATATGCAAACGGTACGGGGACAGGATTTGGCGAACTATGCGGCGGACTTAATTACAGACTTTCTGACAGCTTCAATATTTTTGCTGAATCAGGCATTTCGCTGACTCAACAATCGTGGTTTATCCCTTTTAGATTAGGCATACGGCTAAGTATGTAAATCGGGAGTTATATCGAAATTTAAAAGTGTTTAAAATTCATTTAATTTTATAATTTATATTTATAAAAACGGTATCTTTATCGAAAAAATAAGCCCTTAAGCGTTGTTAATTTAAAATATCCAAAAAAGATCAGCAAACAACGTCGCATAAACCCAAGGTAACGTGTAAATACCACCCACAAATGGGCAAACAAATAACTTCAGCGAAGAGAAAAAAGGAAATACTGAACATTGAAACACTTGAGATGTTCGAAAGACTGATCAACAGGGATTCTAAACCGTATGCGCTTGACATGTTAGTCATGCCCGGTACGCTTGAGGACAAACACAAAAATTGTGATGCCATCCCTGCCCTTAGAAGACAGTTTAACCTCATATATTTATTATTGGAAGGAGAGCATGATGTAAAATTAGGAGCCGACCATTTAGTGTTAAATCCTAATGACCTTGTAATCGTTCCTGAAAATATGTTGTATGCAAGTGACCACATAAAAAATTGCAAAGGATATTGTATTCATTTTAAACCGGAGTTTCTGAAACCTCAATTAACCCGGCCTATTCATGAGGAATTCCCCTATTTTCATTTTGATGCACCCCACATCATTAATTTGAATAAAAAGGAAAGTAAAATTATTCAGCAAGCATTCAGAAACATTCTTGAAGAATACAATCGCCCTTCGCCGGAAAAAGATTTCTTGCTTTGCAATCTTATTCTCATTTTGTTGTTGAGAGTACGCGAAATATACAGGATTCGGGTAAAGGAATTAAAAAAGAACATAAGCAGACAAGAACAATTAGCCAATAGTTTCAGGTTGTTGGTTGAAAAGAAATTTATTGAAAAGAGGACAGTTAGTGAATATGCAGAACAGTTACATATTAGCCCTAAACATCTTTCTGATGTGGTAAGTGAGACTTTTGGACGATCTCCGCTGCAAATCATTCACGATATATTGTTGCTTGAAGCAAAAGTTCAGTTGAAGGCAACTGACAAATCCGTTTCGGAAATTGCATATTATCTGAATTTTGACGACCAGCCGCACTTTACTAACTTTATTAAAAAACGTACCGGATTTT
>JASNYX010000023.1:0-1590 GCA_048499955.1 Patescibacteria group bacterium | reverse complement strand
CCGCCGCCGTCTATAGTCAGTTATGCGGTGGCGGTATATCCCCTAGTTCGCCGGCTTCCTTCGGAAAATAACTCATCTTTGTATTCTGTATAAAGGCAGTAAATGAAAGAAACTGAAACTACCGTATCATTAGCACACTTGGCAATCCAATCTGCGAAAGAGCGATTTGGAAAGTCTCTTAGTTTTTCAGAAAACTCCTTGCCTGACTTGGAAGGTATGCTGAATTATGCAATTAGCGAAATCAGTAAATACAAGGCTGAAAACAAACCTACCGATAAAATGATAGAGCGAACAGGCGAAATATGGGGAAGTTTTTTAGGTGAAGTTATAATTCACGAACTTGGGGGAAATTGGCTAGTATCAAATCAAGATACATTGTTTTTACTGATTGATGGAGTACAGGTTGACCCAATCAAATATATTTCCGAACGAATGTCTGGTCAGGCATCCAGTTCAGTTCCTCAATTTTATTCAACAGTAAAAGAAAAAATTAATTTGTCACGTAAAAATCTACCCAAAACACCCTACATAGACACTCCGCCTATTTCAAACTTCGCTAGGGAAAGTGATTCAACCGTTAGCATTGGGCAAATCATATTTCATTTTGTATTAATATTCATTACAGGTGGGGCATGGCTATTAGTACTCATAGTGTGGGCTTTGGTGGCGCTCATCAAGCGCAGATAACGCGCACCAGTAGGTACTTAGTCAACCTCCAAACTGTTTAGAGAAGGAAAAAACAATGAACTGGAACTTAAAATGTGGAGTGATAATAATCGGCTCACTATTATGGCAAAATCATCTTGTTAACGAAGGCGATGACATAAGGCTAAACTGGAGAACATCACATTTACAAGTTAAAAATAAAATTCCTGTTAAAGTGCCGATTAGGTATGGAAGAAAATCAAGGTCTGGGATGACTATGGTTTTCTCAAATCGAATGGCAAAAAGGAATGGCTTTGCATACGTTGTTCCAATGCGAGAAAACATTAACAATCCAAATGAATTACTTTGTGAGTGTATAGCCCTATCAAAAGCAGAAGGCATGAAAGGAAATTTTGTTGCGGATTGGGGAGTATTGGCTTATTTACCAAATGATTCAATCATCGAAACAAGCGTCAAGAAAAAAATTGACGGACTCTTTAGACAACAAAAGAACCAAGAGTTTAATGCTCTTGAATATAAAGTTGCACGAGAAAGAAGTTGTATTACTCAGTCTTTGAAATTAAACATTAATTGGATAACTCCAATTCTAGGGAGCGACAAGAGCAAGATAGACGAATTTCACCTTTTATTGGCGACTGCCACTAAGCCAATGGCTACAATTCCATCGTTTAAAGAAATTGCAAATGCTATCAATACAGACAAAAGAAACTACTTTATCAACAATGTAACACATGGAATTATCACGCAAGATGATTTCGAGATAGCAAAATGCCTGTAAAATATAAACGCACCTACCGATAAATAGGAGTGTCAAGGGTGGAAGGTCACGAAGTTGAAAAATGATCTCAATCTAAAAAACGGTTCTGAATGGAGACCATTTGGAACTGTTTTTTTGTCTCCAGTTGCCAGATGCCCCACACACAG
>JASNYX010000022.1:0-1880 GCA_048499955.1 Patescibacteria group bacterium | reverse complement strand
TTTAAGCGAGCTCTGGGGACAATGGCGACAGCGGTGGAAAGTGAGTTTATAACTTTGCGCGACTCTGCGGGATACTCTGCGTTTAGTTATTCTTGATTCTGATTATAATTTCCCGCTTCTGTAAAGCACCTCATATTTATCAAGGATATTCTTCCTGAAACTTTCTGGTATTCTTACCCAGTCGCGTATTTCCACCAGTATTGGAATATTGCTTTCAGTTAAATTTTCTCTCAACTGATCCATAACCTCATAGGGAACCGGCTGAGAATCATTCCTTTTAATTACCAGATCAAGATCGCTCCCTTCGTGAGCAGTTCCGTTAACGCGGCTGCCGTAAGCCCAGACTTCAAAATCTCCTGTAATCTCTTTAAAGATTGATTCAAGAGTCTGTTTATCTTTTTCACGAAGCAGCATTATTCTGTTTTATACGTATTTTTTCTAGGTCCAAGAAATTTGTCCCCATTAAAGTGGATTAAGTGGTCGGGAATATCCATAATCCAAACCTCGGTTTCCCAGGCAATATTCATGGAATGTTTCCTGAATTCTTCCATAGAGGGAAAAGCGGTAATATAAATTTTCCCTGACTTATTTTCTATTAAAAGTTCCTCTAGTTCAACTATTCGCTTAGGGGAAACAGGTCCGTGGGAAGTAACCGCTTCAATCAGATAGAGCCAATCTTGTTTTTCGCTGTAAATTATTATGTCAGGTAATTTACTGTGTTTGTCTATCGGTATTTTTAGTTTAGTTAAAAATGACTTGTCTAAATATAGATCTTTGTTTGCTGTATCACCAAGATAAAGTACTTTCCCTCCTTTTGCAAATCTGGAAGCAAAAAAGTGGATAACGGCAGCTTGAACTTCATTGTGCTTACCTGGAGATAATTTTAATTTTTTGCCATTGCTCAGAGTTACAGGTATTAACGATAATTCTCTGCGACTTGAATATCTACTTTTTAATTTGCCTGATTGTTTAACAAACTCGGTGATGTTCTGTTTCCAGAGAGGCGTCCCAAAACTCTTTATCGCCCTTAATGCTGCCTCACTAATGGCATAATGAGCCTTCGGGCTGTTTACTGCAAGGCCAGGATTGTCCGGGTTGTAATCAGCAATTTTCGCCTGCACGAACTGATGCATAACCTGCCTTCTGAACGTTTCGCGTGTGTTTGGGGCATAGTTTCTACCATACACTTCAGAAACAAAAGCCATTATTCCTTTTGTAATTTTCAGACTGCTTCGTGTAGCGGTATTCCACTTAGATTTAGGTTTTATTCGGCACAAAGCTAACAAAGTAAGTGCTGAAATTTCATTCTGCTGTTCCTCAGGCAGGCCTAATTCTCTCAAAATTTGTTTTGCTTCGTCAATTTTTTTCATGCAGGGGCTTCTTGATATTCGGTAAATCTACTTACGGTATTGTTAATATTTGCTTCTGAAAAATCTTTTGAAAGAATAAGAGAATCACCAAGTTCTCTAATGTCCTCAAGAGGAGGAAACGGAATTTCTCTAAGTTCTGTTGCGCTTACGTTTACATTACCATTGAACATTCTGAAATATTGGTCAAAAAGCTTGCTGTTTAAAAGGGCACAAATTCCTATAATTTCAGATTTTTCAAAATACCCAATCTTCTTGTAGATATAGTTAACCTTGTTTTCAATTCCAATAAATTCTGTGTCAAGATTATCGCTAAAGTGAGGTGCGGCAATTAATCTATTCTTGTCATCTTTTGCACTGAATCTTCTCAAAAATATATAATTCTTGTTTGGTACTAGTAAAGATTTTGACTGATTTTCAACTCGTATAAATTGACCCCGTTCAGGTTTATGATCTGGCCACAATACTTCCATTTTTTTTATATTATGAAGCCAAAGAAGAGGCGCAAGAACA
>JASNYX010000021.1:0-2144 GCA_048499955.1 Patescibacteria group bacterium | reverse complement strand
CCCCGTCACGCCATCAAGTGAGGTAGATCAGCGGCTGATTGGAACGTGGGTTAAAATTGACTCAATCCCCTACTTACCTCCTGTGAATTTTTTTGTCTCCTCCTTTACTATAACTTCCACAAAAGGTATTATTGAGAACGGCTGGGAATTTGCCACAGGCAGATTAGTTCCTATGAGATCCCCTAAAATAAAAAACCTAATTAAGGCCTCTGATGGAACAATAGTTTATAATATTTATGATACGCTTGATACCTATTCATATCGGTTTGAATCTATATTTCTTATTTTGAAAAATGGGAATAGTGAGCAACGTTATAGAAAAACACTACCAAATATCACATTATTTCCGATTATTAATTGTTCAGCATCTTTTAATTTCTTAAATCGTGAACATTTCAGCAGAACAGAATTTGTATACCCATCAGTTACTATGTTTCCGAATCAGGGATATTTATCATTTTTTACAATTAGGACTGATGATTATATTTTACAAATACAATTTTTTAATTTTAATGGGGTAGGGTCATATCCTCTCAGACGCAGTTATACTGAAATTGTTACTGTGGGTGATGAGATAAGACATAGATTTGAACTTGACTCCTCCAAAAAAGGAAGCATCGTTTTTGAGAGTTATGATCCCGTAAATCGCGCTTTCTCCGGCAGCTTTAACTTTACTGTTAAAAATAATACTTTATTCCCTGATTCAATCACGACCTTTGAAGTTAAGAACGGAAAATTCGTTGCCCAGGTGATTGAACCAGTAGATATAATTGATTAAAATCTTAATTGTTATTTCATCAGTTGAAATTGTTAAGTTTGTTGCGACGCACAGGTGACTATAAATCGAATGAAAATAGCTACGATATTAACCTGAGGAAATTCTCTGCTTAATTACATCCGTACGATTGTAATCACTATTGCGTTTTAAACTTTTGATTTTTTTTCTTTTGTTCGTATAATAAACTAATTTTTCATCGTTTTCAGGGAGTTCTCATGAAACGCTTCGGTGCTCTTACAGTTCTGTTCCTTATTTCACAGCTCTTTTTATTCACGGGCTGCGAAAGCAATGATAACCCGGTCACGCCACCAAGTGAGGTAGATCAGCGGTTGATTGGAACGTGGGTTAGTATAGATACTCTTCCCGGAATTCTTCCCCCATATAATCTTTCAGTTAACTCGATTACCATAACCGCAGATAAAAAAATATTCCGTAACGGTTGGGAGCTTTCTACCGGCAAATTACTGCCAATTGAGACATACTTTCCGGGAAGAATCCTTAAAGCCTCCGGTGATACCTTAAAATATGATGGTCTATCTTCAGGATGGTCACTTGTTCAAACATACAGATACCGGTTTGAATCAATTTCACTAATACTCGAAAATGGCTTTGAGAAATTTGCTTACAAGAAAACCAAACCGGGGGCAATGATTTTTCCAATAATTACCTGCGATCTTTCTTACAACTTCATGGACAAGATTTTTAAGAATGATTCACCCACCTAGACTACTTCTGCTAAACTTCGTACTTATAATGGTGTTAAAGAAATATACGCTGTCTCCAAAGGCCTTTTGCTTCGCATTATAATTCCTGAGTTTCAAGGGAAAGGAACCTACCCGATTTATTATAACCAGGCACTCCTTCAAAATCTTGGGGGTGATGTTGCTTATCGCTTTATAAGTGATTCAGTTGAAACCGGTCAACTGGTAATTGAGGAATATGATTCTGATAATAAAATCTGTTCGGGAAGATTTGACTTCAGTATCATTTATGATGTATCCTATCCAAATCCGCCTACCACAAAAAGGGTCAGCAACGGAAGGTTTACCGTGCCGATATTTGATTAACATTTAACTTTGTATTATACAGATACAATGTGAGAAGATGCAAATACTAACCGCATGTTTTATAAACACGGATGGTTTGCACTTGCAGTGTCTCAAATCCGTCAAAGGGGAACAACGGCAAATCCATTTTTTGATTCCCGATAAATGTTTTTTCTCGAGAATCGTCACATATTCGCCCCTGAGACGCCGCAAATGCAATAGTCCTATCAATAAATAGCATTCGGTTAGCATTTGCGACGTCTCTACAAAGGACAATCCAATTTTTGTAGAGACGTTGCAATCGCCGCCACGGATATATA
>JASNYX010000020.1:0-2188 GCA_048499955.1 Patescibacteria group bacterium | reverse complement strand
TTACTTCCGAATATTGCATTTTGCACAAACGCATCACAATCATGCTTTGATCCATGATGAGGTAGTTTGACCGCTACTGGATTTAACTTAACTCCACTCCGATCCCATCTTTTGCTCTGGTAAGTCCAGTTATCGTTTGTGCCATCCCCACCAAGAACTATTTGGTGACCAGCGTACTCAATTAAAAATGCCATGCTTAATTTGTTTAATGGTTCTTTTTCTGGTTCTATCGAACCGTCTAATATACTTTGAAAAAACTCACCTTTAACACGTGCAGGCGGTAATATGGTAGATATGGCGACAGTTGGAAAACCTACAGGCCCTATTAAATTCTTACTACCATTCGGATCCTCCCAGAATTTTGCAAGCGCATATGCAGCAAGTGTAAGTATATACGCCCATTCGAGCAATTACTTCTGAGAAGTCACACTATCAGTATTAATTGCAAAAGACTTGTAGATAGCAATTGCTTTTTTAATATCTTCTCGCTCACGCCTAATCGGAAATGTATATAACGTATCAATACGTTTGGAAAAATACTCTAAAATTTTCCGCATTCCCATATAGTGATCAGCATGGGGATGTGTAATCGCCACGAAACTTAATTCGTTAGCACCAAGATATTGAAGCAGCTCTAATGCTGGTGGAGAAGAATCAGATTTGCAGTTCGAGTCAATAACTGCATAGCTTTTTAAACCATTATCTCCATGATATTCTAGGACAATCGAGTCACCATGCCCAACATTCAAGATATGGATCTTTAGCAATTTTATTAAAGTTTACCAAGAATTAAATCAAATTCTTCCGCAATTTTTCCGTTATTCCTTTGATTAATCCCTCGAATGGTAATAAGTGGCTTTCGAAACCCGCTCTCATTAATTATTTCGAGATTAATTGGCAATCCATAAAAAATTTTCTCTGGAAATAGTGATCTCGGCAATTGAATTGAAATATTTTTTTCATTAACAATTAGGTCGCACTTGACGGATGTCTCGTCATGACTTGTTACAACTCCTTCCACATAATTTTTGTTTTTTTTCGGAATAACATTAACAATCCGTATCGCTTTAGGATAACTAATTATTTTCCCAGTTACTAATTCCGCATTATCTTCTGTTAAGTATCGAGGCTGAGGCATAAGTGAATTTTTATATTCACGTGAAATATTCTGTTCGGTTCCTTTACGGCTAGATTCTTGAGCCCTATTAGGATATTGAAGCACTGATACATCCGAAATTTCTGTTGCCATTGTTTGCTGCATGACTAAGACCTTTCCGATAAATATATTTCAATTTCTTTAACCAATTGCTTAGCTTTTTGTATAGGCCCTTTGCTCCACTTGTCAGCATTAACCGTCATGACAAATTTCTCTTCGAATAAATCCAAGTCGAATATAAAATTAGCATTTACCTCATTCTCTTCGAATATGTTGGATGTAGTACTTGAAAAGTATTTTTTCGCTTCATTTGCTTCATATGGCCCAAATCTGCAATGGTAGCTTAATTTATCTGAGGCTTCACCATCAAACGATAGCCCAATATCCCTTATTTCACCTAATGTAGTGTTAACTTTTCCAACTAATCGAGGATCAAGAAGTCCTCTAAATGACGGACTCAACCTAAAATTTCCTTGTTGAATATTACTTAGAATAAAAAAACGAATTCCAGCTCGTTGAATTTCCTGAATTCCAAATTTTTCACAAATTGCACGAACACCTTTAAATAATGCAGAAAAAGTGTCATCCATATCCAAAGAATTAATATCAACACCTGCAACAGATTCAAATGCAAAATTAAGATTTATTGGCTCTACCGAAATCTGTCTAAATATTCCTGTTTCTTTAATATTATTTGTTGCACTCACTCTTCTATTGGCAGAGTCATCCTGAAACCCAGGCCAATATTGGTCACCCATGTCACTAAGAATTTGCATTACAGTACCAGGACTGTTAACAATATCAAAATTAGGTTTCTGAAAATCCAAACGAAAGATTAGCCGATGAACTCGCACTCTACCCCCGATAAAATATTGGCATATCTTATGCTTTGCCATTCTTATCGTACCACTTTTTGATTACTAAAGGGATGTAATTAGGACTATTTCAATGCGTTCCTTTTTATCTAATAACACTACAACATCACTCATCCCCAGCGAACATATTCAGACTGAGACATTTCTAACCCTTGAT
>JASNYX010000019.1:0-2304 GCA_048499955.1 Patescibacteria group bacterium | reverse complement strand
TAAACCAACTGCATTTGATTTCACGTCTTTTGTAAATCAAGCTACTGGTGGATTCGGCGGCGGCGAAAGCGAAGATCACAAGGCACTCAAGGCGTATGTCGCTCAGAATCCAAAAGTCATCGGTCTTGGCACAAACGCCCCCACAGGAATCACCGAATTTCTTCTGCCCTCTGGGGACAGTCTAGACGTCTCCTTCAAAAGCAAGAAAGTTTGGGTAGCTGCGGAAGTCAAGTCGTCCATTTCGGCTGAAAGCGATATTGTTAGAGGGCTATTTCAATGCGTTAAGTACCGAGCAGTCATGGAAGCAGTGTTGCTCACCGAGTCTTTGCCACAAAATGCACGGGCGTTACTCGTTCTGGAATCGAAGTTCCCTGATTCGCTTATCCCTCTGCGAAGCATGTTGGGCGTTGAAGTGGTTGAAGGTATTTCGCCAAAATAATGGCTGGCACGCTTCCTAATATAAGGAATTTGTTGAGCTCACGCCAAAATTTAATTTATTCATCGCGAGTATTATTGCTCCGGGGTCAATGAATTTGAATCAAGCTGCATAGCGAACGGGTCTATGCTGGAAGTACTGCTGAATCCTTTCAGCCTTGCGTAATCGGATGACCTGAACCCGTTTCATATCAGTTGCATCACCATTGGGTATTATAACAACATAATATTATGTTTAATTAAAGAGTTACCAATAATATCTCCATGTTGATCACTGCAATAACTAGGGTTAGCTGTCATCCGTTCACTAAAAGCTCAGTCTAACTTTATAGCTACCCGATGTGAGTATTGGGTGAATTGATGATTTGCTCCAATTTCTGACCAAGACGTTGCCATGCATCTCTTTTATCATCATTATATCGATAAAGAAGATAATGTTTTTGTGTTCCAGTAAGAATGGAATGGTTCTGGCATAAATCTACAATGTGATTAGGAATGCCAAGTTTCTGCATTAGCGTTGCCCCTGTTCTTCGTAGGTCATGTGGAGTCCAGTCTTCATTGCCTAACACAAGACTGTTGCTTTCTCGGCGAGACGTTAATTTCTTTGTGCGATTTTTAAATTTTATTTGCCTGTCGCCAACTTGCTTAGAAACAGCCTTTTCACAAATATGTGACATTGGTTTATAGGTTGCTGGAAATACCCATTTCGATTCCTTTGTTAATTCATATAGTTCCTTGAAATGTTTTAATGTAAAGTCAGATAAAAATATCGTAATATTTTGTTTATTACCATTTTCACCCTTAGTGTTTTCTTTTGGGATGAGCCAAGTGCGGTTTGTAAAATCTATATGGCGCCACTCAGATTTTAATAGTTCACCGATACGACATGTTGTGCTAAGACTAATCCATAAAGCATGCTGAGATTCCTTCTTCAATGGTCTTTCAATTCCATTTTTTTCCTTAGAATTTTTGTAATTGGTGGTCATATTCGAAAATATCTGGTTAAGGTTCCAGATTTCTTCTGGACTTAGAATGCGTTCCCGTATGTTTGTATAGTCAGGTGGGAGGAGTTTTTTAATTTGAACAAGTGAGGCAGGGTTTCCTTCTGCCATCAATGATCGCCATGGTCTTCGTTTCTCCCCCCAGGTTAACATTTGACAGATATCTTTAGAAACCATGACTGCTGTTCTGTTTGTTTCTAAATTGATTATTGAACGATAAAGGTTTGTTAAATGATTTTCATTTAATTCTTTGATTTTTATAGCTCCAATAATTGGTGATACATGTTTATTGAAAGATTGAATGATGCTTTTGTTACCATCCTTTCGGTTTACCCCGGTTTTTATCCATATATCAAATAAATTTTTAATAGTTAAATTGTCTGCATTTTCTTTCTCCTTAAGTTCAGCTTTTCTTTTTAATTCTTCTTCATTTTGAATTTGGTAATCAATCCCGATGCGAGCTAATCCTTGGATTCGCATGCATTCTATTCTTGCTTCAGCAAGTGTCATATACCCAGATCCCTTTTTTCCAAATGGCTTTGGGAGGGTACCAAGATGTTGTTTACCATTAACCGTGTATCTCACAGACCATGTTTTCGTTCCATTGGGTGCTACCCAGATATTGAGATTCCGGTCTACAAGCTTCCTATATCCCTTTGTTTCTGGTTTTAGTGATTCAATTTCTTTAGCTGTTAGTATTTTTGCCATATTTCTATACGTCCTTTGTACGTCCTAATTATATTTAGATTTTGATGTATTACCCCGGATGATTCAAGACAACGAATGCCTCATGAATATTTATATCTTTATGATATTACAATGAAATTTATATTCAAAGTATTCCGGTAAAATCCAAATTAATTATTAT
>JASNYX010000018.1:0-2706 GCA_048499955.1 Patescibacteria group bacterium | reverse complement strand
ATGATGAAGCTGAATGGATTGCTATGAGAATAAACGAATTGATTGGCACTAAATACGTTGAAGGTGACGGCTTTGAAAGAGGACTAACAAAATCTGATTTCGCAATACTGATGCGTTCGGTACAAGGCGGCACACGAAATGGAGGGGCACCATACCACAGAGAATATACAAATGCTCTTTCTGATGCTGAGATAAATTATATTATTGAAGCGGAGGGTTCTATTTTTGAAAGACTCCATGCAAGAACACTCAGAGATTCAATGGGACTATTAAGAGAACCCGGTTATCCAAGAAGGGAAGCAACTAATTTTTTCAACTCAAATGTTTTACCTGTCTTCCCAAATGCTGATTTAAATAGATTTTTAGAAATATTAGCTGATTGGAATAACCAAATACACAGACCGATTGGCGGGGCAAGAAGAAAAGTTTATCCGCAATTATTGGTTCATGAATTAATTGAAGCATTTAATTTGTCAACAACAGAGTTTCATAATCCTGAACAGGTAATGCGTGATTTAGGAGTTTTTAGTGGAATAATATTGGACATTGAAAAGGTTTTTGTGAGTATAGATACTGGTCTGAGGTATCAAAGCGTTCTAAATTTTCTTAAAAATGTTGCTGAGTCCGGTTATGACACCACCCAAGTAGAGTTAACATCAAGACCCGATGCCGTTACAATTTCGACTGTTCATAAAATGAAGGGGCTTGAATTTCCAGTGGTCTTCATCGTAGACGTTGTTCAGCAACGGTTTCCATTGAGAAGAAGCAATTACACTGGTTGGTTACCACTGAACTTAATTCAAAATCCTTTATCAAGAGGACTTTACCAAACAAATAATGCTGGAGAAGCAAGACTTTTTTATACAGCACTGACTAGAGCAGAACGGTTTTTGTACATTACAGGCAGCAGCACTCAGCCAGGATTGCAAAGACCTAAAACCCCTAGCCCATTCAAACTTAGGATACAGGGGCTGAATTATCCGTCAATCATTAGTGATGCAACACATTTACCTGACAATATTGAAAGAGCCGAACCACGTATGCGTATTGATGAAGAATCTATGCCTACAAGTTTTACTGAAATAAAGGACTACTTGGAATGTCCCATGAAATATAAATTTAGGAAAGTTTATGGTTATAGCCCAGCTGTACCTGAGCTTTTCGGTTATGGCTTAACAACCCACACAGCAATAAATCGAATACATCAACTCTTCAATAACTCAACACCATCAAGGGAACAAGCTGAAGAAATTGCCAACGATGTTTTTCATTTAAAGCATGTTTTTCCATCAAGAGACCCTGAAAGAGAAGGCCCATATGAGAGGGCAAAAAATGCATCAAGAAGACTTGTTGGGAATTATGTTGAAGGATATCCAGATGATTTTGTTCAAAGCCGGTCTTTAGAGCAGCGGTTTGAGATAAAAGCAGACAGAGCCTTAATAACAGGTTCAATTGATTTGCTTTTAAGAGAGGACAACGAAGGTAATATTCTGGAAGCACGAGTAATTGATTTCAAGTCAATGGACTTCCCTGAAGGGCAGTTAAATCCATTTTTTTGGATCAATCTATCATTGCAAGTTCAGCTATACGCCTATGCAGCTGATATTGTTCTTGGGGAGAACGCTAAAACAGGCTCGGTTCACTTGCTAAAAGCACCCAATACTGGAGAATCACCAAATAGAGTAAATGTTCCAATTACAGATTTAGCAATTCAAGCAGCTATTCAGAATATTGAATGGGCTGTAAATAGAATTCTTGATGGGGAGTTCCCTATGCGCCCAAGTAATAGCAAGTGTGAAGAATGTGACTTCAGAAAAATATGCTCTAAACAAGGACAAGAGTTTAATTCGACAGAACTCCCAAGTCCTATACATATCCCTAAAACCAATGGAATTTCCGAGATAAGAGTTAGAAGTTTTAGTGATCTGGTATGAAATATACGATTTATAACATACGCTTGACGCAATGTGGGTCGTCGCGCAATATTTAAGGTTTGTGTTTCTATTTAACATTTGTGCTGGTTGACAGTGATGTGCAATCAAATTGTCACCTTCGTTTAACTACAAAAAAGACATGCACCCAATTTATGGTTCAATTCCAGTTCATATAGTTTGTTAACCCAATGTTATATTGCGGTGGATTGTATCGCAGGGGTTACTTCTTAGCATAGATTCAAACTTGCCACGGGCTTCTAACCAATTTCTTGTCATCCTAACAGCTAAAATGCCATACTAATTTCGATAAGTAAAGGGGATTACTCAGAGCTCCAGGAATGCAATTCGTGAAAATTAGTTTCCAAAATTAGTGTTAATTCGAGTAAAAATGCGATTGGAATGGTGCCACAAATTAAGAACACGAATTTCACTAACTATGGTAGTTTGTCTGTCAGTTGCAGCCCGGTTTTAAGGAGGGGCTGAGGTATAGACACAGAAAAAGTGATATATTTCCGGTCCGAGAATAAACGAGCTATTCATAATAATAATGAGAAACAACCATGAGCAAGAAAAACAATTATCTCTTTCTGTCAGGATTTTTCTTTTGTGTATTCCTTGTTGTTGAATTTACTGATATTTATGGGGATTCCGGTTGGTTTAAAACCTTTCTCATAATTTTATTCACTACTTTTTTGATCAGCGGAATTGCGAGCAAAGAGAAAAAAGGTAATGACAGCGAACGGCCTGAAAGATGAATTGCCAGAGGTCAGGG
>JASNYX010000017.1:0-4468 GCA_048499955.1 Patescibacteria group bacterium | reverse complement strand
TAACGCATTTATTCACAGAACAGATCGCGAAAATCAGCCCATTCAGGTTATACGGTATGGAAACCGTCTGGAAATAAAGAACCCTGGTTTTTCACTTAAACCTGAGGAACAGCTTGGTGAACCGGGCTCACGAAACCGGAATCCTTTTATTGCCGCCATTTTTCATGACACAAATCTTGCTGAGACCAAGGGCAGCGGCATCAGAACAATGCGGAACCTGATGGAGCAGGCAGCTCTTATGCCGCCAACTTTTGAAAGCGACCATAGCAACAATCTGTTTACTGCCCGGCTGCTATTGCACCACTTCCTGAATGAAGATGATGTAAAATGGCTGGCAAAGATTAATCATTATAATCTTGGAGATAACCAAAAAAGAGCATTAATTTTTGTAAAAGAGGTCGGGGCCATTGATAATGCCGCTTACCGACAGCTCAACGGAATGGATACTCTGCACGCGAGTGCTGATTTGAGGGGGCTAAGAGACAAAGACATTCTTCTTCAGAAAGGAAAAGGACGCAACACCTACTATACCCCAAGTCGGGTTTTCCCATTTTGGACGGATACCCCGGCTGATGCTGAAACTGCACCGGTTCAGGACCCTAATGCACCAGTGGAAGACCTTAGTGCACCAGTTGAAGACCTTAGTGCACCAGTTAACACGAGCTTAGTGCACCAGCTTCCCCCTGCCCTTAAGTCAGCGGTGGAAAAGTTACCTTTGCGAATTGCAGATCCGGCAGTGCTGGAAGCCGTAGTTCTGGAATTATGTGCTTGGAGGACATTGAAATCCTCAGAATTAAGCGGGATATTGGGAAGAAGTGAAAAATATTTGTTAAGAAATTTCCTCACCCCTCTGCGGGAGTCCGGCAAACTTGCGTATGGTTTTCCGGAAATGCCCAACCACCCGCAGCAGGCATATAAAACGGTAATTAATGAATAAAATGACAACCGCCGAAGAAACCAATAAAACCGCATGGCTGGGTGAGTTCCCTCCTCACTGGCAGGTGCTCCGTATTAAAAACCTGTTCCGGGAAATTGATAACCGGAGCGAATCAGGCGCAGAAGAACTGCTCTCCGTTTCCCATTACACCGGAGTTACCTTAAAGCGTGAAAGTCTTGAAAACGAAGACGACCATTTAACCAATGCAGAAAGTCTTGAGGGTTATAAACTGGTTGAGCCAGGGGACCTTGTTGTGAACATTATGCTTGCATGGAACGGCAGTATGGGTATATCACCATACAAAGGCATCACTAGTCCGGCATATTGTGTTTACCGTATAAGGGAGGGCAACAACCCTGAATATTTTGGTTACTTGTTTACAACAGCTTTATTTAAAGCTGAATTTCGCAGAAACAGCACAGGCATTATTGACAGCCGGCTTCGTTTATACTCTGATAAATTCTTCAGTATTTTTACTGTTGTGCCCCCAAAAGAAGAACAGGACAAAATAGTTGAATTCATTAAAGCTAAAGAAGAAAAGATAAACCTGTTCATCGAAAAGAAGAAGCGGTTAATTGAGCTGCTGAAGGAGCAGAGGCAGCGAGTTATTGATGAATTATTGAAAATTAACGCAGAGACAATAAGATTAAAATTTTGTGTCACAAAAGTAGGTAGTGGAATCACTCCAAGAGGAGGTGCAGAGGTTTATCAGGATGAGGGTGTGATTTTCCTTCGAAGTCAAAACATACATAATGAAGGACTTCGATTAGAGAGCGTTTCTTTCATATCTGAAGAAATAAACGCTGACATGGAAAACTCGCAAGTAAGATTCAATGATGTTTTAATAAATCTTACAGGAGCTTCAATAGGAAGATGCCAAATTTATAACTTTGATGCACCGGCAAATGTCAACCAACATGTTTGCATTATTCGGCCGATCCCGGATGTTATTAATTCTGAATTTTTAATGCTTCAAATTCAATCCGATAGGATTCAGACCTTAATAAACACCGTTGAAGGGGCGTCAAGAGAGGGATTAACTATTGATGAGATAAAGAACTTTGTTCTATTTATACCCCCAATAGACGAACAAAAAATAATAATATCACTAATAAAAAACGAAACCACCTCCATTGATATTACCATAGCAAAAGCCGAACGGGAAATAGAACTTGTTCGGGAGTACAAAGAAGCAATGATAGTAGAAGCGGTGATGGGGAAAGGGAAAGAAATAAAATGGACATAACTCTTTCAGAACTATTTCCCAATTCAAACATGGGGCTTAGTCAAATTGGTTTCTTTTTTGGTGCGGGCTCATCTTTTGCTGCTGGGTATCCTCTTACTTCTAAATTGACGACCCATGTCTTAAAGAAACTATCTTCGCCAGAAATTGAATTAATTGAAAAGATTTTAAAGAAGAAGGGACAAATACTCGATGTTGAGAAAGGAGAGCCCGATATTGAAATTCTCTCTGATTTTATCAATCGTGCAAGTACAACTGGAGGATACAAAGATATTGATTCACTGACCGATTCGATTAGAAAGTATATTGTAGATGTAATAAATGAAGTAGCAGCTCCTAATCTTGAGTATCATATCAAATTCCTAAAAGGTTTAAAAAGTCGCTTGCAGAATAGGAATGAACCCATTTGGATATTCACAACCAACTATGATTTATGCTTTGAAATGGCAGCGGCAAAAGCACATATTCCTGTACACAATGGTTTTGAAGGAATTGCAAATAGATATTTTGACATCGAAAGATTAGATCTGAAATATGGAAAAGTCGATTATCATACAAGGAAATTTGAACCTTTTAAAGAACCGCATATTATACTTGTGAAACTTCACGGTTCTATTTCATGGTTCAAAGATGATGTAAACACTTTCGAATCCTTTTTAAGTGAAAATGCACCAAATAGATGCATGATTCTTCCCAGACGAACTAAAGTCATAGAAACACTTGAAGCGCCATACGACAAATTATTCCGATACGCTTCATCTATAATTGGAAATCAATGCAAGTTTATTGTATCCTGTGGATATAGTTACCGTGATGAGCATATTAATGATATTTTGTTTGTTCCCAAACTAAACAATAGATCTCTTAGACTCTTTGCTTTGTCAAAAGATGAAACTCCCGAAATGTCAAATTTGAAAGAACATCCAAGTTTTCATTACCTGGTTAACGATAAAGTTTATTACAACAAGAATGAACAAAGCGCAAGTTTTAATCTCTGGGATTTTAAAAAGTTTGCAGACTTATTTTAACTAATCAGATAGGAAAAAATGATGGATTACAAAATTGGAAAAGTATTATCGGTATCAGGAGAGGAAATAAATATTTCACTCTTTGATTATTCTTCTACTGGAGAAGTCATTTATGGTGTCCAAGAGAATATGAGTGTAACTATAAATACACATGAGGGTCCGATTCCGGTTTTAGTTGGTCAGCCTGGTACTTTTGTACTGATTGCAATTCCAAATGGAAAGCTGTTGGCAATGATTTCAGATATCTCTATGAGAGATACACCTGTTTCCAGCGGTGAGATAAAGAAACTCCAAATTACAGATCAATACATAATAAGTAGTTCAATTAGAATTTTATCAGTAATTCCGGTTGGAACAATTGATGCTTCTGGAAATTTCGAGAGAGGAACCGATATTTTACCGACAGTAAACAATGACGTCTTTGCTGTTTTACCGAATGTTATTGACAGAATTTATGAATCGTTTGCTGAAGGAAATTTTTCAATCGGGGAACTTTCCTTAATTAGGGATCAAGAGGCAAAAATTAATTTTGATGCTTTTCTATCACGACATGCTGCGATTTTAGGGCAAACGGGTGGCGGAAAATCCTGGACAGTAGCTTCACTGCTGCAAAACATTTCACGATTCCCTAAATCAACGGTTGTTCTTTTTGATTTACATGGGGAATACAAACAAAGCGTTGATGGCACAAGTGTATTTGGCGATGATGCTGAATACATCAATGCGGGTGATTTGGAGTTCCCTTACTGGCTTATGAAAAGCGATGAACTTCTAGGTTTGATGGTTGATAGAACTGAGGCGGCAGCACCTAATCAAATTGCAAAATTTAAGGAACTATTACAAGCTGCTAAAGTAAGTCATTCAGAGAATCAATCATTAGGTATTCCCAAAATTACTATAGATACACCTGTGTATTTCAATTTCGATTCTATTATTACCGAGTTTCGTCGACTTGATGTTGAAATGGTACAAGGCTCTACAAAACTAGTTAAAGGTCCATTAAATGGTGATTTCACAAGACTTTTAATGCGAATTGATTCAAGATTAAACGACAAACGTTATGATTTAATCTTCAATCCAACAACATACAACAGTTCCGCATCAATGGAAGAATTATTTCGAAAGATATTAGGTGAGGAATCTAATCCCAAAAAATTAGTAATTGTTGACATGAGTGCGATTCCATTCGATGTTCGCAATTCCGTTATTTCTCTTTTGTTACGCTGCCTTTTTGATTTCTCCTATTGGTATAAAAAGGTG
>JASNYX010000016.1:0-6340 GCA_048499955.1 Patescibacteria group bacterium | reverse complement strand
GACACAGTATTCACCGACGGCCAGACCATCGAACACATAGTCGCCGTCGGCGTCGGTGAGGGTGGTGGCCAGACCGGTGGCCGGGCAAGCGCCGCTGCCCAGGCTGATGAGGATGTTACTCAATCCTGGTTCGCCATCTTCCAGACGGCCGTTAGCCTCAAATGTGCCATCATCCCCAACCGGCACGCAGCCGGTGGAGAGCGCAATTTGCGCACCCGCTTCGTCTGTGAGAACGGTGCAAAGATCATGCCAGATACGGCCGTTAATAATGGCGCTGGCCGAATCGGTGGGCGTGGCTGTTTCCGCCGCCAATGCATTGTCCACGTCCAGGGTGAAGGTGCTGATCACGCCGTTCACATCCACTGTATAGATACCGGCGGGCAACCCTTCGACATCAAGCGGTATCACTTCTTCAAAGGGGACCACAACCTGGGTGCACATCATGTTGGCCGGGCGGATGGTGGAAATGGTAACAACAAAGGTGTTCCCTTGCTGTTCGGCGCGGCTTTGTTCGATGAGGGTACAACCATCGGGCAAATTACCTTGCGCCTGGACATTCACTTGCACGGGGAAGGTTTCCAACATCTGTATTTCGATGCTGTCTACGGTGGCGATGCCTTGTACGGGTTCTGCAGAAATGGCAGAGGTAGCGGTGGGTTCAAGGGTGGGACCGGTGGTGGGGGTGGCGGGTGATTCGGTCGGGGCGGGTGCTGTGGCCGTTGCGCCGACAATCTGGTTGGCCAGGTCGCCACAGGCTGCCAGAAGCAGAACCAACCAGAAACTTAAAAGAACAATCAAGGTTTGTCTCATAATCCTCTCCTCAATACAGGGGATTATAGAGTAAGCGTGGCGGCTTTACAACGTGAACGGCCGTGCCCGGTGTGATTATTCATTTGCCGGTTAACGTGCCCATTGTTAGAATTTTCGCGTTATATCCTTTGGTTTATCGTTACCGGTTATCAAAAGGGGGTATTGATGTTTGACACATCCATAACAAAATCGGGGGCAGAGTTACGGCCGTTAAGCGCCGGGCAGCTATTCGACAGAGCCATTCGCCTCTACCGCAATAACTTTCTCACCTTGATCGGCATTATTGCCATCTCCCAGATTCCCATTACCGTCGCCAATATCCTGCTATCTCTTTTAGCGCCGCCGCCTGATACTTCCGCCGTCACGGCGGAGGTGTTTGGGGATACGCCCTTCACCTGGTTTTTGCAGATGTCGCAGGCGGCCGGCACCAGTTCTGTGTTTGGCTCGTTGGTGGTGGGCCTCCTGAGTGGGGCATTGGGATTGATTGGCGCGGCGGCGCTGACCCGGCGGGCGGTGGACGCTTATTTTGGGCATCCCGGCAGTATTCTCGATGGCTACCGTCGTTTGGGTGGCGCCTGGTTATCGTTGTTGGGCGCTGTTTTCCTCATGGGCATTGTTATGTTCCTGTTGTTCTTATGGACGTTTATCCCGCTCATTGGTTGGTTCACGGGGCCGGGGTTGATCTTTTTCTATGCGCTGGTAGTGCTGACTGGACACTCGGAGCTTGAGAAAGTGAGACGAAAAAGTGAAACTGATGAAAGTTGGTAATCCAGAAATCTCGATCCAACAGCATTTTATGCTGATCCATCATTCATAAAAAAGAGAGAAGCAAGAAAGTTCTCGAGTCATTCGGCAAGGGTGATGTGATACATTTTTAATCTTATTATGGTATCCTGTCGACATTGATCCAGAGAATGTAAAAGTTTTAGCTAATTATGTTAAAGAGGAAAGTAAAGTTTTTCATTAATTAGAAGAATAGATTCAGCTGATGACAATAGATATTCGCTGATTTAGATTTTTGTCTGCGAGAATCAGTAATATCTGTGTCATCTGGTGTCATTAAATTTATAGGGAAATCACATGTTTGAAGTTGATTTTAAAAAAAAATTCAGAAATACGATAAACCTTAGTCCGAGTACACAAGCTACCCGACGTGCTACCGCAGTTCAATGAGCATTTTACTCATTCGATTTTATTGATGAAATCGTAAAAACTAATTACGGAAAAATCTTCCCGATCTATCTCTTTACTTTCTATATTCCCTTATTGCGATACGCTTGCTTTTTCTGTGGCCGCAATATGCTTGTAACACGAAATCGTGAAAGAATAAACGAGCATAAAATACGTTCAGAAAGAAATTGATTTGATGAGAACATACCTTCTGCCTGACAGAAAAGGGACAGCATCATTGGGGGCGGTGGAACTCCAACTCATCTCAAACCGGAAGAAATTAACAAACTTGCTTCATACATAAATCAATCATTCGAGTTTAATGAAAATTCAGAGAATAGCTGTGAGATAGATCCGTGATTTAACAAAGGAACATCTTTGAAGCTTTACGAAACAATGGCTTTAACAGAATTAGTATGGGCGTGCAGGGATTTTAATGAACAAGTTCAGAAAGCTGTCAACAGAATTCAACCAGAAGATTTAACCTCGTAAAGTTGTAAACTGGGTGCGAGAATTGAAATTTCACAGTATCAATCTTGATTTGATTGCGTATAAGACTTCCATTTCCAATCAATATTGAAATCTTTTACTGACACGGTTAGAAAAAATTATTGATATTTCTCCCTGACAGAATTGGTGCGTTGTTCAATTATGCTCACGTTCCGTGATGAAAAACATATGGCACTCATTCACGAAGAAGATTTGCCGAAGCCGGAAGTGAAACTTGAAATATTAAAATGAGTATTGAAAACTCCGCCAAGTGCCGGTTACGAATTTATCGGTATGGACCACTTCGCAAAGCCTGATGATGAATTATCCATTGCAATGCGAGAGAAAACTCTACAGAAACTTCCAGGGATATAGCACAAACGCTGGTGCTGATCTTTATGCTTTCGGAATTACTGCGATAAGTCAATTAAAAAAAAATGTTTACGCACAGAACTTCAAGACAGAAAAAGAATATTACACTTCGATAACGAAACTATTCCAACAGTAAAAAGGTTATGTTGAATGAAGACGATCACATTCGACACGAAGTAATAATGAAAAATTATGTGTGACTTCGAACTGAACTACAAATCAATCGAGGATAAGTTCAAGATTAAGTTTAAGGATTACTTTAAATGGGGCTTGAACAACCTTAAAGAATTTGAAGCTGATGAATTAATCGTACGAACAATGACGGTTTCAAAAAGTAAAAAGATATGGGACGCTTCTCATCCGGTAATATTGCAATGAATTTCGACGGATATATCGAGCGTAAACAAGATACAGCAAAATACTCCAGAACTGTTTAGGATATAATTGTAATGAACCCTTGCCTGCCGGCAGGCAGGTTTGATGGATACATTGAACGGAAAGAAGACAAAACTAAATATCTGAGGACGGTTTAATCTTAACCACTTGCAAGCAAAGGCGTATTATTTTTCTATATATTTCGCATCCTTATTTAATAATTTTGCATCTCAATTCGCAAATTTGTCCATATCTCAGTAATTTCCATTCGTGATTAAAAGACAAATACAAGAAAAACTAATCCAGTTATCAAAAACAATTTCCGTGAAGTTGCAGTAGTTGGTCCACGACAATCTGGAAAACTACTTGGTAAAAGATGACTTTTAAAGATAAGGAATTTCAAATCTTTGAGGGAGCCGGGCCACCCGGCTTTTCGCACAGAATGATCCGAGATCGCTTTATCATCTTCTAAATCAGGATTAATTATAGATGAGTACAAAGAGTCCCCGATTTATTTTCATATATCCAGTCTATTGTAGATGAAAATAAAAAGCTCCGTGGGAAGTTTTATTATTACCGGTTCACATAATTTTATCGCAAAGAAAAAATTTCCCAAACACTTGCAGGTAGAGTGGCAATACTAACTTTGCTTCCTTCTTTCAGTCTTGAAGAAATTTTGGTCAGGAGGCTCAGTAGAAGATTTTTCAAACTACATTTTCAGAGTGGTTTTATCCTCCAATCTACGATAGAAAAATCTGATCCTTCAGATTGGTATCCTAACTACATACGCATTTCTTACCTGGAAAGAGATGTAAGGTTGATAAAAAATATTCCTGATTTAAACTCTTTACTTTATTCAGAAATTGTGTGCGGGCAGAATCGGACAATTGTTAAATCTTTCCTCTCTCTCGCAGTTGAGGCGGGAATTGTCCGTAAACACTGGGCAAATCCTGGTTACTGCCCTCGAAGCTAGCCATATTACTTTACAGATTGGGAACCACACTTTCAGAATTTCAATAAAAGATTAAGTTAAAATGCTCCAAACTTTTATTTTTATGATACAGGACCAGCTTGCTCATTACTTGATTGGAGAGTAAAAATCAGGTCAGCACACATTACCTGGTAGGAGCTTATTTGAAAACTTTAATTTCAGACTTGATAAAATATAAAATTAAATTACGATCTTAAACAGTACTTTTATTTCTGGCGTGACAAGTTAGGGCGTGAAGTCGATTGCCTTAATAGAATCGACCGGATAAAATCATACTTGAAATTGGGAATCTGGGAAAACACACGAAGATTTCTTTCTACTTGTTTAAAGTTTTACAAAGATCTGTGCACGATATGAACATTTTTCATATCTTGTCTATGGTGGTCAGGAGGAATCTCGCGTTTGGGAGGTGCTGCCGTACAAAGTAACAAAAATGAAAGAGAAGATAAAGCAGCATTCGAGGACGGTTTAACATTTATTGACAGTCCCATTATAATTGCTTACATTTGACAAAAACAAAGGTGAGCAGTTATGAAAATAGACATATTTTCTCCTCCCCTAGTCGATTCAATTGTTTGGGGAACCATCTCGAAAAAATACCTCAGTAAGGTTTACCATATCACAGAGAAACTTATTTCATTTCTATTTGTATTCAGTCTTTTACAATTTGTTATCTCAGAAACACACGCTCAAAATTTTTTCCCGCTTAAAGTTGGCAATGCTTACCAGATTAAGAATTTTTGGTCTTGGTGGGGTCCCGGCGGAAATGGTGAAATAGGCACAGATTATTATGCAATCACTGTTGTTGAAGATAGCATTATTAATGGCGTCACTTTTTTTCGTTATTCCAATAATCCATTACTTAATAATGGATATTTATTTAATTATGATTCTCTAAACCAAAAAATTTATGTGAAACTTCCAAATGATTCTACAATCAGATTAGGAATTGACTTTATTGCACCATCAGGTACAACCTATACTTCATATCTTCGTGGATCAGCATTACAATTTACGTCAGGTGGGATTTCGAGTGAAGTTGTTTTGGGCGATACGCATTCGGTTTACACAATGCAATATTATCCAGCGTCAGATAATTTTATATATAAGTTTGCTGATAATATTGGTTTATCATATTTCAGAGCCTGGGGTGGAATCATTCAAGCTGGTTACGAATCTACGCACAACGTAATCTCTGGCATTATTGATAGTATAATTTATAACCCTATTATACTTAATATTGATACTCTCTATCCAATTCAGGATAGACCGATTGATACATTTCCATTTTTATTGACAGTATCTTACACCGCAAACTGGCCGCAACTGATAAATTCATTTTACTTATCAGTTGAGCATATCAGGGTTGATACTTTAATCCAATCATTGCAATATAATATTTCAAAAAATAATCCTCATATTACTTTTAATTTGCCTGATTTGTTGGTCGGAGATAAAATTAAATTAAGAGCTACCGCAACAGATTCCAGTATTTTCTTTAACGTTGCTCAGTATCCGGATACTGGGTGGGTTGTAATGAATGTATTACCTCCGATTTTAAATGTTGAAAACGAAAGTTTTCCAATACATTATGAGCTTCTACAAAACTATCCTAATCCATTTAATCCGTCCACTAAAATCAAGTATCAGATTCCTGAATTAAATTTTGTTATTATTAAAGTTTATGATGTGTTAGGAACAGAAATAACTACTCTTGTTAATGAAGAAAAGATTGCGGGAAGTTATGATGTTGATTTTGATGGAAATGAGCTGGCGAGTGGAATATATTACTA
Organism: Patescibacteria group bacterium; assembly: GCA_048499955.1. Classification (GTDB taxonomy): domain Bacteria; phylum Patescibacteriota; class WWE3; order 2-01-FULL-39-13; family 2-01-FULL-39-13; genus JASNYX01. The sequence goes on along the minus strand of JASNYX010000016.1, from coordinate 340 downwards.
TAGAATTACAGCCGGAAATTTTTCTCAGACTAAAAAAATGATTTTGTTAAAATGAAAATTGTAATCATTATCACAATACTCACTATCACATTAGTTGCACAACCAACTCCTAACCATTACAATTTTATGGCACAAAGAGATAGTTTGTATTATTTGCTTACAGACAATTCACTTTTGAAATTCTATTCGCATGAAGCAAGCGGTGAATTCTTTCTGACAAAATATGTTGAAGGTAACTTTCCATCTTCTACCAAATACACATTAAATGGTGATTACTTCTTTCTTGCATATAATGATTGATCCTACCCCCAAATAGTAGATGAAAAGAAAAGCAACTATA
>JASNYX010000015.1:0-7722 GCA_048499955.1 Patescibacteria group bacterium | reverse complement strand
CATTAAAACTATAAAAAACTTGAAAATCGACTCTTCGACAACTATTAAACAGTATCCATGCTTGCGCCTTGAGTTGCAAGCAGTTTTACTAAAGCTTTGTCTGAAAAACGACTTTATTGGAAAATCGTCAGATGCTATTTTAACAACATAACCTTATTTTTTCAACTTTTCGGCTATATTTCCGGGAACTGCTTCATAGTGACTAGGTTCCATTGAATAAGTTGCTCTTCCTTGGCTCATTCCTCTTAATTTACTTATGTATCCGAACATCTCCGGCAATGGGACAAGCGCCTCAATAACATGTGCTGAACCCCGCTGCGAAGTACCTTGTATAATAGCGCGTTTCGAAGACAAATCTCCAATAACGTCTCCCATGAAATCCTCAGGAGTCACAACCTCAACCTTCATAATCGGCTCGAGAAGTTCTAATCCGGCCTTCCTGGCACCATCTTGTAGAGCTAAGCTAGCCGCAATATGGAAAGCCAACTCTGACGAATCGACTTCATGAAAAGAACCATCAAAAACCGAGACAGTTAAATCAATAAGCGGATATCCCCAACCGACACCTTTACCAAGAGCCTCTTTCACACCCTTTTCAACCGCAGGAATATACTCCCGAGGAATAGACCCTCCAACAATGTCATTCTCAAATTTAAATCCTTCTCCACGGGGGTTCGGTTTTAGCTTTAACCAAACATGCCCATACTGACCACGACCTCCCGATTGTCTAATATACTTACCTTCGATTTCAACCTCAGTTTTGATAGCTTCTCTATACGCAACTTGCGGAGCACCTACGTTCACTTCTACACCGAACTCCCTCTTAAGACGATCAACCTTGATATCGAGCTGAAGCTCACCAACTCCTGCGATCAGAGTCTGTCCCGATTCTTCATCAGCAGATAGCCTGAAGGTCGGATCCTCATCTGCCAGCTTTTTAAGTGCCATTCCCATTTTTTCCTGATCAGACTTTGTTTTAGGCTCAACAGCCATAGAAATTAATGGTTCCTGGAATCCAATATTTTCGAGAACAATAGATCCGTCAGCATCCGTTAATGTATCTCCGGTACCCGTATCTTTAAGTCCGACTGCAGCAGCTATTTCACCCGCTTTTACAACCTTCAAATCTTCTCTGTCGTTTGCATGCATAAGAACAATACGCCCAAGCCTTTCTTTGACATCCTTTGTAGTATTGTTGATATAACTTCCGGATTCGATAGCACCTGAATATACCCTAAAATAAACCAACCTACCTACATATGGATCTGTGACGACCTTAAATGCTAAAGCAGCAAATTTTTCATTTGCATCCGGCTTACAAAGAATCGCCTCGCCTGATTTCCTATCAATTCCGGTTGCAGGTACGACTTCAACAGGAGAAGGCAAGTAATCAACAACGCCATTCAAAATTTGAGTAACAGCAATACCTCTGTAATCACCACCAAAAACCGGGAAGAATTCGAAATCAAGGCTAACAGTGGCATTTCTAATACAGGTCTTAATTTCTTCGACCGTAAGTTCCCCTCCGGAAAGATATTTTTCCATCATTACTTCATCGGTTTCCACAATTCTTTCGATTAAGCTTGTTCTATATTCATTAACTTTAGCTTTCATATCTTCGGGGATCGAACCTTCCTTTAATTCCTTATCGGAAAAATCATTGTAGGTGTAGGATTTCATCTCTACTAAATCTACCCAACCTTTTATTTCTTTTTCAAATCCAATAGGAAGAAGTACCGGATAAGCGTGTTTGGTCAATCGTTTCTTTACTGAATCAAGTGTTTTATAAAAATCTCCACCAATCTGGTTAATCTTATTAAATGCAAACATTCGGGGGACCTTATATTTATCTGCCTGACGCCATACGGTTTCGGTCTGTGCCTCGACTCCCATTTTGCTGTCTAAAACAACACAGGCACCGTCAAGAACTCTAAGTGATCTTTCGACCTCAACTGTAAAGTCAACGTGCCCTGGAGTATCAATAATATTAATTCTGTGCCCATTCCAAAAGCTGGTAACTGCAGCAGAGACTATGGTAATTCCGCGTTCTCGTTCCTGTACCATCCAATCAGTAGTCGTATCACCTTCGTGAACTTCACCGATTTTGTGTTTTATTCCGGTTGCATAGAGGATCGCTTCTGTAGTCGTAGTTTTGCCTGCGTCTATGTGTGCGATGATTCCAATGTTCCTGATTTTTTCAATTGTTATAAGTTGTGCTTTGTTTGCGATATCAGCCATACGACGGTAATTTAAACATATTTACGGTAGTGGTGCAACGGTTACAGTAACAAATAGGGCGAACAGAATACAATAGGCCCAAATTATAACTCGAAAACAGAACGAGACCACATTCATTAATGGCTCTCCCGATCGATTTAGCCATAAGATTATATTTTACTTAACCGGGCAATGCCTATTTCGCTAGATAATCACCTTGCCACAAGCTACGACCTAAATACTTGTGGTAATCAGTAAAATCCTCACCAGATGGCAATGATCTTTCTATATGCTTAACGGCTTGATTCATATAGGCACTATTCGCATCTACAAAACTCAACACCATTGCTTCTAGCGTTTGAGGCTTGATCGGCGACCCATATTGAAGTTCACCCTGATGACTCAAAATGAGGTGGTATAACTTATCACGTAACAATTCCGGGAACTCCGGAATTTCTCGCACTAATCTATCCACAATTAGTAAACCTTGGCCGATATGTGCGACGAACTTTCCGGCACTGCTTCTCATAATGGTGGCTCCGACAATATCGAATTCCTCTATCTTTCCGATATCATGAAAAAATAGCCCGGTAAAAAATAGATCCCAGTTAAGCTGCGGATATAACCGAAAAAACGGACGACTCATTTCGAGCATTTCATAGGTATGTTCAATCAGCCCTCCAATATAAGCGTGATGAACGTATTCACCCGCAGGGTAATTCATAAACTTATCTTTTAACGAACCATTTTGCCAAAATTTATCTAATAATACTTTCAGATATGGATCGGTTATGTTGCTAATCTCTTCTTCAAATACAGACATAATTTGTGCACGATCTCTGGAGGTAACATCTAAAAACTCTTCGGGAGCCATATCAACAGCTTTCCTCATTCTCGAAATTATTATTTGAGGTTTACCGTTGTATTCCTGAACAATTCCCGACAGAATGACGATATCACCAACCGAAAGTCCTGTTTCCACGTTATTCATAGCCTCCGGCCATACTTTTCCTCGAAGCTCACCTGATCTATCACCGATTTTCACGTTATAGTAATAATTGTCGGACTTGCTCACCTTCCGTTCAAATTCTTTCAAAATAAATACCTCTTCACCAATTTTTTGATCGATTTCAATCTCAGCAATGTTTAACTTTTTCATGGCCTTATTCTAAACTAATTTGATATATTCTTCATCCTTTAATGAAAGATATCCTGAATCACTTACAATTAAATGATCAATTATCGGAATTCCGATAGTATGTGACACCGAGACTAGGCGTCCGTAGTTGAAATATCATCGATACTCGGACTTACATCACCACTCGGGTGGTTATGGGCTAATATAATGTACGAAGCCGACTTACTTATCGCGGATTTAAATACCTCTCTTGGATGCACTAAACTCTGATTTACAGTTCCAATTGAAATATTATCGATACCCAAAAGCTTCCTGCGTGAATCTAAGCAGATAACCATAAAGTGTTCTTTCTGCCTTGAAATAAGATAGGGCTTTATCAGTCGATAAACATCATCCGACTTTGTATACTCTTGAGACTTAAGTTGCACACCTCCGGAGACACGACGTGCAATTTCAAATACTGCGGAAATTTGGCACGCCTTAGCAATTCCTATTCCTTCGATAGATAGTAAGTCTTCGATGCTGGCACTACGCATAGAGTTCAAGTCACCGAATTTTCCTAGCATATTGATTGATATATCCAATACCGATTCTCCGGGAAAACCACGCTCTAGAACTAAAGCCAACAACTCAACTCCCGACAATGAACTTACGCCTTTTTGAAGCAACCGTTCCCGAGGTCTTTCACATATTGGTAGATTTTTTAATTTGTTGGACGTATCAGACATGTATCGATACTATCGAAGAGTATTTAAATATCTTCGAACAGTGCATGAAACATTCCAAATTATGGTATGAAAAAGTGATTAATAGGACAAAAAAAAGCCCCGCATAAGCGAGGCTTTTCATTAGAATTTTTATTTCACCATTTTAAATGAGCAAAAGCTCTGTTAGCCTCAGCCATTTTATGCGTATCCTGTTTCTTTTTTATAGCACTGCCTTCATTTTGGTAGGCTAGTTTAACTTCATTAAAAAAGCTCTCAATTGAATCTTTACCTTTAGCACTTCTAGCTGCATCAATAATCCATCGTAAAGCTAAAGTTTCAGATCTTTCATGCTTTAAAGGCATAGGTATCTGATAATTAGCTCCTCCGACTCTTCGACTTCGAACTTCAACTTCGGGCATAACATTCTTGATCGCTTCTTCAAAATATCTTCTAGCCTCTTTTTGATCTTCTTCGCTGATTTTTTTCATGAAACCATAAACGATCTTTTCGGCAACAGATTTCTTACCATCAAGCATGATCATTCTTACAATTTTAGACACGACTTTGGACTTATATAAAAAATCAGGTTCTAATGGCCTCTTTGGGGCCCTTTTTCCTCTCATGCTTTACCTCCTTGATCCTTTGGTCGTTTAGCACCATACCTGGAACGTGTATTCTTTCTATCTGCAACACCTAGCAGATCATATGCTCCACGAACTATGGTATATCTCACTCCCGGTAGATCCTTAACCCTTCCTCCTCTTACCAACACAACGGAGTGCTCCTGAAGGTTATGTCCTTCTCCTGGAATGTAAGCGGTAACTTCTTTACCGTTAGACAACCGAACCCTCGCTACTTTACGCAGCGCGGAATTTGGTTTTCTAGGAGTTGTGGTTCTAACTATTAAACACACACCACGTTTAAATGGTGACTCTACATCCACATATTCCCTTTTTCGGGAATTATAAATAGTAGAGAGTGCAGTTGTTGATAATCGTTTTCTCTTTTTTTGTCTACCTTTTCGTATTAGTTGATTTACTGTTGGCATATCAATCTTCTTTCAGATAATTAATAGTCGCGGCTTCGCCTACTGGAATTCGCCGGCCAATTATAACATTTTCTTTAAGACCTATTAAGTCATCAACGCTTCCGGATATTGAGCTCTCTGTTAAAACGGCAGCTGTTTCTTCAAATGAAGCTGCATCGAGCCAACTTTCGGACATTCTTGAAGCTTTGGAAATACCCATAAGAACAAGATCTCCTTCGTAGGGATCTATTCCTACGGCTTTGGCTTCCCGATTAATTCTAGCTAATCGATGATGTGTAACGATATCGCCGGGCAACAACTCAGGTCCTGTTGACTTAGTGATCTTGGTTCTATTAAACATCTGTCTAATAATAATCTCAACGTGCTTATCGTTAATCGATACACCCTGAGACCCATAAACCTTTTGAATCTCATCAAGGATATACTTCTGAGTAGCGTACATACCTGCAGTTGAATACAGATCCTGTAGGTTTAATGGTCCCGAAGTAATCTTTGATCCCGGTGCTACAAGATCCCCGGTTGAAACTACAACTTCTTCGTTCTGCTCAACAAGGAAAGCTTGCGGCTCATCATGTTTACCTGATGGCGTAATGATAACCCTTACTTTATCTTCCTCTTTCATAACTTCAACTTTACCTGCAATTGTAGCCATCATTGCTCCACGTTTTGGTTTACGAACTTCAAAAAGTTCTTCAACACGTGGCAAACCTTGGGTAATGTTTTCACCTGCAATACCACCACGGTGGAAAGTGTTCATGGTAAGTTGGGTTCCAGGTTCACCGATTGATTGTGCAGCTATAATTCCAACTGCAATTCCCGGTTTAACAACCTCACTTGTAGACAAGTCCAATCCATAACATTTAGAACAAATTCCATATAAGGTAGTACACTTCAAAGGGCTTCTGATTTTTACATGATCGATCTTTTCTACAGAATCGATAATCTCAGAGATTTCTTTGGTTATTACTTCCCCGGCTTTTACGATGACTTTATTTCCGTCTTTGATATCATTCAATGAAACTCTTCCGGCTAGTCTTTCATACCACTGAATTAAAGTTGTATTATCGCCACGGAAAATAGATCTTCCCTCAGTAGTTCCACAATCGTCTTCTCTCACCATTACATCTTGTGCAACGTTAACTAACCTACGAGTCAGATAACCTGCATCAGCGGTACCTAGACCCTTGTCCATGTATGTTCTTCGAACTCCACGAGCCGTAAGGAAATAGTCAAAACTCGACATTCCATGTGCATAGTTTCCTAACACAGGCATGTCAATCATCGCACCCTTAGGATCAGCAATTAACCCCTTGATAGCAGAAATCTGTCGCATCTGGATAGCGGAGGCTTTTCCTGCACCCGCAGAGATAACAATGCTTACAGGATTTTCCTTATCAATTCCATTCAAAATTGTTTTGTCGAAATGATCCGTTAAGCTCATCCAAACCCTTTGAGTAAGCTTCCTCATTTCAAGTTCAGTAATCAACCCCATATGATAATTCTGCTCAATTTGAGAAATCTCATTTCTGGAATTTTGCATAGCCTCATCCATATCTAAAGGCTCAATACAGTCAAAAATTGAAAGTGACACACCTGAATATGTTGAATACTTAAATCCGAAGGTCTTGAACTCATCAATCAGTAAGACTGTTTTTTCCATTCCGGAATTGTTTAAACAGGTTTTGATCAGTTTAGAAACCTGTGATTTAGTTAATGCGTAATTAACATAGCCAAGCTCTTCCGGTAAAACCTCATTCAGCATTATTCTTCCTGCAGTCGTTTCCAAAATCGCACCATCAAGTTTCACCCTGATAAGTTGTCTCAAGTCGATTGCCTTATTTCCGTGAGCAACCAATACTTCATCAATATCAGCAAAAACAGTCGGAGAGATTGCCAAATTCTCATTAATACTCGTCAAATAGTAAAGACCAAGTATGATTTCGTGTGAAGGGTTTGTCTGAACATTCCCATCAGCAGGCTTCAACATGTTCTTAGTAGATACCATCAAAGCTTCTGCTTCAGCGACCGCTTCATCAGATAAAGGAAGATGTACGGCCATCATATCTCCGTCAAAATCGGCATTGAAACCGGAACATACAACGGGATGTAGCTGAATAGCTTTAGTATCCGTAAGCTTAGGATAGAAAGCCTGAATACTCAATTTATGCAAAGTAGGCGCACGATTTAGTAAAACTGGCCTCTCAGCAACGAGTTCTTCCAGAATTGCATATACCTCGGCCGGTTTATCATCAAGAATATATTTGGCAGTCTTCATATTAGGAGCTAATCCTCTTTTCATAATTTCTCTAAGAAGGAATGGCCTAAATAGTTCCAACGCCATATCCGTAGGAAGACCGCACTCATGCATTTTCAAACTAGGACCTGAAACGATAACGGCCCTACCTGAGTAGTCGACACGCTTACCTAGAAGGTTAGCCCTAAAGTGTCCTTGCTTACCTTTAATTGCATCAGCAATTGATCTATAAGTCTTTCTTTCCCTTGTAACGGTGCTTCTCACCTTTGATGAATCAAACAAAGCATCAACAGCTTCCTGAAGCATCCTTTTTTCATTTCGGATAATAATTTCCGGTGCACCCATATCGAGCAGTCTT
>JASNYX010000014.1:0-17250 GCA_048499955.1 Patescibacteria group bacterium | reverse complement strand
GTAATCATGGCATTGTTTATTGCCGTTGTTTCGGTGCTAGGTTATGTCCTAGGTGAAATCTTTGTGGGAGTAGGGGAAGGCATAAGTATTATGATAATGGCAGTGTTGTTTTCATCTATTTCGGCATTTATCAGCTACTTTTATTCGGACAAAATGGTTTTGTCCATTTCAGGAGCTCGTAAAGTAGGAAGAGCACAAGCACCTCAGGTATACGGAATGTTGGAGAATTTGTCTATCGGTGCCGGAATAAAAAAAGTTCCTGACCTTTATATTATTTCTGATTCTTCACCTAATGCATTTGCAACTGGCAGAAACCCTGATCATTCAGCTGTCGCTGTAACAGAAGGGCTGCTTCGCAAGTTGGATAAACGCGAGATAGAAGGTGTTTTAGCTCACGAGTTAGCCCATATAAAAAATTACGACATCTTGCTAATGACGATTACCGTAGTTTTAGTGGGTGCTATAACGGTTATCGCAAATATTATGTTCCGAGGATCTTTTCATTCAAATAGCGATCGTCGTGGTGGTGGCGTGATCATTTTAATCGGATTACTGTTAGCAATACTAAGTCCGATAATCGCTCAGCTGATCAAGCTTGCTGTTTCGAGGAGCCGTGAATATCTGGCTGACGCTTCAGCTGCATTACTTACTCGTGACCCTGAAGCTTTAGCTAGTGCTTTGGAAAAAATCTCTTCTGATCGGCAACCTCTCGAAAGTGCGAATGAAGCTACTGCACATCTTTATATTTCGAATCCTTTAAAAAAAGGTGTAAATGCAGACTGGTTAGCCAATCTTTTCAATACTCATCCTCCGGTTGCGGAAAGAATACGTAGATTAAAGTCAATGTAATTCCATTATCAGTTATATTTAATTATAATCATAGGAATGTTAACAAAAGATGACGTTTTAAAAATTTCCAAGCTCGCAAACTTATCATTGTCAGAAGAAGAGTTGGAGAGATTTACCAAACAGATTTCAGAGGTCGTAAGTTATATGGATAAACTTCAGAAGATTGATGTTAGTGGCGTTCAACCTACTTCACATGCGATTGAAAAAACAAAAAATAGATTCAAAAATGACAGTGCTTATACCGGCCTTACCATTGATGAAGCTTTAAAAAACGCTTCACGAAAAAATGACAGATATTTTGTGACTAAAGCGGTTTTATGATTCAGAACTTATTAAACAGATACAAAAATAAAGAGGTTTCTGTTACAGAAATTACGTCTAGTTATCAAAAAAGAATTGAAGAGCTAAATCCCACGCTGAATGCATATCTGGATCATGATCCGGAATTAGTCAAAAAAAGATCTCAGCAGTTGGATCATGAACTCGCAAATACCAAGGATATCGCTGAATTCTTTAGAAACAAACCCCTATTTGGTATCCCCATCGGAATTAAAGATTTATATTCGAGTATAGATTTTCAAACAACAGCTGGATCCAAAATTTTGGATGGATATAAACCCCCATACAATGCAACAGTTGTTAGCAAATTACTTAATGCGGGTGCAGTAATCACCGGAAAGCTAAACTGTGATGCATTTGCCCACGGTGGTTCAGGTGAAAATAGCGATTATAAGCCGACAAGAAATCCATATAATACTGAGCACGTTCCCGGAGGATCTTCCAGCGGATCAGGAGCTGCTGTTGCGGCCGATTTATGTATCGCTGCAATGGGAACCGATACCGGTGGATCAATTAGAAACCCGGCATCATTTACTAATACTGTGGGATTAAAACCCACCTATGGACGAGTATCTAGATATGGAGTAATTGCAATGGCATCTTCTCTCGATACTGTCGGACATATTACGAACTCGGTAGAGGATTCTGCTTATTTATATAATGTTACTGCCGGTTACGATCCGTTAGATGCAAACACTGCTCTTGACCCTGTTCCAAACTATTTAGAGAGTATTCAGGGAGAAATAAAGGGGCTGAAAATCGGTATTCCTAAAGAGTATTTTTCGACCGGGATTGATTCCGAAGTGCTTTCAAAAACACGGGAGACGATTTCAGTTTTCGAAAAACTAGGAGCAGAGATAGTAGAGATTAGCTTACCTAGTACAGAATATGCTTTAGCGGCTTACTACATATTAACTCCAAGTGAAATTTCCTCGAATCTCGGTAGGTATGACGGCATTAGATTTGGACATGATCGAAACTCGTTTGGAGATGAAGCAAAAAGACGAATCATGATTGGAACTTATGTTTTTTATCTGCCGGATATTACGACGCTTATTATTTAAGAGCTCAAAAAGTAAGAACACTCATTTCTATAGATTTCAAAAATGCCTTCGAGAAAGTAGATTTGCTTTGCTCCTGTTTTTCCCCTTCCCTTCCTCCAAAGATTGGCGAAAATGTTGATGATCCACTTAAAATGTATCTTATGGATATTTTTTCAGTTACCGCGAATCTGGCCGGAATACCAGCATTAGCTTTGCCCGCCGGATTCAGTAATAACGGCCTCCCGATAGGTGTTCAGTTGCTTAGTAAACACTTAGATGAGGAAACTTTATTCAGAGTCGGAAGTGCATACCAAAAAGTAACCAAATTTAACGAAAGGAAACCTCACTTATGAATAAAATGAATATTTATTTAGCGGGTTTAGCAATTGCTATAGCTATCACAGGTTTTATTTCCGTGTATAGCGGGTGCATATTTTTAGCAACACTTGTTTTTACGACTGATTCGAGTGACCTCTGTTCGGTGTATATAGATCTCAAGCGTTTTATTAGGTTTTTACCATGGGTGATGCTCGGTGTTTATATTCCGATAACAGCTGTGATATTCTACTTATCCGGTGCAAGGAAAAAGAAATCTATAGAAATTAAACCTCGTGAAACAGAAAATGAATCAAATTAATATGAAATACGAATTAGTATTGGGAATGGAAATACATATGCAGCTGAAAACAGACAGTAAAATGTTCTGTGGTTGCAAAAATGATCCGTTTTTTAGTGAACCAAATGCGAATGTTTGTCCGGTATGTTTAGGATTACCGGGAGCGTTACCGGCACCAAATCTGGAAGCTATAAAATCAGCTCAACTAATGGCTTACCACTTAGGTTCAAATTTAAATGCAGAAATCATTTTCGAACGAAAAAATTATTTTTATCCAGATTTACCCAAAGGTTACCAGTTAACTTGTCCTCATTGGCCAATAAGTAGTGGTGGAAGTTTTATTTACGACTTGCAGAAAGATTTTCAGCCAAAAAGTTGGCGTGAAGTACACCTCGAAGAAGACACCGCAAAATCAACTCATACGGGAAACGAAACATTAATCGATTTTAATAAATCAGGGGTTCCTCTTTTGGAAATGGTAACCGAGCCTGACTTTCATGATATTGATACAGCTGTAGAATTTTGCAGGGAAGTTCAACTTCTGGCCAGATACCTCGGAGTAAGTGAAGCCGATATGGAAAAAGGCCAAATGAGGCTTGAAGCAAACATTTCCGTGAGACCGGCAGGACAAAATGATTTGCCCGATTATAGGGTTGAGTTGAAGAATATAAACTCTTTTGCATTCATGAGAAAAGCTCTTGAATTCGAGTTTGTTCGCCAATCCGAAATGCTGGAAAAGGGAGAGAAACTTTTTCAGGAAACCAGAGGCTTCAATGAAAATACAGGAAAAACTTTTTCACAAAGATCGAAGGAAGAAGCCAACGATTACAGATACTTTCCGGAGCCGGATATTCCTAAAATTGAAGTTAATGAAGAATGGGTTCAGGAGATTACATCGAAAAAGGTCGAAACTCCCAGAGATATTAGATCTGCACTCGCAAAGCATAATTTATCAGCACAATACGTTGTCAGGTTAGTAAATGATTTTTCGCTAAAAAGTAAGTTTGATAAGCTAATTTCACTCGGTGCTGATGCTGCAAAAGCCTCAAACTGGATTATTAATAAATCTGAATACAACGAGAAAACAGCGGAAGAAATTTTAGAGATTGAAAATGCCAAAAAATCGGAATTAATGTCAGATGACTCACAGCTTATGCCTATTATTAACCAGGTAATTTCAGAAAATGAAAAAGCCGTTACCGATTATAAAAATGGGAATGCTAATTCGCTACAGTTTCTAATCGGCCAAGTTATGAAACTTTCTAGAGGTAAAGCGGATGCAACTACTGTTCGTGCTAGTTTGCTCACTAAGCTTGAGTCGCTTTGATACTACATTTAGTAATCTCTTTTTGTGACAATACCCGCTAAATTAGTATTTCAAATTACAAATAGATAGTACTGTATTAGCCAAACTCCAATAGCAGCAAAAAAACCTACCAATGCAGGTATTGCTGCGACTTTAAGATAATTATCAAAGGTCAGTTCTTTTACCATTCCCATTGCGATGACTCCAGCGGCTGATCCGATGACCAAGCTTGATCCTCCTGTACCGACAGAAAGAGCAGTCAAAGTCCAGAGGATAGGATCTGTAATTTCAAGCATATTAATTGATAAAGCTGCTAGTGGTACATTATCAACAATGGCGGAGAAAAGCCCCATGAAAATATTTCCATATACCAATTTGGTGAATGTCGGATCCTGTCCGAAAACAAAATGCGAAATGGTTTCCAAAATACCCATGCTTTCTAATGCGGCAACTGAGAGTAGTATTCCTATGAAAAATTTCAAAGAAGATATATCTGTTTTTTGCAGTAGATTTTCGATTTTTACTTCTAGATGGGTTTCTTCATGTGAGTGATTGTTTCCTTTATTGTGAAGTAGTTCGAACAACGTCCAGACGATTCCTAATCCGAATGCTAACCCTAGATAAGGTGGTAGTCCGACAATATTCATGAATATAGGAAATGTGAAACTTAAGAATGCTGCAGCGACAATAATTACATTATTTCTAGGCAACCCGGTAACTCTTTCGCGTGTGTATTCTTCCACAAAGTCCTCTTTTGAGATGTGTTTTGAGATCATATAAGTCGCGATTAGATTTAAAACAATTGAAGGTATTATCGTGTATATCACGACTTCAGCGGCAGTAAATTTTTCTGCGAGCCAAAGCATGATAGTTGTGATATCACCTACGGGACTCCACGCACCACCTGAGTTCGCTGCAATTACAATACCGGCAGCTACAGGAATGATTGATTTCCCTTTATAAAAGTTTTTTGCAATTTGAATCATGATGATCGTAACTGTGAGGTTGTCGAGGAATGCGGAAAGAAAGAATGTCAGAATGCTGGTTATCCAAAATTGTTGAATATAGGTGAGTCCCATAACATCGATTTTGGTTTGAAGATAATCGAATAGCTTGAGATGCACCATTACTTCAACGAGTGTCATTGCACATAGCAAAAACACGATTAGGCCAAATACCTCGTTTCCGGCTGTCACAAGTGAATGTTTGAAGTGTTCTTCGTTGGTATTACTAAGGGCTGATAGCAGCCATAGTATTCCTGCACAAGTAAGGGCAATGGCTGACTTATTGGTCTTAAGCTTATGCTCAAGAGTTATAAACGTATAGCTCGCAACAAATACTAGGATAGAAAGACCAGCTATGTAACCTGGTACCATAAATTTCTTGATCCTGCACTTTGAGAGGAAAGCCAAACAGATAAACATTTCTGTTTGTTTGCTCGCAAAGCACAAGATACAATTTAACTATTTAGCCCTAAAAAAAGCCGCCGTTACGCAACTTTTATGGAACCTTGTGGAAATATACTCTGTCGTCTGTAGAGACAACACTGAATATTAACCCAACTGGAGAATAAAGCCAATGGGCAAATTTATAGAGAGTTTGTCTGATTATTTCTATTCAGGAACCCAGCGGATAATCTTGTCGTCGGTTTGATCGGGTCTACCTCTGCCGTCGCGGTTGCTTGTAGAAAAGTAAATTCCATTATTATGCGAGGTTACCGCTCGGATTCTTCCATATTCTCCTGAAAAGAGCCGTTCGAGGTTTGATAGCCTATCTGAGGAGATCTCAGCACGGTATAAAGTTTCCCCACGAAGTCCGCCAAAATATAGGTAGCCATCATGGTACGCAAGGCTTGCTGGTGCCCAGGTTTCGTTACGCCCTGATTCCAATATAGGAGTTTCCATTCCCGATTGTGCTTGAGTTCCTTTGATTGTTGGCCATCCATAGTTTGCTCCGCTTCTAATAAGGTTGATTTCGTCGTTTCCGGTTTGAGAACCCGAAGGCCCATGTTCTGAAGACCAGAGGCGTTCTGAATTGTCCCAAGCAAGACCTTGGGGATTTCTATGTCCGTATGAATATATTGCGTTATTAAACGGATTATTTTCCGGAATAGTACCATCATCGTTTAACCTTAAAATTTTTCCGGCTAAAGAATTAGTATCTTGTGCAAGGTTTGGACTGTCAGCGTCACCTGTTGTTATGTAGAGTTTGCCATCGGGACCGAATGCAATCTGGCCACCATCATGGTTTACAGATCCCGGAATGTTATCCAGAATTATTTGTCTGTTAGAAACTTGATTTTCGGTTAACGTGTAACTTTCTATTCGATTAATGACACGATTGTTTTCCCTAGTCGTAAAGTATAAATATATTTTACTATTTGATTCAAAATCAGGATGCAAAGCTAATCCCATTAGTCCGCCCTCTCCATAATGATGAACGCCATCAATTTCTATTCGTGATCTTGTTGAGTTGATTCTAACCAAAGTTCCGGGTCTTTCTGTCGCAAGAAGGGTTCCGTCTGGTAAGAAAGCCACGCTCCAAGGGATATTTAAATCCTCTGCAATGATTTCAGGATTAGAGATCTCACCGGTTTCGGTATCTGGTATCTGGTTACTATTTAACTGATATTGTTGTTGTCGTTCTTCCGGGACGAATCTATCTATCAACAGGTCGCTCTGGAAGAATACGATGATAATAAATGCATTATTAGTAACGCAATTAATTTTGTTTCATAACGATTTTTTATAAGGCATTTTCTAAGCTAACACATATATCGATATAGTTTACCCGCATAAATACAGATTAACAACCAAACATGAATTTCAACTATGGGGTTTCAAAATTTAATACAATCGCAATGTTTTTTTATATATAAAGTTATCAAGTTGTGAATATAAGGAAAACATAAACTACTCCGAAGTTGTGACTTAAGATATATTAAGTTCTATGAGTGAAGATAAACTGCCGTTTGTACACCTGCACGTTCATACCGAATATTCGATGCTAGATGGTGTAAGCAAAATTCCTTTAATCGTTGAAAAAGTAAAAAATGCAGGCATGAACGCAGTGGCGATTTCTGATCATGGGGTAATGTATGGTGTGTATGAATTTTGGAAAGCTTGCAACGATGCTGAAATAAAACCGATTATCGGTTGTGAAATTTACTTAGCTCCAACAGCCCGTGAATTAAAACAGGATGTAGATGGAATTAAGTATTATCATCTTTTGTTGTTGGCGAAAAATGAACAAGGGTATAAAAATTTGATAAAACTTGTTTCAAGATCTCATCTGGAAGGATTTTATTATAAACCCAGAGCAGATAAAGAATTACTTGAGGAATATTCAGAGGGCTTGATTTGCACATCTGCTTGTCTCGCAAGTCCTTTAGGTAGACACATTGAGCGTGGAGAGCCTGCTAAAGCAGAAGAATGGCTTAAGTATCTTCACGGAGTCTATAAAGATGATTTTTATTTAGAAGTTCAACGGCACGGACTTCTTCCGGATGATAAGCTCCCGGAAGATATTAAAAAAACGGATCCAGATTACGGGTTTTTGAGTATGCAAGCGAAGGTAAATCAGCATATTATTTCGTGGTCAAAGAAATACAACATTCCATTAGTCGCTACTACTGATTCTCATTATTTAAATGAAGAAGATAAATTTACACAAGAGGTTCTATTTGCAATTAAAGATGGCAAGACTCTTCAAGAGGGCGAACACCGTAAGGGATATAAGCACACATATATTAAAACTCCTGAAGAAATGAAAATTGTTTTTGCAGATATTCCTGAAGTTATGGTTAATACCCAGAAATTAGCGGATAGCGTTGAAAAATACAGTATTATTTTTGATCGTGTGCAGCCAAGGTTTGCAGATGTTCCGGACGGGATGACTTCCGAAGAACTAATCAGACAAATGTCATATGAAGGTGCAGGAAGAAAATATGAAGAAATAAATGAAGAAGTTCGTGAGCGAATAGATTTTGAATTGTCCATAATACACGAAAAAGGCTACGATGATTATTTTCTTGTTGTTTCCGACATTATGAAATGGGCGAGATCACAAGGAATTATTGTCGGTGCGAGAGGTTCTGCCGGAGGTTCTGTTGTGGCCTACTGTTTAGACATAATAAATATCGATCCAATTACTTGGGAGCTGTATTTTGAGCGAATGCTGAATCCACAAAGAGAAAGTCCTCCGGATATTGATATGGATATTCAGGATTCCCGACGTGATGAGTTAATTAAATATGTTGAGCAAAAATACGGAAAAGAAAATGTTTCAGGTATTGCAGCCTTCGGAAGATTAAAAACCAGAGCGGCTATACGAGATGTATGTAGAGCTCTGAGTATCGATTTAAACATTGCAGATACATTATCCAAAATGGTTGAAGTGAAATTCGGAAAGCCCAAATCGATTCAATACATGATTGAACACAGTAAAGAATTTGCTGACATCATTAACTCGGATCCTAAGCTTCAACAGATGGCTGAAGTTGTTTCCAAAATTGATGGGTTGTGTCGTCATGTTTCAACTCATGCATGTGGATATCTAATTACACCGACTCCAAACACTGATTATTTAGCTGTGCAATATGAAACCGGAGACAGCGATAGAGTCATAACTCAAATGGAGTTTGGCCCGATTGAATATCTCGGGTTGATGAAATTTGATTTTTTAGGCTTATCAAATCTATCAATTATCGATTACGCATTGAAGCTTATAAAACAAAGGCATGGGGTCGATATTAATGTGTACGAAATTCCTGATAATGATCCTAAAACCTTTGAACTTTTCAAAAAGGGAAACACTACGAGTGTGTTCCAGTTTGAATCAACCGGAATGAAAAGATATCTTAAAGATCTCAAACCGGAAACTGTTGAAGATTTATGCTTTATGGCAGCCGCATATCGCCCGGGTCCAATGCAGTTTATTGAACCTTATATTCAATGCAAACATGGACTAAAGCAACCTGAATATCTGATTCCGGAACTTGAACCTATTTTGAATAAAACTTTCGGTTTCGCAATTTATCAGGAGCAGGTTATTAAAATTGCTGTGGAAATCGGCGGATACTCAATGGGAGAAGCAGATTTGCTGAGAAGAGCTATGGGAAAGAAAAAGAAAGAGATTATGGATGCCGAAAAAGAAAAATTCGTTAAGGGTTGTATCGCAAACGGATACGGGCCGGAAGTAGGTGAAAAACTTTTCGACTACATGCTACCTTTTGCAGATTATGGTTTCAATAAATCTCACTCCGCTGCTTACGCGATGATCGGATATTGGACGGCATATTTGAAGGCACATTATCCGATAGAATTTATGGCTGCGAGAATGACTGCAGATATGTCGCATCCCGATAAGTTAACGATTGCACTTGAAGAAGCTCGTGATATGGGAGTAAAGCTTCTACCACCGGATATTAATAAAAGCGGTGATACTTTCGCACCGTCCGACGAAGACGGCATACTCTATGGATTCAATGGAATAAAAAATGTCGGTGATAATGTGGTTAAAGAAATTATTGAAGAGAGAGAAAAGAATGGTGAATTCACCAGTTTAGATGACTTGTGTATGAGAGTTACTTCCTTAAATTCAAGAAGCCTTGAGTCACTAATTAAAGTTGGTGCACTTAATCAGTTTGGAGACATGGGTGGATTACTTCAGATTTATCCCGCTGTGATGTCTTCTTGCTCAAAAGAGATACAAAGATTAAAGACGGGGCAATTAGGATTGTTATTTGATGCAGTTCCGGATGAAAACGGAAAGACTACTGTTAATTCCACACCATTACCGCTTAGTGCAAATAAAGTTGGTATGGCTCAAATGCTTACTTGGGAAAAAGAACTCCTTGGAATATATTTCACGTCGCATCCGTTACAGAATGTTATGACTGAAATTAAAGAACTTAAGTTGCCATTAATGAGTGAGAACAATTTGAAGGACAAAAGCAATTTTATTGGCGTGGGAATGATAGGCAAAATAAAAACAATTAATACAAAGAATAACGAGCCTATGGCTTTTGTTTCTATTGAAGACATGAGCCGGTCAATTGAAGGAGTTATTTTCCCTAAAGATTATCAAGAAATAAAAGGTAAGATTTCAGAAAATGATGCGGTACTTATTCGAGGTAAATGTAATCTCAGAAACGGAGAAGTAAGCATAATCATAAACAAAATTACAAAACTCGAGGAGTTGAAAGCCAATATCTCACTATCAGAGAACGATGTGGAAGAGGCAATGAATGCTGTTCTAACCAAGTCGAGAACTTTGATCATTCACTATTCCTCTACCCCCGATGACCTCAAACAGCTTCGGGATATTCTTATGGAAAATCCCGGTGATATAGAAGTAACAATTCAGATTGGGGAAGAAAGTGCGGGAAGAATTTTCAAAATGAAAAACAAAGTCAGTGCAGAAATTATCGATAATATTGTGAGCAAGCTTCCGATGGTAGAATCTATTAAATGACAAGTTTTTCTAAAAAATTCTTTGTTGTATTGGGTATTCTGCTTTATCTCATTTTGGATCCCATAAAATTGCCGGTTAAGGGAGATACCACCGGATACTATTTTGCAGGCATCACTTCAGTTTACTTTTTAGAGCCAAGAGAGTGCGGTTTTTTCCCTTGTATCGGACCTGATATTAAGGCCACCAGATACAGAAGAATTTGGTTTAGTGATCCCACGTCTTTTGAAATAGTGATGAATACCGACAACACCGGCAATACTATAGGTAGAGATCGATTTTGGGTATATCAGGGAAGTTATAAGGTTCGAGGTAGTGATCCCAAGACTTTAAAACTTAGAAACGGATTCGCAGTTGATAAAAAGCTTGTATATTACAACGGTTGGACTTTTGATACTCTAGATCCTGAAACTTTTCAGGCATCCGGTTCTATGATTGTTACTGATATGAATGGCGTATACACGGTAAACACAAACCCACCCGGTAAGGTTGATATTGCGGATTACGATTCATTTGCTTTCGAATCTAGGCCTCATTGGGTTGAAGAATTGGGACATGTTTATGCTTCTGATAAAAACTTCATCTATGCATATAATGGAGGACGAGACGGATTTAACCTCTATCCGAAAGAAAAGACTGTCGGGTATAAACCTTTAGGGTGTAGGTACGCACTTTTTAATGGGAAAATATATTTCAAATTTTACGAAGTTGAGAGTGCGGATGTAGCAACATTTAGGGTACTCAAGTCTGATTCATCCTATGGTGATTATTGCGGTCTTGATACTTATGCTCATGATAAAGAAAATTATTTCTACGAAGGAAAACCTCTATATATTTACAAAAACGAGGTGTATAGAGCGGAGAAGGAAGAAGCTATCAGGGAACTTCTAAGTCAATGATCCTTTGATAGTATTTGGTTGAAATTACCCCTTGTCAATCTCTTTGGGTGAGTGATAGTATCGGCATACATGTCATTTAGTGTTGCTTGTTAGAATATTTTTACAAGTATCGGTAAACTAGAGAAATTCAGGATTCGTTTTGTTAGTTGTCTAAATTTTTCTGCCGATGTAAAACTGAGTTAAAAGCATGAGAAATTTATTGTAGGTTTTACGCTATTTTCTCAGCAACATTTTATAGGCTAAACAAGATGTCAACTATATGTACTAAATGTAATAAAAATCCGGCCAAGCATCAAACGGCTGTGAATATAAACGGTAGGCTGTTCTATATGTCCTTATGTGATGAATGTTTGGCGGAATTACAGAATACCTCTCAAAATACCAGCAATCTAAATCAATTTAGTAAGGATTTAACTTTACATGCCAGAGCAGGGAAACTTGATCCGGTCATTGGACGAGATAATGAAATTGAACGTTTGATACATATTCTCTGCCGTAGAACGAAGAACAATCCGGTTCTCATTGGTGATCCAGGTGTAGGTAAAACTGCCATCGTAGAAGGTCTCGCACAAAAAATTGTTTCAAATCTAATTCCTGAGCCGCTTAAGAATCGCAGGGTTGTCTCATTAGATCTTGCAGCTATGCTTTCCGGCTCGGTTCATAGAGGAGCTTTCGAAAAACGTCTTAAGGATGTTCTAGATGAGGTAATTAATACGAAAGGGCAGGTAATTTTATTCTTAGATGAAATTCATACCCTAGTTGGAGCCGGTAGTGCACAGGGGTCGATGGATGCTGCGAATATTCTTAAGCCTTATTTAGCCAGAGGTGAGATCCAGTTAATCGGTGCTACTACTATTAAAGAGTATAAAATCATTGAAAAAGATGCGGCTTTAGAAAGAAGATTTCAGCCAATACTGGTAAATGAGCCGACTCATGAGCATACTATTAAGATTCTCGAAGGATTAAGAAAAAATTATGAGGATCATCACAAGATCAAAATTTCGGATGCATCTATCGCTGATGCGGTAAAGCTGTCGACAAGATATATCTCTGATCGATTCTTGCCGGACAAGGCTATTGATTTGATCGATGAGGCAGGAGCCGCTCTTAGACTTGATATATCTTCCCAAGAGCCGGGAAATCTCAAAGAAGTTGTTTCTGAAATCGATGATCTTGAAAGGCGAGTGTCAGTAGAGCGAGATGATATAGAGAGCAAAAGTCTCAAACAAAAACTTAAGGAACTTCATAAGGTTAAAGAAGAATTGATGGAACTTTGGGTGCAGACGAAGCTTGAAGAGGTTCCGACTTTGACTCCGGAGCACATAGCCAAAGTGGTTTCCAAGTCTACGGGAATTCCTATCACAGAGTTAACCCAGAATGAGAAGGATAAGCTAAAAACTTTAGGACACTCACTAAATAATAAGGTTATCGGGCAGAATGAGGCCGTGGATATCGTTTCAAAGGCTATCATGAGGGCCAGAGCAGGTGTAAAAGATTTGGAGAGACCGATTGGTGTGTTCATGTTCTTGGGTCCAACCGGTGTTGGTAAGACACAGCTGGCCAAGTCATTAGCAGCAGCACTATATGGTTCAGAGGAGCATTTAATCAGAGTTGATATGAGTGAATATAACGAAAGGCACAATGTTGCGAGGTTGATCGGATCGCCTCCCGGATATGTTGGTTACGATGAGGGCGGACAGCTTACTGAAATGGTAAGAAGAAAACCCTTTAGTATTATTCTCTTTGATGAAATCGAAAAGGCACATCCTGAGGTTTTCAGTACGTTGCTTCAGATAATGGATGACGGTCGTTTAACTGATGGCCATGGAAGAACAATAAACTTTAAAAATACGATTATCATCATGACTTCAAATGTGGGTTCTGACTTCATTAATCGTGAGAAAATCGGATTTGCTGAGTTGCCAGAAGACGGTGTCGATGTTGAAAATATAAGCAAGGATGATGAACGAATCGCTGATAATCTACAGCATGCGTTGAAGTCCTACTTCAGACCGGAATTCTTGAATCGTATTGATGACATTATAATTTTCAAATCGCTTAGAAGAGAAGATATCCGCAGGATTGTTGATAATGAAATCGAGAGGTTAGTTGATATGCTCAAGGAAAGCAATATCAAAGTAAAATTGAACAGTAAAGCCAGAAACTACCTTGCCGAGCGAGGATATAATCATGAACTTGGTGCCAGACCGTTAAGAAGGCTAATCCAGAAGGAAATTGAAAACCGAATTTCGGAGTTCATTATCGAAGACAAAGTCAAGGAATATGATAGTGTTGAAGTTGACTCCGATGGCGAACAGCTCATTTTAAATGTAAAGCAGGCCTCAAAAGTATCTGTTGATGCATAGTCTTCTGGATCACGTATTATGCAAAATAGGTCAACTTTGCAAAATTACTGTTTTAGTAGGAAATTATTGCTAAAATCACGCTTATAGTCTAAAATTTATGCTCGTAGTATGGAAAATACAGATAACACCCCACAGCCAGCAGATAATGATACTCAAGCATCGGTCAATGATACTGGTTTGACAAGCTTTTTCTCCGAATTTGGAGTTGGAGATCGTATTGTAGTTAACTATAAAATCATCGAAGGAGAGAAATCCAGAGTTCAACCATACGAAGGAATTGTTATTGCTAAAAGAGGTGCCGGACACTCACAGACTTTTACAGTCAGAAGAATGGGTGCAGGAAATATCGGTGTTGAAAGAATTTTCCCGGCTTGTTCCCCGAATATCGAATCTATTAAAGTTGTCACTAGGGGCAAGGTCAGAAGAGCCAAGCTTTATTACCTTAGGGAAAGAATAGGTAAAGCCGCTACTAAAGTTAAATCTGCATAACACTTTTTGCTGTATTTATATCAGCAATTTTCACTTAATCATATATATTTTACAGACATATTTAATTGTCTTTAAATCCCATATTAACTGATTCGTAATGTTTAACGGATATCATTTAGGTTAATGGAAATAAAACCGCCGACAACCAAAGATATCGGATTTAAATCAGAACAATTCGTGGTAGATTGCCTTACTAAGGTAGGTTTCAACATTATCGAAAGAAACTACACAATGCATCGGTACGGTGAGATCGATATTATTGGAGTTTTTAAAAATTCGATATATTTCGTTGAAGTTAGATCAAGGCATGCCGGAAGCCATACTCCGGAAGAAAGCTTAACCTCGTTTAAAAAGAGAAAAACCACAAGGGTTATAAAGTCATACCTAAAATTTAATAATGCTTACGAAAGCTATGAGAAAAAAATGATTTTTGCGGCAGTCACGTATAGCTCTAAAACAAGCGATGTAAAAGTAAAATTTTACTTTATCTAGTATTTTGGGAATAGAGCTCAGACGTTAGTCGTTTCATTTGTTCGACAATGTTAAGAAACGTATTAGTTCTGGATGGCATTAGGCTGGTATCTATTTCGGTAAATTGTACAAAATCCTGAATCTCAGAATCGATGTTCGATAGCAATTCCTTAGGAGAAATGTTGTTAAAAGCTTCCGTAAAAATATACAAATAACCTTTCACTATCAGTGAATTTGAATCACCGTTAAAAATTACATTGCCCGCCTGATTTAACTGTGCTGTTAAGTAAGTATCGGAAGTGCAGCCCGGTACTCGATTTTCGTCTGATTTTTGTTCTTCGGATAATCCGTTGAGTTGCTTACCAAAATATATGAGTGTTTCAAGTTTTTCTTCTTTTGTAGGAAGACTATTAAGCTCTTCTGAAACATCTTTTAGAACCTTTTGAAACCCGCTATTCATAGCATGATTATACTTTAGAACTATTTGTATAACCATAATAATGGTACTTGTGCTTCAGAGGTATGAGTTAGAATGAATGCGTATTTGCTTGGAGTCTAAGCGTTTAGTTCCGGGTAAAAAATATTATCAAAGAGGTAATCACATATTGCAGAAACATCCGCTGTCGAGAAAACGGATTTTAAAATAGTAGTATTGGTGAAAACTCTAAGAAATTTATCTTGAACTTCAGGTAGGTGATGAATTCTATTATCAACTAGTTCATAAAAAACTCGCCGGATGTATTGTCGTTCTGTTTCAAATGGTTTTTTTTCGATATCTCTATTTCGCGGAACTACAAGAAACTGCCGGAATTTCGGACTCATCCGAAGTATTATTGATTCTTTTGGTAAGCTCCAAACCCTTGAGGCTAAAGCTTCAAGTCCCATTGATCTCAGCCTATTGGGGTTTTTATACTCCGGCTCATTGAGGACTTTACATAGTTTTGATACGGTGTGAGGAAATAACTCAAGCTGACTTAGGGCTCTTTCGTTAAGATGGCCAAGTTTCATTTCGCCGATTCCTTCTATAATTATCTCGCCATCTTTTCCGATTCTTAAGTAGATGGCATCCGGATTGCGTAGATTCTGAAACTCACTGTGAAAGAAGTGTTTATTAGAGTCTTGAAGCAAAGAAAGCAATTCTCTTGCCTCGGGTAGGTGATTGGATTTTAAGTTTACCTGATATGCAATTGATCTTTTTCTATTCTTATTAATCATTGGTTACCGGAATGAAATCGTCGCAATAGTTGTGAATAAGTTCAAAGTAGTTTCCACGTAATGCTTGCCTAAGTTGCTGTTCAGAAAGGCTGAGCGATTCTCCAACATAATCTTGCATCTTATCAACAGAAGTAGTCATTTTATCCCATAAAATATCGGTAAATGTAGGAGGAGCATTATGGTGAGCCTTTATCTGTTTTTCAGAAATATGACCAAGGTTTTGAAGGTTTTTGATAAGGCTAATTAATCCATGTTTGACATGGAAAGGTTCATGGCGAATTGTTGTTACCCCTCTATGTTGTACTTTCTGCCTAAGATGCTCACTAAAAGGGTTTAAAGTATTAATACTACGGTTGTCGATGACTTGGCTTTCACTCTCAATATCCTTGAGATTATCGCTTGGAAATTGGTCTAAAATGGAAGGTATCTCGGCAGGCATACAATCTATTATACCTTTAGGCTTTCTCGGTATAAAATAGTATAATAATCGTTGATTCTACTGTATTTATTGAGCGGTTGGGTTGTAAAGGATCAGTTTTTTGTTAAAAATACTATAGAAATTGTTCAGTATTCATTAATCTTTTGGTGGCCTTAGCTCAATTGGTTAGAGCATCTGCCTGTGGAGCAGAAGGTTGTGGGTTCAAGCCCCATAGGCCACCCCAATATATTTTCATTGAAATTACAGTACTTATAGAGCTCATCCCAAACGGGGTTTGAACCCCATTATTTATATTATGGATATTCGTAGAAATTTGATTTAGATAGATTATTTTAAAGTTTAAAAAAGATTTCTTAGGATTAATTACATAGGAGTTTGTTGGAGGCTTGAGGCTTCCGTGCCTATGAATTAATCCTAAGAAGACCGACTATCTAATTGCCACAATACGCAACGAAACACATAGCTAGTGCAAGCACCAGCAAGGTGAGAACCATTCCTAAAACGCTGCCAGCGATTGCGGCCAAAAACAAGTTCAATTGCATGTTCATTTCTCCTGAATAGGTTTGATTTGCACAACACAATATTCTAAAGCAAAAGCTTTAAAAACCTGAATCGTGCAAATCAAAGATGCAATTTGTAATCGGTTGACTATAAACCATAAACAATTAATACGCATTGATAAAATTGTTTGTAAGGCTTAATGTCTTATTTTAATGTTCATCCAATGATAAATTTTATCTTTGGATA
>JASNYX010000013.1:0-17830 GCA_048499955.1 Patescibacteria group bacterium | reverse complement strand
AACCTTTAATAATAAGAACAGTGTTAGAAAGAATTATCTAAAAATGTTAGTTATTCTTCCCATTTCAACGTATATAAATCCGAACCCGAAGATTATTAACAAGCCTAATATAATCAGAAGAATTCCCCAAAAGTTTTCTCTCATCTAAAATACTGACAGCTATTAAAATTTAACTTGAACGTCTTTTCTTTCTTCCTCTGATGCTTCAAAGAAAGATTCAGAAGTAAAACCGAAGAAGTTAGCCACAACAACACTTGGGAAGTGCAGAATCTTAGTATTATAGCTCATGACATTCTGGTTATAGAATCGTCTGGCATATGCAATTTTTTCCTCTATTTCTGTTACTTTCTCCATTAAGCTCAATAATTCGGCGTGAGATCTGATTTCTGGGTAGGCTTCAACCTGAACTTTAATATCTCTTACCATCGAAGACAACTGCCCTTCTATTTGTGCCCGTTGAGCGGGATCGAGCCCTTTTGATGAGCTTTCCATAGCCTGAGCTCTTAATTGTGTCACTTTTGTAAGGATATCTTCATCTACAGCAGTTGCTTTCCTTGCGGTTTCAACTAAATCCGGCAATAAGTCGTATCTTTTCTTAAGCTGAACATCAATATCAGCCCAAGCTTCTTTAACTCTCATTCGCAGAGTAACCAGATTGTTATATGTGAACCATACAAAAAGTAGTAGGACTCCGGGAATACCTAAAAATAAAAGCCATTCTGTCATTTGTTTGCTTGCTTTTACAGACTAGACTATGAAAATGAAATAGAAATCTAAGTCTATAAAACTAGATATACAACAGGTACATTCTATATTAACTTTAGAACGCAATCAAACGGGTTTATATGGAGAAAAATCCAGAGATTGATCCTGAACAAATTCTAATCCTAGTTTTATGGCAGTATTAGCACGTTCCAATTGCCTGCCAAGATAGATCGCGTTTCCAAAAGTAGAGACAGCTAAATCAGATTCAATTTGAAAGGAAATATCCCTTGCAGACTTTGGCTGACTTCCGTCAATTCTCCATTCTTTTAAGTCTATATTACCATCAGGTGAAATCAATCTAACCACTATATCGGAGCCTTCAACTGTAACAATAAGATTTCCTCTTGGATCCCATTCGCAATTACCTTTATATGCTTCATTTATAATTTTCTCAGCATCGGCGAAATTATGCTCGTAAATTTGTGCCATGTTGGAAATTGTTACCAATGGACCAAGTTCACAGCTTAATTCCTTCGATATATCAGATTGTAATTTCCTTAACGCAAACGCATTAAGTGGCCATGCATTATACATATCATTACTTCGGAAATACGCGGTCATATTTAAAAGATTTTCATATATCTGACATTGGATTAAAAACAGACAGGGAATTTTTTTCCCGGGTCTTCTTGGAAAAATATCCGTGAAAGGATTTCCCAACAAAGCGATTGCGCCTTTGTCATATTTAAAACCCTTTAGTTTTTTGATAATAGAAGCACGAACCTGATCTATTCCGCCATTGTGGAGTAAATCTTTAAATCTATCGATTTTTAGCCACGGATAAATTTCTTTAAGTGAATCGATTTCTTCGGAGGCAAAATTAAAGAGTCGCTCTCCGTATGTGTAATCCTCAGTCCCCCTATCGGGACTAAAAAAACCACGGAAATAGTTTTCCAGATCAGATTTGGCAAATGGTAAAAAATCAGGAACATGCCAATCATCAGGATCCTCACCTGTAATAACTACTGATAAGTTAAGTAATTCTTTCATCTTGTTGGAAGTATTCGAGACATAATTGTAGACAGGTTCGGAATCCGCACCAAACATCATGACATGTTTTAAAACTGCAGGATAAGCATCTGCGATCTTACTATGTCTGACTTTCATCAAATCCATTTCGCTCGGATATCTACTCACTTTGACTTGGGGCGGATCATCAAACACTTCAGGTTCTCTCCAAAACGAGGTTTTTGGTTTCAGCATTACCTCTTTCGATAAGGATGTGAGGTTACCCGCTCCTGATAAATCAACGAGATTTACTTTTTTCCTAAATTCATTTAAAGCTTCAATACTGATTTCCTTGTCTATAACGGCTGTATCATCACCTATTACTTTATAATCTTCACTCAGTCCATCCTTCATAAAGCGTTGAAAAGCTACCCCACTATCCATTAAATCACTACCAACTAAATAAATAGTATCGATCGTAGGATTAGCTAAAACATTCCGAATGAGGTAGTTTATTCCCTTTTTTGTGTATAGCTGCCCCATTAGGTTATAAACTTCAGGATCTACCATTTTTTGGATTGCTTCCTTTGGTGTCCATAACGTCGCAATAGCAACTGATGAATCTGGATTGGAAAGTATAAGTTTGTCTTTAAAGTAAATCGGCCAGTTATCCATTTTTTTTATCGACTTCAGGTACTGCCACTTTAGCTAATTGCGGACCTGATAAAACATTTATTATAGTATTCGTAAAATAAGCGAAAACTACTCCAACAATATTTAAAATCGACACCCACAAAATCACACTTGAAGGAGAGTGTATATTCGCATAAAAAAATAATGATTTAATAGTAAACGCCGGAACTGCACTACAAAATATCGTGATAATCATATATTTTCTGAATGAAATATTAGTTAAACCTGCAGCATACGAAATTATTTCGAAGATAGGATATCCAAATAGCCTACCCAGTATTAAGGTTCTTGTTCCAAATACAACTGTATAGTGATCTATTTGAGTTATTGCGTGTTTTCCGGCAAATCTTTTTACGAGTGTTCTTCCAAAAGTTCTACTGATCCAGAAGTTTATAATGGAGCTAATAATGCTTGCCACATAAGCCATCACTAAGCCATTCATAAGCCCGTATAATCCCACGCTTAAAACAATTCCCGGAGATCCGGCTATCGGAGCGACAACATCTGATAACACAAAATAACTAATGATAATCAGTGGACCGAAAGGTCCGGCTGCATCAACAAAATGCTCTACTCTTGCAGATGTCATTAGAGGCAAAAGTAAGTATAAGAGAGCTAACCCTGCGAAAACAGTGAATGAGGTCTTAGCATAAAATATATTTCTTTCTTTTTTATTTTCAAATTTAGGGATAAACATTTATTCCGGCAATTATTTTATTGAAACAGAAACCCTCAAACTAGGAATACTTTATCAGGTTAGGCGGCTAAGAAATATAACTGATTAATACTTCATATATATGTAATATTTATTAAGATCACCTGTTCTGCCATCATCTCTATAGTTAATAATAAGACTAAGGCCCAATTTATCGAGATATTTCGTGATTTCATCTTTCTCTTTGATTGTGAAAAAGTGACAGTATCGATATATATTAGGGTTATTGTTCCATCCAAGAAAATAATCGTTTTCTTGTAACTCTGCCTCTGCAATTTGATATCGGTCGTTCTTAACAGATTTCTGAAGATCATCAGCGTTATGGATCTTTAAAAAGTCCCAGTAAGACAAAACAAGCATCCCTCCACTGTCGATAACTTGAGCAAGGCTCTTGAACCAAACCTTTCTGTTTTCAGATGATGGAATATGATGAGTAACTCCAAAAGCAAATAATACATCACAAGTCGCAATCTCAGAGGACTCAACATTACTAAACATATCCATTACTTTAAACTGAGCGTTTTCTATAGCTTTATATTTATTTTTCGCACTTTCTAAAAAGGCCTCAGTTGAATCGATACCGATATAATCAAACTGACCTGCATACCTCTGCAAAAGAAAATCGAGTAACCTGCAGTTTCCACAGCCTAGATCAACTACTTTTATTATCGGCTTGGATGAGTAGGTGCTATTGAGTATGTCTACAACCCTATTCCACCCATGCCATGGGCTTTGCCTGGTAGAAGAAAACTCTTCACTCACAGCATCGTAAAAGTCCTTATTCAAATTTATGATTTTTTGGATAGTATCTTCGTTCAATAGTTAAAGTTTATTATATTAAATTCATATTATAATATCAGGATGCGAAATAAATACGAAACCGAACAAAATAATATGGATCAGGTGCAAATTATCGAGATTATTAAGGAAATCTCACTTCTAGATAAACCCTCAACAGAGGAAATACAAAGGGTATTCCGCAGATTTCCCAAGAAAAACAGTGGATTTTACAAGAAAAGTGAAGTTTTAACCGTCTTCGAAAAGCTCAAACCCGAACTTAAGGTCGAAAATGAGCAAAACCTGAGGAAAAATCTGAGAATGAAAGACATAAGAACCCTTTCCGGGGTTGTCCCTATAACTGTGTTAACTAAGCCTTTTCCATGTCCAGGGAAGTGCATTTTCTGTCCAAACGACGTACGCATGCCTAAAAGTTACCTTTCTGATGAACCGGGTGCCCAAAGAGCTACTCGAAACAAATTTGACCCCTATGCTCAAACCTACAACCGACTTTTGGCCTATAAAAGCATTGGACATTCTTCGGATAAAGTCGAACTGATAATCTTAGGAGGAACTTGGACCTCATACCCGGAGAGCTATCAAAAATGGTTTGTTAAACGTTGTTTTGATGCCATGAATGATTTTTCGAGAAATTCTGCAACCGAAATAGTTCAAACATCCGAAAAGCTCATGCCTTTTGATGAAAATTCTCTCAGCGAGATTGATGGATCTAAGCTCGAATACACTTATAACCAGATCATTTCCTTAGCTTTAATTCCCAAAAAAGAAATCTCCCAGAAAGAAGATGCAACTTGGGAAGAATTATTCAACGCACAACAAGTCAACCAAAATGCTGAAACCAGATGTATAGGATTAGTAATAGAAACACGACCTGACGAAATCACAGAATATGAAGTCATAAGAATCAGGAAACTTGGTGCAACCAAAGTACAGATGGGATTCCAAAGCCTTAACGATGAAGTTCTTGAGTTAAACAAGCGAGGACACGACACTCAAACCACACGCAACGCAGTGAGCTTATTACGACTGGCCGGATTTAAAATACACGCCCATTGGATGCCAAACCTTTATGGATCCAATCCCGACCTAGATATCACGGACTACGAAAAAATGTTTTCTGATCCCGACTTTAAACCTGACGAAATCAAGGTCTACCCTTGTTCATTAATTTCCAGTGCCGAGTTAATGAAATATTATGAAAAAGGTCTCTGGAAACCCTACTCTGAATCTGAACTAATACGAGTGCTTAAATCGGCATACATGATGACCCCCGAATACTGCCGAATAACCCGAATGATCAGAGATATCGGATCTCAGGATATTGTTGTGGGAAACAAAAAAACCAACATGAGAGAAATTGTCGAAAGAGAGCTGAAATCCGAGCAATTCATTCCCAGCGAAATCAGATCCCGAGAGATTAGAAATAAAAGTGTGAAGTTAGAAGACCTCCACCTGAAAATAACCGAATATCAAACATCAGTGTCTAATGAGTATTTTCTACAGTATGTTACTCATAGCAACGAAATAGCCGGGTTTCTAAGGTTGTCTCTGCCAAATAAGGGTCGATTTATAGAAGAACTAAAGGAATCAGCAATGATAAGAGAGGTTCATGTATACGGTCAAAGTGTTCAGATCGGGTTAATTAAAAAGGGTAGACCCCAACATCTGGGACTCGGCAAAGCACTAATCAAAAAAGCTGAGGAAATCAGTAAACAAAACGGATTTAACAAGCTTGCAGTAATATCTTCAATCGGAACCCGTGAATATTACGCAAAGTTGGGATTCAAACTTGTAGATTTATACCAAATTAAAGATATCTGATAACATTTCACATTTCACTCCTGAGGATTTCATAATTTCTAGTCCTGACATATCAGTATGACTGCTCATATAATAAACTTCCGATATACCTGATTGAATAATGGCTTTTGAGCAAACGTAACAAGGAGCATTTGTAACGAACAATGACATCCCGTTTGTGCTTATGCCGTAACGACCACATTTAGCCAACAGATTCATTTCAGCATGAATGGAGCAGACCTTTTGGAAGTCTCTTCCCTTAAGATTCTCGACTTCCCTTATGCATATTTTGCGACCGCTTTTGTCTAATTGTTGGCAATACAGTTCACCGGGAATAGTTTCATTCCAAGTCTTAAGATAAACATATCCGTTTGATCTTCTAAATTGTGGCTCGTGTTTAACCGAATCATCTATAAACTGTTGAGTATCAGCAATTACCCCTACGCATCCGATTTTATATAAACAGCTTGATTTATCAGCAATAAATGCTGCTTTCTTCATGAAATCCTTTTTAAGTTCAACAGATAGATTTAGCATCTTATGCATTCCTCAGTTTATCAGCCAACTCAGCAGGAGGAATTTTGATTTCATAATATTTTGGAACAAGCATATCTGATTCGTATGGAATAATGTGAAAATGTGCGTGTGTAACAGTTTTTCCTGCGTTTACGCCAAGTGCATTGCGGTACAAAACCCAAACATCATTAACCCCGAGTTTATTTTTGAGTGTCTCAGTTGCTTTATCAGTCAACTTCTTAACCTCAAGGGTTTCTTCATCAGTAAAATCTGAAAGATATTCAATATGTCTAAAAGGGATTATCATCAAATGGCCATCAATATAAGGAAATAAATTAACAGTTAGAACAGAGGTCTTCCCTTTTTCTACTATGTATTTATCTCTTAAATCACAAAATACGCATTTTCCGGTGTTTACCCATTTTTGCTCGTAAGTTCCGTTTTTTCTGGCGTTGTAATCTGAGTAATCAACCATAAATGTTAATCTTTTAGAATTCCCCCACTCTCAACGGCTTCCAATACTTCACGAAAAACCTCCTTAACTCTTCGACCTGCCGCTCGTTTAATAAGCTTACTAGAAGACAGCTTTGGAGACTGAGGAGGAACTGAAACTATCTTTCCTTGCCACTTTCCTAAAACCCTTTGATTGGCAGTATTCTTGGCTTCTTCATTCCATTCTTCCTGTACTGTAAAAAATATATCAGGTTGTAGGTCTTCGAGCACCGGGATAACTGAATCTTCTTCAAAGATTACTGCGTAATCGATAAATTCAAAACAAAGCATAATTTCAGCTCGTGACTTTTCATCAACAACAGGCCGACCTCGACCTTTCTGCTTAGTTATTACTTTATTTGCAGGGATAGCCAAAACTAGCACGTCGCCTAGCGATCTGGCTTTTTTATAAAACCTTGCGTGTCCGGCGTGTACTAAATCGCATGCCCCCGAAGATAACACAATCTTTTTACCGCTTTTTCTTAGCTTGTTACCTAATTTCTTAACTTCATTACGCGGAACAAGTTCCCCATAATAATTTGATCGAAAACGTTCAAGTTCTTTCAAATGATCACCAAAATATAATGCCTCAGACCTGACATTAGTTTTGAGTCCGGAGAATTTTTTGGTTTCCCAATCACCTTTCGTCAAATCTATTTGAATTTTTCCAAAGAAGTACTCGATGATCTCCTTAATCTTTAAGTCGGCAATCTGGTCAACAATTTGTGAAGAAGAGAAAAACGGGGTACTTTTGGGAACTTTCATTACGGTACCACCATAGCTACGAACCAATGTTCCTTCTAACTCATCATGAAGTGTTTTTTCCCAATCCGAGTCTAGGCTATAGAAAATATCAGGCTTAATCACATCGAGCACCTTAAGTATGTTTCCTTCATCAATATAAATTGTGTAATCAACAAATTTGAAGTAGTTTATCAACTCGCCACGATTTTTTTGGTCGATTAGTGGGAATCCCTCACCTTTCATTTCACGACGGGATTTATTGGAAATCACCCCCACAATTAAGATATCGCCTTCCAACCTTGCTTTTAAGAGATACGCGGCATGACCGCTATGTATAAGATCAAATGTACCGTATGAGAAAACTACTTTTTTACCCTGCGATTTCAACTTTTTAACCAAAGTAGAAAGACTTTTAAGTTCTTTTAATTTATTCGGCATATAGTTCGCAGATACACACTGTAATGCATGTGCATGAAAAATTTAGAATGGGCATTAGATTAATTAATTGCATAAAACACCCGAGTACAATATACTCATCTTATAATTAATTAAGATTATTTCAATCATTAAGTGAAACTTGATTTCCCACTCTTCCAAAGAATTTCAGCATGGCTTCTGATTCCTGCAGGAATCATCACAATAATACAGTCATTGCTTGGTACACATACCATCATCAGTACAGGAAACAAGGTTCCCTTAGAGGATTCTATATATGCGGCAATTTTCATGCTTACTTACGCAGTAACGGGGATTTTTCTGATTATTTTAGGTCTTAAACAAGCGAGGGATAAAACGCATAACAAAACCTTTCTCTCGATTTTGGGAGTGGCATTAGGGATCGGCCTGCTAATTACTCTGATATTAAGTTTACCCTCCATACTATATGTAATAGCGTATATGTTTGCCGATTATTCGAAAATATAGAGGGGAGATACCGCCACAAGTGCCGGTAGGCATTTTTTTATATTCGGCTCGAAAAAATTTTCATTAAAACGTAGGAACTACATAGGGCTCATATCCTCGTGTAAGTTTGGAATCCTTCCACTAACTACTCCCCCTGTTTTGCCAGATAAATACGATAGATAGGGGCATTTTTGCTTCCACCTATTTTTGCCATAAACAACAATTGGTTATCCATTGTAAACAGTCGATAAGAGGGAACAAACGCGATTTTAGAACTAGATTCAACTAGATCAGAACCCAATTGAATCTCGCTTTTCCCTCCCACACACAGCAAACCTTGACTATGCCCATACCGACACTCCCAATTAAACTCCAGCCCAGAGACAGTATCTTCAAAACCTTCACCACCAGGCTTTGAAAACTGCAACTTGCTATAGTTAGTAATATTCCTGTACACACTTGTATTATTCGTGGCCAGATTACCACTCTGGAATAACCCGATAAACTGACCGTCTATTTCATAGAAATAATACTCGTCACGAAGGATAATTAAGGAACTCACTTGCTTCGCCAATTTTTCATTAACCTCTGCTGAAATTAATTGATTATTATCTATTTTGACTTCCTCAACTCGCCAAGGATATTGTACAAATAAAAAACGATCACCCGTTCCCCTCAGAACAAGATAATCGTTTTCAGTAACATACACACCATTATGTAAATCCTGCCCATCTGCAGATATCGCAAAATTAGTCTGCAAGCTATCCATGAATTTACCAGACCTGTCAAAAACAGTGATTATAAGATTACACTCCGGCGATCTAGTCTCATGAGCACAACTGATCAAAAAAATATTGTCACCTGCAGCATCCATTTCAGACGTAAAGATGAGTTGATTATCGTGAGGCAGAGACACTTCTTGTATGATAAAACCTTGGGATCGCACATCTATCCTGTCATACAAAATAAAGTCTTTTAATTGCATAATACCTGTCCCAAGCCTGATGAGAAACAGAAACAAGCCACCAACAACCACCCCTGATAATAAAAGAGAAATAAAATACCTCACGTCAAAATTCTAAAGCAATTTTTGTGACTTCGCTAGTTTGCGTTCATTTCGTTGACTCTGATATAAAAATGGTGGGATTGGCTAAGCAGTCCAAAGTATGTCAGTCCTCATTCACCGTAAGACCCATTTATAATGTGTGAACTCCTACTAATAAGCAACATTATTGGTCGACCGGCTTATTTTTGATATAATTCTCGAAGTCCACCCTTATTATTTCATATGGGGCCATAGCTCAATTGGTTAGAGTGCTTCCCTGTCACGGAAGAGGTTGCGGGTTCAAGTCCCGTTGGTCCCGCCATTTACACTAACACTGTTCAATGCATTAATCATTTTTTTCGAGCTGTTTGCCAAATGATGAGACCTACTTATTAAGCTTTTCTCAATTTTTGAATAAAACGAGTCTGTTAACTCAATAGGGGGGTCCCCATCCGACAATTTATAGGCAGCAGAAAGTGCTTTTTTTGCTACTTCTATTGTTACCGAAGCCATATCAATACCAAAATCCCCTGTTTTATTATTTCCTAATATTTTATCTGTATTTATAAAACCTGTTTCTTCATCCAAATATTCCTCTCCCAAGATCAGAAGCACGGTTGCCATCTGATGAGGCGCTAGACCTGTCATAACAAATATATTTCCACGGGCAAGATTTCGTAAACTTGATTCTAGCTCACAGAAGCCTCCAGCAGGTCTGGTTTTTAAGCTGTCTAATAAGTGGA
Source organism: Patescibacteria group bacterium (assembly GCA_048499955.1). Taxonomy (GTDB): domain Bacteria; phylum Patescibacteriota; class WWE3; order 2-01-FULL-39-13; family 2-01-FULL-39-13; genus JASNYX01. The sequence goes on along the minus strand of JASNYX010000013.1, from coordinate 7,668 downwards.
GTAACCGGAAAGCAGTTCTTGATCTAGAAAATCCCTTATCTTGATCTTCAGTATCATAGGTCAACTCATTGAATATTGCTCGGGTTTCAGCAATTACTTGCATTTTGAAGACATCATTCATAAACCTTTCATATGCAACTTTTTCAGCAGTTCCATCCATGGTTAGTCTATTATTCGTAACCATAAGAGTTGAGTTTAAAGCACTTCTTTTTAACATTTCGGATTCTTTCACTATTTCACCGAGATCAACTTCCGTGGCGTGTGTTGCTTCATGCAGAACAACTGCATAATTATATCTATCTTGATTTGGAATATTTTTAGCAACACCCAACAAATACTTAGCGACAGATGAAAGCTCTTTACCTCCGGGTCCTGAAAATTCGGTAAAGTCTTCCCAGAAACAACTTTTTGGAGCACTAAGAAAAAACCTTAAGTAGCTGTCGTTTATTGACTCAGACGCACCGGGAATACTTAGCTGAAACTCCATTTTTTCTCTCCAAAAATCTGCAACTATTTGCCTTAGCGATTCTTGTGAAGAGTGCAAAGTATAACTTTGAGGTGAATTGGGCAGCTGCTGTGTAGAAATAAATAAAGGCTCATTAGTAGATCCTTTCTCTTGTATTTCCTGTATGGCTTCCGCAGTAACCCGGCTAATTGGAAGCTGAAAATCTGCCCCAAATTGATTCGCCAGATCAACCGCATACAAATGTTCCTTGTTACTTGTGTCGATTGTCTCGTTAATCGGGTGATACTGGGATGCATTTTGAAATGGGTTTAAAATGATACTATGTATAGTGGTATTTTCATCTTGTGGCATTCAATATATTTTAGTACTTTCAACGTTTAACGAAAATAGTGGGTTGGAATTGTGGATTCAAATCAATTGATTTGAAAAATCTCGGCGAATACTTTTACAACAAAAGATAAGAAACCATCCGGTTTATCGGGCAACAGTAGTTCCTATTCACTTCTGTTAACATTATCCGCCGGATAACTTTTGTTCATAATAAGCCATCCTATTTGCAATTTGATCTCTTAATTCCACTAGTCGCTTTGGATTAGACCAAACTTTGCATCCGGCAATACTCCCGTCCTCATTCCTTACCCCACGAGCTTCAAAATCAAGATTCCTCACTAACGACCTTGCCATTGGCAAATTAGTATACGTATAAATCAATTTTGGGAGTGGGATCGCCTCGTCTTCAAGTAGTTGAATAAAAACATCCATGTCACGTAGGAAACTTATCTTTACGCCCAACTCGGTTCCTTCTATTTTCTGTTGACTACCTAAAGGCATCAAATCTATATGGGCAATAACATCGAAGGGATTAATCGGAATTCCCAGAGGATTTTCAGAAGCCCTATCATAGTAGTACTTATCAGCCGAACCTTTCACAAAACTCCAAGCGATACCTCCAAGCAAAAAGTCGAATGATCCTATCTCATCTAATTCCCTCAGATAGGACTCTAAACCTTCCTCACGCAATTGCGATGCTTGACGCTCCCGATCTAAATCAATACCTTTGACTATATCGATATTACTTGGAATAGATCCAATAGCGGAAATCATCTGTCAGTGTTGTTTGTAAACTTCTTAAACTAAAAAATAACTAGGCACTATTAGTTTACTACTGCAAAATCTAAAATGACGAGTAGCAAAGTTAACATCTTACCTTCGAAGTAAATTTCGGATATCCTAAAGTTAAAATGAATTTAGCTATTCCTACAATAAACACGGCTGACACCTCACATGGAAATGAATCATTAAGTAGAGATGAACGATTACTTAGTGAGTTTGCATCGGTTGCGGATTGTTTTCTTAGACACCTACCATTAACAGAAAGAGCCGTAATTGCTCAAAAACTGCTAGAAAAGTCAGGAGCTAGATGACTCAAATGGAGCCTCAGGAGCTGTGATAAGCGACATATTTGGAGCTAGGATTAAATTCAATGATGAATCTATAGACACAAGAACCGTTGGCCATGAAGCAATTCATTATATGCAAGAACATCTGGGGATTATGCCTCAAAACAATGCGTTAACTTTCGCACACACAAAACTTTGCGACTTAATTGAAAAACCGGAAGAATTTATCGGACCAAATCATGAAAATTATCAAGTTGTCCGGGAACCTTTTAGGAATATGGGACCTTCTGAATACCTCGAACTAGTTATGAACGGAAAGATCCATGAATTAACTAATACAGGTTGGATGCTCAATCCGCATGCAATATCAGAAAGAATAAACGAAGATCCACAAGACTTAATGGCAAAGGAAATTCAAACATATCTAAATAATGAGGCGTTTTTCAACGAGGCATTTAAGAGATCGGGAGAAGCCGACCTCACCAATACAGGCGGAATCAGACGCCCATACACCATAATGTCGAATATTGGGAATGCAAGAGGAACGAGGGCTTACGCACTAGGTCATTTTACAGGAGACATGGAAAACGCGTGGACACTGCTTTGGTTGCACTCTAAGGGAGTTCCTTTCGAAGAAGCCGAAAGGATGATAATTCAAAAATATTTGGATGGCACCCTGACCGATCTGAACATAGATAAGCATATCGATACTTCGCAAATGGAACAGTACCAAGCAGCTGAAGAAATATTCAGAGATAAGCCTATCAACTCTGGCTTACTTACGGAACCTGCACAGTGGTTGGAAAACCTAAAAAACTGGAAAAGGTATATGTCGAGGAAAAATGAATCAATACCGGAAAACGTGCTAGATGCAAAATATAGGATACACGAAGAAACTACTCGAGATATGCGTGCCGTCAACTCTGAAACAGGTCGCAATTCATTGAATGTTACCGGGATTGCATCAACAATAGCTGAAATGCTAAAAAGAGCGAGAGAGGACAACTCCGGGGTAACTTCAAATATTTATGCTTTTGTGGGGAAAGATGGGAAAAGAACTTTTTCATTCCACGAATCTCGCGAGCACTTTAATCCTTCTGTGTCGTTCACACAAGCGGAATCTATGACCAACCCACTAACTGAACGTATCGGGAGGCTAAATATAGACCCATATAATGAAACACCTCCTAATATCAAAGACGTACTAGAGTTAATAGAAGACAACCGTTCTGTAATGAGTATTGTTGTTCGAGGAGAAAAAGTCTATGTAATGGAAAAATCCTACGAATCAGCACTAGCTCACAATAAGCTAGATAGACAAAACCAAAGAAGAAGAACAAAAGAAATCGCCCAAAACTACTATAAAAGTATGATTAGTCCTGATAGAAATACAGATCCCTTAGCTATATCTGAAAATGCGTTTCTTTATGCATGTGATTCTGCAGGAATAAAAGTTTATCGTATTGACCAATCTCAAATTGCGAATGAGCATATTGTTCTCGCCGACAGCATTAACTAACTAGCCTCTTTGCTATACTATTAGACAATTATGGTGAACTCGAGATTCGAGCAGTTTAGCAGAACCGTGGAGCTATCCACTATGGTTGGAGGGTTTAAATATTTTCCCAGACTTTACTATGAAAGAAAATTTGGAAATTCCCAAGTTCTCAGAGTGAACGTGCAAGGCATCGGCACAATCTTCACTCAATCAGGAACCGATCACCTTGCTGTAATGAGCGAGGTATTGGGATCTTCAATCTATGCTCTCCCATACTATAATTTTGACAGGTTACAAGATACGGAAATTAGGGTCCTCGATCTCGGAGCAAATATCGGCATTTCGACGCTTAAATTAGATGCCCAGATAAGGGCTTCCGGCAAAATCCCTAAAACCGTAGCAGTAGAACCACATCCAACTAGCTTTGGATTCCTCCAGATGAACTGCAGTGTCGGCTACAGATACCGAAGGATAAAACCAATCGGAAAAGCTATCAGTCAACACTCCGGACAATATATGAATTTATCTCCTATAGCAAAACCTAATTGTTACTCAGTATATAAAACAACACCTATGGATGTTTCATCTTATGAATCAGGAGGAATCACAGTAGAAACAGTCACTCCTCAAGATTTAATTGACACCTACTTTAATGGACTGCCTCCGCACATCATAAAAATTGATATTGAAGGTGCCGAAGCCGAGCTGTTTGCCGGAGATAACTCCTGGATGGCAGAGACACCGATAGTATATATTGAAAGGCATGATTTTACGCTTCCTCACCAACCAAGCTTTACACCAGCCCAAGAAGCTTTAGATCAATATGGATTTCAAAAAGTACCCTACTATGGAAATGAAGCCGACCTGCTATTTGTGAAAGATTAGAGAGACTGCAATTAGTAAACTTGCAATTTAGGTCATGATTTCTTAGTATTAGTCTAATGTCTATAAAATCCATACTGCCCATTACTCTACTCATCGTATTTGTATTTGTGGTTTCTCCCGTAAGTGCTGAAGAAAATAAAAGTAACTCCAACGCTGCTGAAAAGCAAAGAGAAGCATTACAACAAAAACTCCAGAACACATCACAAACTCCGGGAACAAACACAGCACCTAAACCGACCGTTATCCCGGAAAGAATTAAAGAGGAAGTAACAACTCAAATTCAAGAAACACGTCGGAATTACAAAGAAATCCAAAAGGAAAGGCTTGCTGAGCTAGAACAAAAAAGAAAAGAAGTTCAAACACAATACAGATCTGAAGCTGAGAGGATTAAGGCATTAAAAGAGCAAAACAAACAAGAATACGAGGTTTTGCGTGAACGATTTAGTGAAAAATCGACCGTAAATAGAGAAAAAATCGTCGCTCAACTTGACGAAATTAAACTGAAAAGACTGGAAAAAATTAAAGACGCAGCAGCAAGAGTTGAGGCACGACTCAAAAAGGCAGCTGAATATTTGTACACATATCTAGGGAAAATGGAACAATCAGTCATGAACAATACATCTCCAAACTTCGACTCTGATACTTATATGCTCAAAATCTCAAACATTAAAGAGAAAATAACGGCAACCGAAGTAAAAATCTCACAATTTGGCCCCTTGTACGAAAACATTGAAGAACGAGAGCTAACTGAAATGGGACAAAGCCTTGCTGAACTGCAAAGACTCGCTTCCTCAATTAAGAAAGATTTTCAAGATATCAGAATGGAAATCAGAACCATAGGTACGGAGATGAGCCGACAACAAGAGTCTATAACCGTTACTCCAACAGCTACAGTTGATAATTAATTTATAAAATAATGGAACCAATAAATTCTCTAAACCCAAATTCGACACCAAATCAAAATTTTGGAAACAATCCTCAACCAAATCCCAATAGTAGTGGGTATGGAAATGCTCAAGATAACCAAAGCTTTCCCCAACCTCGTAATCAGCAGACGAGCGATGTTCAACCGCAAAACCGGAATTCCAATGGTTCTTCACCACAACAAAACAATTTCCCTCAAGGGAATGTAAACCAACAACCTGCTGTAAATACCCCACAGGCATTTAACACTCAAACAACAATGAATGATCCTGCCCCTAAAGCGACAATGTCATCAACCACGCCACCTGAACAAAACACACCTACAAACGATAGCAATACCTGGAACAATACGATGTCTACCGGTAATCCCGTGGGCACCAACCCTATAGAAAGTCTTCCACCTATTCATCATGAAGATAATAATAAAAAACTGGCAATGATTTTTATCGGAATCGGAATAGTGGTAGTTATAGCTGCCGGGGCATACTATCTATATACCTTATACAATGAAACAACTGCTGATCAAATGAATGAACAAGTGATCGTTACACCCACACCAACTCCGATACCAACTGAAGAAGTTCAAGTTCGGGCAGAAAGTCCGCTTGACGATGATCTGATCCTCAACCAACTGGAAGCAACAATCGCCGAACTAGATAACGAAGTAGACGAAGACGATGCTGATGGCATCACAAGCACTGAAAGTGTGAATGGAGCAAGCGACACAGATTTCAACGATATTGATGTGGAGCTTCAAGAAGAGAAGGGTTTGTAACCATAAATTACCCGGATTCTACTTGCGAATAAATAAAGTGTTCGAGTTCCCGTGAATCGCTGACGTGTAAACCTAATCGCCGCTTTTACGGGTGGCCGGCATCTGCAAACAAGAACTGATTCGGCTTGCCGCTCTCAAGTTCTAAAAGTAAATTCAATTGCGGGATCCATCCTTTCATTACAAGCACTTAATACATAAATATTTTCAAATCGAAATCCGGTACGATTCTTTTCCATGATAATTTTCACATTAATTATTTGTTATTCATTACAAACCACATAACTTATAATTATTTCCTACAGGAAAAACTTGCACTCGTAAAAGAAAATCGTATAATGCAATTTAATTAGCGTAACAAACCTGCATCACTTCTTGCCCAGCTTAAATTAAACTAATGAGTAAATTCAAAAAATACGAGATAAATCTAAGAAAGAAAAATCGGCAAGAGGATACCAATGCAATTGGTGAACAGAAAAACCAACCGACTAGATATGTCGAGTCGGACACAGCCAACAATTCAAACCAAAACTCTCCTTCCAATAGAAATGAAAACTTATCACCACCAACTATGACCGACCAACCTAAAACAGAAAGCACACCAATAACCTATGACGCACCTAAGCAAGAAAATGAAAAGTTGTTAAACTCTCAAGTTTCTCAAAACAACCCATCGACACCTCCCAACCCGCAAAACGCGGATACTCAGCAAACCGATAATCCTCAATTTAGTTTTATGGAAGATCCTAACAATAAAAAAGGTGGAAGATGGATATTCCTTTTTTCGATACTTATTGGAATACTTTTAATTGCAGCAGGTTATACAGTGTTTAGATACTTTAAGACATTACCTTCGGACGCTCCAAGACAAACGTCAGATGTGGCAGATGTTGAGAGAAACAACCAGGAAAGCCCTGGCGATTTATTCTCAGGCATTATTCCACAAATGATTTCGGACTATGAAGGGATTGTTACTGGCTCAAGCGAAGTCAGAGAAAGCGATCAAAACAATGAAACCGCTCAGAACAGTCAGGAACCGAGTCCGACACCGACAGTAAGTCCGTCACCGACTCCCACCCCTACTGAAATAAGTTCAGGCCAAACAAGTAACCAGGCTAGCCCCGCGGTGTCACAACAACAAGACTCCGTAGGTATATCTGCTAAGTGGGTCGCCAATAATTATAATAAAGGCGATATCACAACAAACAGTTACACCGTGGTATCGGGAGACACCTTATGGGAACTGGCCGAAGGCTACTATGGCAATGGAAATGATTGGGTCAAAATCGCCCAAGCTAACAATGTGAAAAATTTACCTAACGGGCATCCGCTTATCATACCCGGACAGGTACTTACCTTCCCCTAGACATAAAAATCAACTGATTTAGGGCTTTAGACTAAAATTCTCAAACTGATTTATAATCACATTAATAGTGCATAATATTTGTTATGCGGCCGTGGTGTAGTGGTAACATGTTTGCTTCCCAAGCAAAAGACCGAGGGTTCAAATCCCTTCGGCCGCTCCAAGGTTATAGTAAAAAAACAATGAAATCAGCATATGGGTATTGAACCGATAAAGATCCTAAAGAGAATCTCAAAAATATTGGATACTAAAGACGTATATCTTGTGGGAGGTAGTGTAAGAGATATATTGCTTGAACGAGAATCCCACGATCTGGACTTCGCAACTAGGCTCCTCCCGGATGAAGTAGAAGTTCTCCTA
>JASNYX010000012.1:0-19165 GCA_048499955.1 Patescibacteria group bacterium | reverse complement strand
TAAATCCGGCTTTCCAATCGGGGAATGAGATTAAGAAGGGCACACCGATTTCTCAAATTCCACAAGAAAAAAAATTTGTTAATGTGCAATACTCCGGAGATCTTAAAGTTAAGGTAGGACAAAAAGTCACAACTCAAGATGTAATTTCACAGAGCGGAAAATTAATTAAGAAGCAAGTAAATTCCCCTGTAAGCGGAGTGATTCATAAAATACATGAAGATCGCTCTGAAGTTGAGATCGAAGTTGTAGAACAGGATAATGAAGCCAGGTCAAAGTTTAAGCCGGTGTCGGTACCTTTTGATGCAAAAGTGGCCGATAATTATCGAAATAAGCTGCTACTTGAATTCCCGGCGGTTAATGTAAATCTATTTAGTGTAAAAGGACAGGACGCTATTGGGAATCTTAGATATGTTCCATCGAGCATTCTATCTGATAAGAAGAAAATTCCCGATGATCTCGAAAAATCGATTTTAGTATCAGACACAATTACTTGGGATTTGTATCCGCATTTATCAGCGATTGGAGTTTCCGGATTAATACTAAATCATGTAGATTATAGTTTGTATTCAGAACTCGTTACTTTATTGATGCCAATTGGTATAATCAGCGGATTCGGAAATTTAGTAGAAGATGATAAATTGGTAAAATATTTTAGTTCAAGGGAGGGTCATACTACCTTAGTTGACACTTCATACAATAGGTTAATAATTCAGGATAATAAGGTCTCTTCCTGGTTAAGTAATTATCATTTTGATTTAGAGAAAACTGGTATAATTATGAGAACCTCTGAAAGTTGAGATAGATTCTCCGGAGTTTTCTATATATATGTTTAACATCAAAAATTATATTGCATCTTTTCTATTAATTGTAATCAGTGCTTCTGCCGGTTATTACTTTGGCGTACGCGGGTACGAAGTTAAAGTCGGGGAAAGTTACAAGAATGTTGAGATACTTAATAAGAAGAAAGATTTGCCCGATTCGATCGATTTCGACAAATTTTGGGTAGTCTGGGATATGGTGAACGAATCTCATATTAGTAAACCGCTTGATCCGACAAAACTATTAGATGGGGCTATTGCCGGTATGGTAGGAGCTATCGGTGATCCTTATACTTCTTATCTTGATATTTCCAGGAATAAGGAAGCTAAAGCTGATCTTAATGGTGAATATGAAGGAATTGGTGCACAATTAGGCTTCGATGATAACGAGATTTTAATAATAATTGCTCCTTTAGACGGATCTCCCGCACAATCAATTGGCCTATTAGCCGGAGATAAAATCTTACAGATCAATGGTAAAGATACTAACGGCATTTCAATCTCGGAGGCAGTAAGCAAAATCAGAGGGCCTTCCGGCACAGTTGTGGAATTGATGTTATTCCGCGAGGGAATGCAAGAACCCTTTACGCAAACCATTACCAGAGCAAAAATTAGTATCGAGAGCGTAAAGTGGGAGGACAAGGGCGATGGGGTAGCCTATATTCGCTTATCCAGGTTTGGAGACACAACCAATAAAGAATGGCAGACGGCTACTAGTCAAATAAAATATCAAATGCCAAATCTTCGGGCAATTGTCCTCGATATGAGAAATAATCCCGGTGGATATCTCGACAGTTCGGTCTTTATCTCATCAGAATTTATAAATAGCGGCGTAATTGTTACTGAGAAACTTTCTAATGGAACAACAAGTAAATTTGAGGTAAATAGGGAAGGAATGTTTACCGATAAGAATATTAAGATTTATGTACTTATCAATAAAGGTTCCGCTTCCGCATCGGAAATTGTTACAGGTGCATTAAAAGAGCGTCGTGATGCTGTCGTAATAGGACAGAGGTCATACGGCAAAGGAAGCGTGCAAAAGGCTGAAGATTTTAGAGATGGTTCAGGTATTCACATCACAATTGCAAAATGGCTTACTCCTGATAACAATTGGATTGATAGAGCTAACGCCAAGTTCAATGAAAGTGTTTATAACGAAAAGGATGCAAATGGAGATGAGATAGTCGGAGGAATAAAACCTGACCATGTGGTTGAGATTACGGATGAAGACGTTAAGAATAGTGTTGATCCTCAGTTAGATAAAGCCCTTGAATTGATTAAATCAGAATAGATTCAGTCAATTCTCAGTGCTGCTTATTATCCTAATATTCGAAGTACGGCAGTGCCGTTTTACTTCGGTGTTATAAATCGGTAAATTAAGAAACCATGACAGACAGAAGAAAATTTTTTACAATCTTGCTTGTAATTTCGCTATCGTATCTGACTTTTTATTATCAGGATGAAATTGTGGATTTTTTAAGGAATCCAATATCAAGCATAAGAAAGGCAGATGAGCAGGTTTTAGACAATCTCATTAGAGGTTCAGAATCCGGTGAGCCGACTAAGGTAATTTATGTAGATGAAGAGAATGCGGTGATTAGTGTGGTCGAGAGAGCATCACCGGCTGTTGTTTCTGTGGTGCGTAAGGATGTATCCTTTGATAACAGGAGAGGACCCATCGAGCTAGAAGATTCCATTGGTACCGGTTTCATTATTGATGGTCGTGGTGGTATCGTTTTGACAAATAAACACGTTGTAGATGAGGATAACGTATCATACAGCGTTGTCATGAGCGATCGTGATCAACAGTTCGACGTATTACAGATTTCCAGAGATCCCTTGAATGATTTTTCCATACTAAAAATTGACACTCGTAATCAGACATTACCCGAATTATCCTTAGGGACTTCAGACAACTTGAAAAAAGGCCAAACAGTTATCGCTATCGGAAACGCCTTAGGGGAGTTTGGGAATAGCGTGACAAAAGGTATAGTTTCAGGGCTTGATAGAGGCATTTTGGCACAATCAGGTTTGTTCGGTAGAGCTGAGTTTCTTGAGAATGTGATACAAACAGATGCTGCCTTAAATCCGGGTAATTCCGGTGGACCCCTCTTAAATTTACAGGGTGAGGTTGTTGGAATAAATGTAGCCGTTTCGAGGTCCGCCGAGAACATTGGGTTTGCGATACCCATAGACACGTTAAAACCTGCTTTGAATCAATTTAGAGAACAGGGAAGAATCAGCCGCCCTTTCCTTGGAGTTGAATACCGAATTATTACGCCGGAAATCGCTGAAATAAGGTCTTTGCCGGTTGGGGCTTATGTAGAAAATGTAGTATCCGATTCACCCGCCTCAAGAGCAGGAATTCGGCAAGGAGATATCATTACAAGGATCAATAGCATTCGACTTGATGATGAAGACAATACTTTGGCAAAAGTGATTGCCCGACAAGACGTCAATCGTAATATTACGATCGTTCTGGACCGGGAGAATAGGGAAGTCAGTGTTGAAGTACGGCTCGAAGACGCCAGCGATTAAATATTTATTCTTCAGTATCATCGGAATCCGCCAGTGCTGTTGCTGTGACCGGATTATCGATTAAATTTCTAGTATCCGCTAATATATCATTAATCTCTCCGGCCATTATTCTTTCCATTCCGAACCAGCTTTTCTTTATTCTATGATCCGTTACACGGTCTTGTGGATAGTTGTAGGTACGAATCTTTTCTGATCTCTCTCCAGTACCGACTTGGTCAGACCTAATATCATCAACACTTTGCTTTTCCTGACGACGCATTAGGTCTGAGATCTTCGATTTTAGAACACCCATGGCTTTATCCCTGTTTTTATGCTGACTTCGCTCATCCTGACATTGAACGACTATACCTGTGGGAAGATGAGTAATTCTTATCGCACTTTCAGTTTTATTAACATGTTGGCCTCCTGCTCCACCTGCCCGGTAAGTATCGACTCTTAGATCCTCAGGCCTAATCTCGACATTCACATTCTTTACCAGAGGTAAGACTGCCACTGTGGCTGTAGAGGTATGAATTCGGCCTCCTGTTTCGGTTATAGGGATTCGTTGAACTCGGTGTGTTCCACTTTCGTATTCGAGCTGTTTATAGGGGAATGCCGTAGGGTTATTTCCGGTAATCTCGAAAACGACTTCCTTGAAATTACCTATACCGCCCTCGTTTTTAGAAATTAGATTGATCTTCCATTTCCGTATTTCTGCAAATTTCGTGTACATATCAAAAAGGTTGTGGGCAAATAGCCCGGCTTCATCGCCACCGGTTCCTGCTCGAATTTCCATTATGCATATATTGCTCAGAGTAGGGTCTTCTTTCTGACCCTTATTTGATGTAGGAGTGCCTCCCATACCTTGCATTGACTGGATCGCTAATACCAAGTGTGATTTTTGTTCTGTCAGGGACTCTATATCTATACGGGCAGTTGCCCTCATCTCCTCATCCGGAAGGGATTTTTCCATATCTAGTAGTTCTTTGATTTCGTTGTCGATTTTTTCGATTTGGTGGTTAAGACTTTGAATTGCGTCCATAAGTGTAGGGAATTAAATTTCCGTAATTTAAATTTAATATGAAATGATGAGTTTAGCTATTGTAAAGCTTTCAGCATGTCTTTAAGTGATTTGGGGGCACCTTGACGTTCTTTTTCTCGTTCAACTTTCTCCTTTAGCTTCTTAATTCTTTCTTGTCTTGCCTTTTCGCCTACATCTCTTTTTCTTATGAATTGGTCAACTTTACCTTCCATGTCTACGAGTTTTTCATCGCCGGTCCAAAATGGGTGGCATTTACTACACACTTCCACGTGAATGGTTTGCATGGTTGATCCGGTTGTGAAAGAGTTCCCGCAGGAACAGGTGACAACTGAATCTGTATTGTAATTTGGGTGAATTGCACTTTTCATATCTGGGATATTCTAACAGAGAAATGAAAATCTCTCAACAACGGGGGCGTTAGGCACGTTTTTCAGACATGTAGATGCCTCCGAGGATAAACGCCGCACCAATCAGGTAAACATAAGTAATTGTTTCGCCTAGGAAAATCATCGCAAAAGGTATCCCAATTACCGGTTGTAGGTAGTAAAAAACGGCGGCTTCGCTTGCTTCTACATGCTTCAAAGCGTAGTTGTAAGCAACATATGCGATGATCCCCGAGAATAGAGCCATATATATAATGCCTAAGGGGGCGTATCCCTCTAAGTAATCCATGAACTTTTCGTGCAGGTATGTAGTGAATTCTTGTTTATACTCTACATTTAGACAAAAGTATTGATCTCTTTCTTGTGTAGGAAAACATCCCTTGGAATCGCATATAACACCGGATGAGTAATTATATGCGTCGATATCTCTTGCTGTGCAGGTGCGTATTTGTCCTGATTCTGTTCGATTGTAGTTAGAAAATTGTTCGAAAAATCCTAATGGGGTAAAGATTATTGCAGCAAAAATAAACGAAAAACATATCTGTATCATCGGAGAAACCAGCTTATCCTCTGATAGGTTCCGTTTCACATATATTACATAAAACGCATCTGCAACAAGACCCAACAAAAAAAGTGCATTTCCAATGAACATCGCTCTAGATTCTAATAAAGCTCCGGGATTACTAATTATCGGTTCAAATACTATGAATAAAGTTCCGACAAACGCAATTAAGGTGCCTTCGATTTCCTTGCTTGTAATGTGTTCTCTGAGAATAAAGAAACCAAATAATCCGATTAATAGGGGTGAAAATGACGTCATTAAAGATGCATCTACTGCAGATGTTTTCTCAATGCCGATAAAAATCAGTGCTAATGCAATGATATGCCCGATAGTTGATGCCGTGATTATTTTTCGAAGCCTTGTCCAGTTAAGTTTAACCTTGTGGAAAAAGTATATGCTGATTGGTAAGACAATTAGAGCAGAAACCCAGAACCTGAGCATTAAAAAGGTTAGGGGAGGGACATAACTTACAGTAGCTTTTACAATGGGGGTCGCAATTCCCCAAAGGCAAACCGTAAGCAGAAGCATTGAATATGCAAATAATCTGTTGTTAAATTTCATTTTATAGATAAGAAATCTCGTATCTGATGTTAAGTATGAAGGAAATTTACTTATTTTTCCAGTCAAATGGGATTTGGGGATATATCAACCTTGGTACTTTCTGAGTAGAACTTTCTTTCTAATCACCCTTTGGACTCCGATAGCTCCAAGTAATAACACGGAAGATACAGGTCCTCCATAGCTGACGACGTTTTTATCAAATTGATCGACTCTGAAGAATTGGTCTTTTGCTACGTCACGTGCCCTGATAGTTGAAAATCCGGGGTTCTCGGATACTATTTCGAAAAGGCTTTCCGCCAACACGGCATTCTGGGGGAATCCTACTAAAAAGTCATCATCAAAGGCTCTTGCAGTTGATATCGCGATAATTTTCCCACCTTCTTTGTCTAGATTTTTGGCAATAATCATGGGTTTAGATGACAATCCTTCTTGTGGAAAGTTTTGGTCAGGTCTCACATTAAAAGCGTCGTTAAACTTTCCGGCATCAGGAGATGTTTGGAACAGGGTTTCCCAATCAGTTGGGTTTTCGAGTGTGAATGTTGAACCCCAGCCTAAAATTACGTTATCGGGTAAGGATGGATTATTAAGATTCGCAGGTTTAATGTTGAAAATAAATAGGGGATACCGCATAGGTAAAGTTCCTTGTGGTGAATTAATGTTAATCATTCCGAAATTCCTTAAGTCATAAACTAGATCTTTGTTTATTTTGATACCTAGATTTTGAAGAGCGTTTCCTCTTTCTTGTTCCTCAGGAGGTTCTTCCGCAATTGCCAATTGGTTGTTGATATCAAGCATATCTGCCAAGTAGATTATATTTCCGCCGCTCTCTGAGAATTCTTTGATTTTATTTAGTGATTCTTCTGTATAGGCTCCAGTAGGGTTTGCAATCAATAGTGTTTTGTATTCCGATAAGCTAGGAAGAAGGGGCTTTTCTGTGGAGCCTGTGGTTTCAGTTTTCGCAGGGAATACGACTGTTCTGAATTCGTAGGTTGATCCTAGCAATCTTTGCAATTGAGAATACTCTTCAAATATATTGCGTTCACCATTACCACTGGCAACTGCTATTTGTGATTTGTCCTCATTTTTTATCTTGAAGATTACTTTGGTTAGCTCGTATTCCAGATTGTTTAGTATCTGGTCGTCAATGTTAGGGATAACTTCGGTTTTACTTGAGTCTTCGTTTTTTATAACGACTGCCAAATATCCTCTTTGGGCTTGTATTTGATCTTCTCCATAAACTCGGAATTCAAATGGTTGGATTCCTAATTCATCTAGTGTTTGCTGATGATCTCGTGGGTTAAGGTATTCGACTTTTATATTTCCTGCTGCTGATCTGTTGTAGTCGTCTAGTAGGTTTTTTGTTTCGTTGTAGCGATATTGGAATTGTAGGGGAACTTCCCGTGTTGCGTATGCCTGAATGGTTACCTGTCCGGGTTGTCTGATTATCTGTCTGGTAACTTCGCTTAGAGTGTATTTTTTATTTGATGTTAGATCTATTCTGCCTACAGCATATTGTGATGAAGCATAAACCCCAAAAAATACTACAGCCGCCACTAAAACAGTAAGAATATTATTTTTATAAAAATTACCGACCTTTGATTGCTGAATTTTAGATAAATTCAAATAGGTTACAGTGAATGATGCAATGACAAATAATATGAAATACACAACATCGCTAAATTGAATAACTCCACGTGATAAGAATTGAAAGTGATCCAGTGTGCTCAAATTTCCTAAGAAATTTGCAACATTCAATGGAAGATTTATAGATGTATAGTCGCTACTTATGATATTTAACATAAATATTAGAATGGCGGAGGTTATAAAGCTGGTAATCTGATTTTTGAAAGTTGATGAAATCGCAACACCAACTGAACATAATGCCAATGCCAAAAGCATAGTTGCGATGTATCCGGCTATGGTTTCGCCCCAATCTAAATTGCCGATTCTGGATATCGCGTAGGGGATAGGCATTGTTAACAGAACTGCAATTGCGATGAATTTAAAACTGCCCATTATTTTTCCGATGATGAGTTCAGTTTTGCTAATGGGCTTAGTCATTAAATATTCGAGAGTTTGATTCTCATATTCACGTGCGAAGCTACCCATAGTGATTGCAGGTATTAAGACCGTAAAGAGCCATGGAATCCAGCTGAACATATTTCTGACGGAAGCTGCCTGCAAAATGAAAAATGGTTTTAAAAACAGAAAATATAGCAATGCCAAAAAAATTAGTATTAATAAATATCCGCCGATATGGTCGAATTGGCTTTTGAGTTCTTTTATAGTTATTTCTTTGATATTTTTAATCATTGTCGTGCTCCTCTTTTATATGGTGGAAAATTTCGGATAACGCATCTTCAACATACATTTCCCAGATTATCCAATTATTTTTTCCTGAAAGTTCAGATATTAATGGTCTTAGTTCTTTTTCTGAGTTGATTTTAACGCTAGTGATCTTCTCTTCAGATTTCTCAATTTCATATGTGAATTGGTTCTCTTTCGATGAAGTATTCAATTCGTTCTCGATGTTATTTCCTTCAATTTTGACGAAAAAGCTCTTGGATTTTGTTAAATCGGCCGGTTTTCCGAATTTGATTACTCTGCCTTCATTCATAACTACAACTTTATTGCAGACAGCTTTCACTTCTTGAAGCACATGAGTGCTTATCAAGATGATCTTATCTTTTGAGATTTCTTTAATCAGTTTTCTAATTTCTTCTCTTTGTATAGGGTCGAGACCTTCTGTGGGTTCATCAAGTATTAGAATGGAAGGGTTGTGAATTAATGCAGATGCAATGCCGACTCTTTGCTTATATCCTTTAGATAGATGTCCGAGAGGGGAGGTAAGCTTGTCTTTTATGCCTACCGCCTTTGAAACTTCTTTGATTCTTTGTTGTAAATTATTGCCTGTGATCCCGAAAAATTTAGCACTCATCGTAAGGTAATCGATGGTGATCATGTCTAGATAGAGCGGATTATTTTCGGGGAGATAACCGATTTCCTGTTGAGTTTTTAAAGTGTCTTTAGTCGTATCAAAACCGTTGATAGTGATAGTCCCTTTATCAGGGTAGTAATACGAAGTGGCCATTCGCATAGTTGTGGTTTTTCCGGCACCATTTGGACCGAGTAAACCGGCAATATCTCCTCGTTTAAGGTCGAATGAAATACCTCTTACTGCAATGAAGTCACCGAATGATTTATATACTTTATTGAATTTCAACATATTGCTTTAAGCACTGCCGGCGGATAGTTATGCTTCAATCCGTAAATTAACATAATGTTAAGCTAAAGGTAAAGTGATTGATCTAACTTGTGCGAGAGTAGGTATCTGCTTACTAACGCTCTGACGTGAATCTACCCATAGACTATAAAGTAAGTAGAGGATAATCTAAACATAGGTAAATTCCTACGCACGTATTGAGACGGTCTCCTAGGCTTGTCACTATAGGCTTTCTGTAATATAATTCAGCCAATTCAAATGACCAATTTACCACATTTAGGACAAGAAAATATCTACACACCGCCGGAAAACCCTGAAAATCAGGGTTTTATGCCTAATCCTGAGAAACCCATCGTAGAGCGAGTTGACACTCAAATCAACCATTTGCTTCCGGTTCAAGCACCGGTTATCCATAAAATTGAAGAGGTTAGGGTGCCGGCACCTTCTGTGGATACGTCGGTACCACCTGTTGAACATAATTTTACTTTAGATACTTTGCTCTCTGCCAAGATAAGGTCTCATATTACAGGAGCATGGGATGCTATACTTTCAGCTTTACAGAGAGATAGATAAGTAACTTCTGTATCTTTATCATCTGAAAACTCTCCCTCATATAAGTTTTTAAGTGCTAAAATTGATTTAGCATGTTTCCCGAAAACGTAATACACGCTCAAACACTTCAAAATCCTAATCAGATAAATCAAATCGATTCGGTAATGTCTGCATTGATTAATGTCGCTATCCTTGGAGGCGTACTAATAGCATTCTTACTTCTATTAGTTGTAGGAATTTATTACTGGATGTGGAGAGTAAAGTTTAAAAGCCGTGAAAGGTCTCTGAAAGATAAGGTCTTCTTAAAAATACAACTTGCTGAAGATAACGAAATTGAACCGGCGGCTGCAGAACAGATGTATAGCAGTATGTATGGAATAAAGAGATCGAGCAGGAGTTTCTTTGGAGGATTTAAAGAAGCGGAGCATATCAGTTTCGAAATTGTAGCTACTCACGATTCAATAGATTTTTATGCGGTATGCCATAAATCATTGGCCAGCTTAGTTGAGAAGCAAATTAATGCCGCGTACCCGGATGCCGAAGTATCTCATGTAGAGCCTTGGAATATCTGGAAAAAAGATGGTTATGTCGATTTCACTTCGCTTGTTCTAAAAAAAGATAACTATTTGCCCATTAATACATATGAAGACATGAAAGTAGATTCCATGGCAATCTTGACTGCGGCTATGAGTAAGCTTCATCCAGATGAGGGCTTAGCCTTTCAAATGATTATTCGACCTGCTGAAGATTCATGGCAAAAAAACGGTAAAACACACATCAAGAGCCATATGGAAAAGCATAATCAGACCGATAAAGAAGGTAAGCCAACCGGGCCTAAAATGAGTCGTATCGATGAAGATTATATAGAAAAGATCGGGAATAAAATTTCTAAGATCGGATTCGAAACGGTGATAAGACTCGTATCAGTATCCGGTGATGAGGCCTCTTCTAAAGCGAATTTAAGCAATCTTGAAAGAGCATTCGGACAGTTTAATAGTCCTAATTTTAATCACTTCAAAGATTCAACCAATCGGTTTGAAAAATATTTTGTATTAAGTTTTTTGGCGAGAATGTTTCCCGCGGTCGAGAAAATAGAACTTCCTTTTGAAATTAAAGGAATAGTAAAAAAAGAAATAATGAAAACATGGTCAATTTTGAACACCGAAGAGTTGGCTACTTTATGGCATTTGCCCGGTGAAAATGTTCGTACACCTAGAATTAATTGGTTGAGAAGCAAAGGTTCCGCTGCTCCGATTGAGTTACCCGATAGTGGGTTGTATTTAGGCTTATCTGTTTTCAGAGGACAGGAAGCAAAGATTTTTATGCGTGATGATGACCGTCGTAGACATATGTACATTTTGGGAACTACAGGTACCGGTAAATCGGAGTTCATGAAGTTCATGGCCATTCAGGATATTAAGGATGGTAAAGGTGTTGCATTTATTGACCCCCATGGTTCAGCTGTTAATGATATTGTTCAGCAGATTCCGCCTGAAAGATTAGATGACGTGATTTATTTTGATCCCAGTACAGATAGGCCGATGGGTTTAAATATTCTTGATGTTAAGACTGAAAAAGCCAAAGATATGATTATTAATAAATTCTTAGACATGTTGTATGAACTTTATGACCCAAATCGTCAAGGTATTATGGGGCCACAGTTAGAACGTGCACTTCGTATGTGTATGCTCACGGCCATGAGTCAGCCTGGGGGAACTCTTATTGATGTTGTCAGGCTATTGGTTGATGAAAACTACCACAAAAGATATATGGATACTGTGAATGATCCCGTAGTTCGTCAGTATTGGGAAGTGGAGATCGCCAACACAACTAAAAATCGAAAAGGTGAGACTATGGGTTATTTCGTGTCTAAGCTAGATCGTTTTACAACCGAAAAAACAATGAGACATATGTTAGGTCAGGCCAAATCATCCTTTGATTTTCAGGATGTTATGGATAACAAGAAGATTTTGCTCGCAGATTTATCTAAGGGGAAACTAGGTGCAGAAAATTCCAAATTCTTAGGTTTGCTATTGGTTCCAAGATTACTGGCGGCCGCTTTTGCCCGTGCTGAAAAAATTGAAAGAGGGGAGCAAATCGAAGATTTTTACTTGTACATTGATGAGTTCTAGAATTATACGACACCTGATATTGAAACAATTTTATCGGAGGCTCGTAAGTATCGGCTTAATTTAATCGTCGCCAATCAGTTTATTGGTCAGCTTCCGGATAAAATAAAAGATGCGATTTTCGGAAACGTGGGAAGCATGACTATCTTCAGAATTGGTACTGACGATGCCGAATATCTCGAAAAGTATTTTCAGCCTACTTTTAGTCAAAATGACTTAATGAATAATAAAGTAGGTAGGGCATATATGAAACTTTTGGTTAACAACCAGCCTTCTCCGGCATTTGCGATGACAACAGATTGGCCAATGATAAGTTCGATGCCTCGAGATGCAGAACTAGGCGAAAGGATAAAGGAAATGAGTAAACAAAGGTACGGTCGCAACAGATTTATCGTAGAGCAAGAAATCAACGCAAAAGGGAACACATAGAAACCCGATGCAAACTCTATATAGGTTGGTATGTTCGGGTTATAATATCCAAAGCATTTTATGGAGAGGTCGCATAGTGGTCTAGTGCGGTGGTCTTGAAAACCACTGTTCCGAAAGGAACCGCGAGTTCGAATCTCGCCCTCTCCGCCAATAAAAAAAACTGGTATAGTATTTATATGAATACTAAATCACGACAAAATACCTTCGCAGTTGTAATTGTTTTTATAATATTTGCGATTGCAACTTATTTCTTACTTAACAATTCAGGCCGAGGTATGAATGGGAATAATGATTCTGCGGTAGTTGCAGATCGAGTGCCCCAAGAAGTTCAGTCGGCTGTCGAGAGCGTTACAATAAATGAGCTCGATTTTATACTTGAAACCTATTTATGGCGTGATTTCATGCCTGTATCTCCACCTGAAGGTAAGCCACTTACCGCGATAGCAAGAGTAATGGTTACTAACGCGACAGACTTCCCCGTAACAGTTGATGCTGATCGTATTTGGATAATAAATGGGTCTGAGGTTTGGGAATCTGAGTTTTCTTCTGAAGAGCGAGCTTCAATTGTTGCTCATACTCTTGAGAAAATCGCCAGAAATGGTCCTAAATGGGACGCAGGGACAACTGTTGACGTAGTTGTTCGACTTACAGATAGCGAAACAGGTAGTCAATATCTTCTAAAGGCTGTAGATCAGCAAATAGGTCGTACAGAATAATAGGTTTTTTAGCTTAAAAAATTTATCATGGAAAAAATTACATCTACTATTCATATAAATGCTCCAAAAGAAAAAGTTTGGCATACAATGCTTGATGATCCAACATATCGTGAGTGGACTAAAATCTTCAATAAGGATTCACACTACGAAGGAAATTGGGAAAAGGGCAGCCGTATGGTGTTTCTAGGTTGCAACGAAGATGGGACAACCGGCGGTATGGTAAGCACTATAGAAGAAAATCGACCATACGAATTCCTCTCAATCAAGCACTTGGGGATGATTAACAATGGAGTCGAAGATACCACAAGCGACGAGGTCAAGAAGTGGACCGGTATTCACGAGAACTATACATTAAGAGAAGTTAATGGAGGCACTGAGGTGTTGATTGAGCTAGACATTGAGGCTGAATATAAAGAGATGTTCGTTAAACTTTGGAGTGATGCTTTAGATAAATTGAAAGAAATCGCCGAGAGACAATCATAAGTCCATACCTGTTAACAAATGGTTGATGATTCAGTAACCCTAAAACGAAAGATTTACCATGTTAATGGTAAACAGTATGATTCCCTTGAAGCCGTTCCGGAAGAATTCAGAGATTTGCTTAGTAAGTTCGGTAGTATGGGTGTTTCAGGTTCGGGAGTTCAATCTGAGCATGTTTTCCCAACGCAAGGTGTAACCTCGTCAAAAATTTCCCTAGTGAAATACAGTATGTACTTTGCCGTGCAGGGTATATCTCTGGCAGAGAACATTTTTATTAATGACTTTGCTCGTTCTTTTGGCGTAGCGGGTCATCCATGGTATTTGATTTTTATTACAAGCTTTTTCGTAGGACATATCAGCTCTAAACTTGCCGAGTTTGAGTTAAGTAGAAAATCAAATGTATTCGGGAATGTAATGTTTAAAGGTGATGTTTCTTTCATTAATGACGTGTTTAAGTTGTCGATTGCCGGAAAATATTCACTACTTTTATATTTAGGATACTATTTTATTTGGTATCTGTTTTCTTTGGGTTCTTGATAGATGTTTGTTAAAACCTTTAAAATATAATAAAATTTCAGTGTTAATAATTATTTAAAAACAAGCTTACATCAAACATTTAGGTTTTTTTTGCGGTTACGATATTAATAGTAGTTATTGTCGGTAACGACTATAACGAAATGGTCAATCTTAGCCCTGGAATGGTGTATTTGCTTACTATAGTACAAACAGTAGCTTCAGTGATTCTTGGCGTTAGTTTGATAAAAATATATTTAAAGTATGTTCGTGGGGATAAAACGCTTGAATACGGAGATTTATTTGTAGGAGCTCGAGATCTAAAACTGCTATTTATGTTTGTTTTAACTCAGGCTATATATGGCGTTATTGTTTTATTCGGATTGGTTTTATTAATCGTTCCGGGAATTTATTTCGCAATTAAATATTCGTTTGCTACTGTTTTGGTGCTTGATCGTAAGGTTGGTCCGTTTGAAGCCTTAAAGATGAGCGGCAAAATGACTGATGGTGTAAAGATGGATTTACTTGTGTATGCATTACTCGCTTTTGGAGTGATGGCATTAGGAACTTTTGCTTTGCTCGTAGGTTTGTTAGCGGCTATCCCGGTAGTGTATTTGGCAAGCTCGTATATTTATCTTAATTTGTTAAAACGCATTGAAAATGGATCAGACACTCAACCATCGGAAGGAAAACTTGAAGAACCGGTTATCGCCTGAAGCATATAAGGTTACGCAGGAAAAACAAACGGAAAGAGCATTTACAGGTAAGTATTGGGATCACCATGAAAAGGGGACATATACTTGCGTTGTATGCGGCCATAGGCTATTTAAGTCTAATGCTAAATTTGAATCCGGTACAGGTTGGCCAAGCTTTTACGAGGCTCTAAATGATGATGTAGTATCAATGCAAGAAGACAAATCAAATTCGATGGATAGAACCGAAATCATCTGTAAGAATTGTGGAGCTCATTTAGGGCATATCTTTGAAGATGGTCCCAAGCCTACAGGTCAAAGATTTTGTATAAATTCATGTGCTTTAGATTTTGATAAGAAAAGCGATTGACTTCGGGTATTCTTCGGCATAGCATTCGAATATATTCCATTTAAATTTAAGCCCTTATGAATGCAAAGCTAGATAAACCTTTATCTGAAATACTTCGTCCTGAAAAGTTTTCCGACTTCATAGGCCAGTCCCACATTGTAGGAGAAGATGGCCCAATATTAAAACTAATTGCCAATAAAAGTTTGTATTCGATGATTTTCTGGGGTCCGCCGGGAACGGGTAAAACCAGTTTGGCTAGGTTGATATCGAGAGAGCTGGATTCTCACTTTTTTGAAATATCACCAACTACTTCAGGGGTGAAAGATATTAGAGAAATCGTTGAAAAATCAAAATCGTTATTATATTCCAATAAACGCATTGTGCTTTTTGTAGACGAAATTCATCGTTTCAATAAAGCCCAACAAGATTATCTTCTGCCTCATGTTGAGAACGGAACAATTACTTTAATCGGTGCAACAACAGAAAACCCATCGTTTGAGGTTGTCCCTCCATTGCTTTCTCGTAGTAAAGTTTATGTTTTCAATCCATTAACAAAGAATGAAATCGTTGTCCTTATAAACAGATCTATTGAGCGAATCTTGAAGCAGGGGATACAGTTTGAAGCAGAGAATGAATTTATTGATGCCTTGGCTGAAACTTCAAACGGCGACGCACGTAATATTTTGAATTCATTAGAAGCGATTGTACTTATGGGTATTTCTAATCCTTCAAAAAGCGATCTCGAACGCGTGTTACAGGTAAGTTTCAATAGGTACGACAAGAAAGGTGAGGAACACTACGATACAGTAAGTGCAATGATAAAAAGCATGAGAGCAGGTGATATTAACGCAGCACTATATTATCTTGCACGCATGGTAAATGGTGGGGAAGACCCTAAATTCATTGCACGCAGAATGGTTGTCTTTGCCTCTGAAGATATCGGTTTAGCCGATCCGAAGGCTTTAATGATCGCTAACGATGTGTTCCGGGCGTGTGAAGTGATCGGGTATCCTGAATGTCAGATAAATCTGGCACATGGTGTTTCGTACCTATCAAGTGCTCCCAAAAACAGGAATTCATATGACGCCTATTTTAGAGCACTCGAGGATGTAAAAAATCTCGGTAATTTACCGATCCCTATGAGAGTTAGAAATGCTCCCACAAAATTGATGAAAAATTTAGGTTATGGGGAAGGGTATTCTATGTATCCTGATCTTTCTAAGGTTTCTTATTTACCCGATAAACTGTCTCATAAAAAATATTTCGAATAGAAGCGATCTGAAAACCTCTAGAACCCTCATAATTACAACGGATCTAAAAAGCTTTCCAAAGTGAGCTTGAGGCGCGGCAAGGTTTTTAGAGTTCTAGCTATGCAGATTTAAGTTATTACTCACTTCGGATATAATATGTATGTAAACTCGGCACATTACTGAGGATTTCTAAGCATATAGTTCACGATCTTTGATCTATGGGACTCAATGTGCTTATTCTTCAGAGGAAAGTCCAGACAACGCAGAGCAGGGTGGGCATGCGAAGGCATGTCATCTTCTGAGTAATCAGGAGAATAGTGGCGGCGAAGGAAACTTCAATGCACATAGCGGGAATAAACCCGCTGTGAGATCTACAGAGACGAACATCTTCTAAGGCGTAAGCTATGAAGTGATATGAAACGCGAAATCCTCCCTGTTGCAATCTCCGACCGATCGCCATGTGAATACTTCTGCTTTAATTAGTAGAAAGTTCCAGGTTGCTCGCCAAGTACACTTCGAGTGTTGCGGTCAAAGTGAGAGCTTAGATAGATTATGTGCGCTTTTTCGAGAAATCGAAAAGGTAACAGAACCTGGCTTATGAGGTTTACCTTGTGTTTAGCGAGAAAGCCCACGGCTTTAGTCGTGGATGAATCGCTCATGCAGCACAAGGGAAGCTCGCACGGCTTTAGCCGTGGAGATTCACAGATATAATTTGAAGATTGTATTTAGGCTCATTGAAACCTAGAATAGAACAATGAGTTCCTCGTCCGCTGCCCAACAGAAAAATTATCTAGATTCTATTCATAATTTCCCCAAACAATTTAAAGAAGCCTGGAGTAGGGCTTATGCTCTTGAATTTCCCTTTGAGTACAGCAATATATCAGATGTGGTGATTGCCGGAATGGGTGGATCTGCGTTTGGCGGATGGGTATCTAAGGCCGTTTTTGCGGAGGATAAAATGTTGGTTCCTCTAGAAGTTGTGAATAGATATGAATTGCCCGGATATGCAGATGAAAAAACCTTGGTTGTGGCAACTAGCTATTCAGGTAATACAGAAGAAACTTTGGCCATAATAAAGCAAGCAAGGGAAAGGGGATGCAAAATCGTTATAATTTCTACGGGAGGTAAACTCGGTAACGTATTGCTTAGCGAAAAGTACCCCGGCTACGTTTTTGATCCGAAGTTTAACCCATCGGGATCTCCTCGAACGGGAATCGGCTATGTGATAGGAGCTACCTTAGGTTTATTATCAAATTTGAAGCTTTTGGATTATTCGCAAAAAGAATTCACATCTACGCTTTCGTTTATCGAATCATTTTCCAAATACATTGCTAAAGATTCCCAACTTGTGGAGAAAATGGCTCAGAAACTTCATGGATTTGCCCCAATATTTGTATCAGCGGAACATTTAACGGCAGCGACTTATATTTGGAGAAATTTCTTCAACGAAACTTCCAAAAATATTGCCTTTACATATGAGATTCCGGAAATGAATCATCATTTTCTGGATAGTTTAATTTTCCCCGAAGGAGCAAAAGACTCTCTTGCATTTGTATTCATAAAATCCGATTTCTATAATGCCAGAAATAAACGCAGGTTAGAAATCAGCAGGGAAGTGGTTAAAAAATTCGGATTTACGGATATCTCGATTTCATTAAGTTCGGAAAACAAAATAAATCAAGCATGGGAACTTATTATTATCGGGGCTTATGTAAGTTTTCACATGGCAAAGATTCACTCGGTGAATCCCGGCTCAAATGATTATGTGGATTTCTTGAAAGCTAATCTCGGTTAACATATTTTATGCACACAATATGCTGTCGCGGGAGACCGATGGCATTTTTATAGTTTTAGCTTTTTTCTGATTTGTTTTTGAGCTTCTTTTGATTTTGCGAATTTCAGCCAGTCGTTACTTGGATTTTTCCCCTTTGAAGTCATTATTTCAACGATATCACCGCTTTTGATTTCAGTGTCGAGTGAGACCAGCTTATTATTAACTTTTGCACCCGAGCAGGTATTACCGACGTCGGCGTGAATTGCGTAAGCAAAATCTATCGCACACGAACCTTTTGGTAATGTGACAAGATCATTTTTTGGCGTGAAGGCAAATACTTCATCTTCGAAAAGCTGAATCTTTGAGTTTTCTGTTAGAGATGTTTGTATTCCATCTTTCATATCGATTAGATCTTTTATCCAACTAGCAGATTCACGGTTTTTTCGGTTACCGCCATATTTATAACTAAAATGTGAAGCCGGTCCATACTCGTTATTTAAATGCATTTCGAAGGTTCTGATTTGTACCTCGCAGAAATGTTGTGGAGTTATTTTAATTGCTGTTTGCAAACTTTGATATCCGTTAGGCTTTGGATTTGCAATGTAATCATCAAATTCCGACTGAACGTTTGGCCATTCTTTTTGTATAAAGGCTAGCACTTTATAGCAATCGTTTACATCTTGCACTAAGACTCTTATACCTAGGAGGTCGTAGAGTTCATCAAAGTCTTCTGAGTTTTCGAGGTCTCCTTTGGAATATTTTGAGAGTGCCTTCATATGTGTCGAGTAAATCCCTTTTGTTCTGAATGAGATTTCGTGTTTATTCACGCCAATGCCTTCCAGATGCATAGCAATTTTGTGCTTGGCCATAATCAACTCTTTATGGATTTTCTCGTATTTGTTTTTCTGGTATTTTACTATCTTGTTATATCTTGCAGGGTCAACAATTTTTAACGCCCCGTCTTCAAGTTCTCTTGTAAAATTATAAATACCGACGGCCTTTGCAATGGGCGCGTAGATGTTAAGAGCGTTTTGGGCTGCCCAGATTTTTTCGTTTTCCGGTAGATGGTCTGCCGTTTTTATATTATCAACACGATCTGCTAGGCGGATTAGGAGGATTCGAATATCCTTTGATAATTGAATTAGCATTCGGTGCAATAGACTTATATTTTCCCG
>JASNYX010000011.1:0-21914 GCA_048499955.1 Patescibacteria group bacterium | reverse complement strand
CAAGAATTCATAAACCTCAAAACTTTGATGAAATAAGCATCGGAAGGAACCGTCTAGCGTTCGAAGAAATGATGATGATTCACCTAAGAGGAATGAAAACCCGAAGAGACTGGGGAACAAAAAATAAAGGCCACCAGATCCATACTAAGCATACTGAAATATCACAATTAAAAGAATCACTGCCATTCACGTTAACATCCGGGCAAGAAGAATCGATCGTCCAGATATTGGAGGACCTCGCAACAGAATTTCCGATGAACCGTTTATTACAAGGAGATGTCGGAAGCGGTAAAACCGTAGTTGCCGCCGTAGCAGCTTATAACACTTGGATTAACAATTTTTCTTCTATTTATTTAGCTCCTACACAAATTCTGGCGAATCAACATTATAATAATCTAAAACGCCTACTTCAAAATACCGAAAAACAACTGAACGTAGAGCTTATAACCGGTGACACTAAAAACCCGAAAACAGTTGAAACACCATTATTCAAACAACAAAGTTCACTCTATATCGGAACGCACGCAATTCTTCACCGGCTTGAACAATTCGAAAACGTCGGACTCATAATTATCGACGAACAACACAAATTCGGAGTCTCACAAAGATCAATTATCATCGACCACTATACCAAGCTGGCAAACAACGTAGCTCCCAATTTATTAACCATGACTGCGACCCCAATTCCCAGAAGCCTTGCACTGGCATTTTACGGTGATCTGAAACTATCAGTCATATACGAAGTTCCCGGGGGGAGAAAACCGGTAATAACATGGCTAATCAATGAATCGAAAAGACCATCAGCTTACGATTGGATTCACAAAGAAATTAAAGAAAAAAATACTCAGGTATTTATTGTTTGTCCGTTTATCGAAGAATCCGAACATGAAGAGTTCCAAAATGTTAAAGCTGCAGAAGAAGAATATAAAAAAGTCAGTAAACACTTTTCGGATTTGAAAGTCGGAATACTCCACGGACGTATGAATAACCAAGATAAAGAGAAGGTGATAGGCGATTTTCGAAATAAGAAAATTAATATACTCGTGACAACGACAGTAATTGAAGTCGGTATAGACATTCCAAATGCAAATATTATTGTCATAGAAAACCCGGAAAGAATGGGACTGGCATCTCTGCACCAACTTCGAGGGCGAGTGGGTAGGGGAACTGAACAAGGATACTGTATTCTAATTTCAGACTCAGCTGAAAACAGCGAACGACTAAAATACATGGAAACCGTTCACAACGGACACGAACTCGCGGAAATAGACCTTCGAATACGCGGCCCCGGAAACATCTATGGAACTGAACAACATGGATTCATGCAACTAAAAGTTGCCGATATTACAGATATTGAAATGATAAAGAAAACTAAATCTGCAGCAGAGGAGGTATTCAGCGAACTCAATCTTTATCCTAAAATTGCTGAAATTGTAAGAAAAATGAGATATATAGGGGATGACTAGGGTTCGCCTGTGTGCTAATACAGTCGAGATTAAGTATAACTTTCCTCATATCCAACACTATAAGATATAATATACGAAGCAAATTATGTTTTTACGAATCACATCCGGAAAATTTAAGAATCTGAAACTCGAAGTGCCGGACTCCGCACGACCCGTAATGGAAAAAGTCAGGCTTGCCTTATTTTCCATACTTGGAGATCAAGTAGAAGATGCCAAATGCCTTGATCTGTACGCGGGAGCAGGCAGTTTAGGACTTGAAGCATTAAGTAGAGGTGCTCAAAGTTGCGATTTCGTAGACACCAGCCTTTTTGCATATAAATGCATTAATCAGAATATTGAAACAATCGAATCCCGATATTCCGGGGAAAATCTTCAGGCACAAGTATTTAAATCTGATGCAATAAAGTTTATTGGAGACTGTGCTGAGGAATACGACATCATCTTTATTGATCCACCTTATCAGGCAGCATCAAAACACATATTTAAGATTACCGACCAAGTTTTAAGTCCGAAAGGTGAAATCATTTACCTAAATGACCATAAAAATGAAGTCCTTCTTGATCTAAAGCAGATCAATCCGAATTTAGAGGTTTTCGATTCAAGAAAATATGGAATTACTTATATAGATAGAATTAGAAAAAGCGGCTAATAATCTCAGTCGGTTTTACCAACCAATAGCCTTAACTTTTCAGCAAGTTGATCGGATCTTAAGCCTTCTAAAGTGCCTAAGGTTTGACCCATTTGAACAAGCCTCGCTTCAATAACTGTAGCTAAATATCTTTGAAATGTGAAATAGGGGACGCCGTATATATCTATACCCTCATCATTATAAGAATAACGACCTTCAGCTGCCATACGATCTAAATAATCGCACTTGTCTCTAACACTTGTTATCTCTCTACCAACAACAACATTGTCCACCCAAAATACGATCAAAGATTTAACATCATTAAACCTAGTTAATACTTTAGGCATAGCAGTATGACCTGATAATGATGCCAGCTCTGCGATCTCGGGACCAAACATCTCGCTCAGTCGACCGGAAGCAATACCATGTGTAGCTTCCGGATCTTTGCTTTCCACCTCAATACGCTTATGTGCATCATGTACTAAACCTACAATGCCAAGAGTTTGCATCATCTCAGTACCCAGTCCTAATTCTTCACAAAGTCTTAATTCCGCTACAGAAACTAAAATTGAATGGGGGATTGGCCCGATAGACCTACCTTCAGGATCACGATTACCCCACATTGTTCCATCCTCATTAATCAGTCCGGTACTATGATATAGATCCCATATGTCTGATATCACGTCTGCCCCCAATACTTCACTTAAGATAGCGAGTTGTCTCTGCTGATCAGGATGAAGTTCGTGAATCCCATTTAGCTCCATAATAATAGAATCCGCCTCTGTGTCTGTACTGTCAATTACCATCGGGTTTTGCATGAGCTGATTCTAACCTATATCACAAATTATTCAACAAAAAACAGTCTAACAATCGCAAGTTGACTAAACCCTGTCAATACACGATAATTAGAGCATCAATTATGCCAGTACCAAAGAGAAAAACCTCAAAAGGAAGAAGAGATCGACGAAGATCTCATATCAAGAAGTCAACTACGCCTAATCTCGTAAAATGCAAAAAGTGCGGAAAGCTTAATAAACCGCATACTATTTGTAAGAGCTGTGGAAGTTATTGATAGATTATCCTCTTACAACAGGAATCAGCCTGGTAGATTAATCATTCTTGCATTATGAAAACATCAAGAGATCCAAGACATCAATCAAGAAGATTAGCGTTTGCCGTTGTACATGCACTTCAGAATTCCAAAGAATCCGAATTTTCCGAAAAACTTGATGAAATTTCCCAAACTTCCCGTGAATCCTTACAGATAGAAAAATTTGATCAACCCTTATTTGAAAGCATTACTAACGGTATCCAACAAGACGAAGCCATACTTAAAGACAAGATTTCAACCCACAGCACAGAATGGCCACTCGAAAAGATGTATAACCCTGATCTTGTAATATTACTTATATCAACGTGGGAGATTCTTTGTACGCAAACCCCGGTTAAGGTAGCTATAGACGAAGCAATCGAGCTTGCAAAGGAATTCGGTGAAGCCGAGTCCCCAAAGTTTATTAATGGAGTTTTAGCAGGAGTTGCCAATGAACCCAGAGAAGCTTGAAAAAGCCCTTGGCATAAAATTTGATAATCCGGCACATCTTAAAAAGGCTTTAGTTCATAGATCATATCTTAATGAAACTGAAGATACTGATGTAAAGGAATCGAACGAAAGGCTTGAATTCCTAGGGGATGCAATTCTACAGTTTCTTTCCTCTGAATTTCTCTTCACAACCTATCCGGCTTTTGGCGAAGGAGATTTAACCAACTTAAGATCAAAAATAGTTAACACTGAAGCTCTCGCAGGGGAATCAAAAAAGCTCAATATCCCCGACTATTTGCTCATTTCACGAGGAGAACGACAAACAGCATACGTAAGCTCATCAATACTCGCAAACACTTTCGAAGCCATACTCGGAGCCATTTACCTCGACAAAGGCCTCGAAGAATGCAGAAAATTCTTAAATGCCAGGCTGTTCTACTTAGCCGATGAAATTCTTCAAGCAGGGCACTTAAAGGACGCTAAGAGTCTTTATCAGGAGTTATCACAAGAAAACCACTCAGTTACCCCAACATATCGAGTAATAGAAGATCAAGGCCCGGATCATAATAAAACATTTACAGTCGGAGTCTTCCTAAACGACAAACTGGTTGCCACAGGCACCGGCCCGGCTAAAAAGACGTGCAGAACAAATGGCGGC
This sequence comes from Patescibacteria group bacterium, assembly GCA_048499955.1. Classification (GTDB taxonomy): domain Bacteria; phylum Patescibacteriota; class WWE3; order 2-01-FULL-39-13; family 2-01-FULL-39-13; genus JASNYX01. Next base: position 17,622 of record JASNYX010000011.1, on the reverse strand, counting down.
TCAAAATGCCCTGAAAAGGAATCCAAGTAACAACATTAAATGGCTAAATATTGTTTTCCCGACCTTAATAATCTATAATAGGGCGCATGGTGAAAATTAGATTATCAAGAACTGGTAGAAAAAATCGCCCCGCATACAGAATAGTCGTAGCTAAGGCTGAGTCCAAAAGAGATGGAAAATTCATTGAAAGAATTGGACATTATAATCCTGTAGAAGACCCGAAAAAAGTGGTTTATAAAGAAGATCGATATCAATATTGGATTTCAGTAGGTGCTCAACCGACTGATGCAGTTAAGAAACTCGTTTCAGGCAAATATTTGTTTAAGCCATATAACCCAAACGCCAAGGCAGAAGATACCGAATCCGGTATTGACGTAGTGGCTGCTGAATCTGCAGAAACTCCGGTAACGGAACCTGCATCTGAATAAATATGAAAGATTTTATTCATTATCTTGTATCAAAGATTGTAAATTTCCCGGAAGAAATCGAGATTGAGGAAACCCTCGATGATAGCAGAGGAAGATCGTTTAAGGTCTACAACATAAAAGTAAACCCTGAAGACATCAGATTATTGATAGGTAAAGAGGGTAAAACTATCCAAAGCATTAGAAATGTCGCAAAGGTAAAAGCTGTAAAAGACCAAGAATTCATTGATGTTAGAATCACTGAAACCAACCCCGACTTCGCCCAACAAAACCAATAAATTTCTAATTTTACTTTTATATATATTGATTAATAAGAAGCCAACAAGCAAAGTGTTTTCAGATAATGCTTAGAAGGTGAATTGATCTAAACCGAAATCATCATCTATTATTTCATCAAACCCATCATCCGTTGAAATATCTTCAAATTCATCTTGAACTTGAGGCAAAGTTTCCTGGCTTTGGTTTTCTCTCAGCTCGAATGGATTAAACCTACCAACGGTTAACTCTGCAGGTAGTGGTTCGTAGTATTTAAGACCTTCGATTACTACCAGAATATTTTCCAGTTTAGGTTGGTTAATTAGACTTTCTAACGATAGGTTGTCAACATTGGGATCAGACATGAAATAGCCTTCTATCAGGATCTCAGTGCTGTATAACACGCTTTCCGCAACGGGGTGAACTGTAACAGTAACACCATCAGCATCATCAATATCGGGATTCTGTGGTGTTTCGGAAATTTCTCTGACGACAAAATCAGACAGCTTATCTTCATCATCGACGACTCTCATATTTATTGTCGCAACTGAAGCAATTCTTCGAGCCTTTTCTAGTGCCTCGATAAAGCCTTTGGATCTATTGTAACTACTGCTAAAAATAACTTTCACATTGAATTTTTTAAGTTCATCAACTCTTCGTACCAATTCTCCCGTAACCGGGTCATATGTTCCTTCTTCAATAGAAGAAGCACCGCCAAAGCTAATGGTATCGATCACAACTCCACTTTCATCGGCGATTTGAATAATCTGATCTAAAAAGAACGGGGTTTTGTCTTCGTCAGGTATAGACTGCTTAGCTAAACCGGTGTTTGCAAACAATTGTTCCTGCAAACTCTGGAGGTTCCGAAGATAGTCAACAAAAGCCGAAAGCTTATCCAATTCAATTTGCCGTTCTTCGATAGTTACTGTGAGCTCATTATATCTTTCGTACTGGGGAACAATAACCAAAAAAACCAATCCGACGGAAATCACAGTGCAGGCAATCCAAATTATATATGTAACAATTTTCGAAACTAAACCGCCAAGATCAAAACGTGATCCGGCACCGGGAGATTTTATTGAATCATAAATACCTTTCCTCAAACTGCTGGAAGTAGGCGGCGTATAAGGCTGTGAAGGGGCACCGGATTCAGGAACCTGCCCTTGAGGAACTTTTGGAGCATCAATATGACCCATACCGGGTTGGGCGTTATCAGTTGGATTCTCCATACAAAGTTTCAGAATTAAACTGTAATTGCAAAACAAACTCAATATATCCGTTTGATTTATCGTATGTTGAAGAAATCAGCTTAACATCTCTGAAAAACTGAGGATTACCCGGATCCGTCTTTAATAGATTATCTCTGAAATCAGCTATTGGAGTGTAATTTGGAGTGGCACGCCCGGAAATAGTGAACAACCCTTCTTCGGTTACATTCCAACCTACAATAGTGACGTTCTCAGGGATCCGAGCTAGGACTTCAGTATATGCTCTGGAATAATGAGGTCTCGTATCTAAAATCTTTTTTACATTCTGTAAACGAGCCCCTAGCTTGTAGCCGTGCTTACCGAACTCCTGTAAATTAGCGATTTCATTCAAATTGGTAGTTATACCGTTTTCAATATCTATAAGATGTGAATTGAGAGTGTTGTTATAATAGTGGATTCCACCGGCAGCTAGTCCGATCAAAACTGTAATTAGTATGAAAAATTTATTCCCGGAATTGCGAGTCCGCTCAACTCGACGTGTCTTTACAATCTCATCAGGAATAAAGTTAATATCTTGAATAGCAGGCATATATTTATTATTTAATTGCAGCTCCAACCGCGGAAACTAGAAGCGGCCCTATGTTGGCGACTCCATCGCGATTTTTTACTAAACTAGCATTAACAATATCCCAAGGATCTCCAAATTCAACCTCTAAAGACACATTTCCTACCAAATATACCATTAAATTAGGTATCAATGCACCACCGCCAACTACCACTAATCGCTTAACTTTAGGAACATCGTACTCCTTATTGAAGCTAATGCGCTTCTCGACATAAGTTTGGAAACGTTTGAGTTCCTGCAAAACTAAGTCAAATGGCGGCTTAATAATTTCAGTGATTTTTCCGTCTAAATCGCTCTCATTAAACCCGTAGGTATAAAGATATTCATTCGCCTGAATAGGTGGCATGTCTAAGCTTTCAGATATAGCCCGAACGAGACTCGTAACTCCAAACTGTACACTACGCACAAAACGCACTTTATTATGAACTACCAAATAGAAATCCAAGTGGTTATGCCCAAAGTTAACAACAATAGATGGAATATCAACTTCATTAAACGTAATCCCTCTAACGGTAGTAATAGAAGCAGGTTCAACCCCGGAAATAAACAATCCGGCCTCATTTAGCACCACTAAATGTTTATTTACTAAATCCTTAGGAGCAGCGACCAACAATACATCAATATTGGAATCTTTAGATTTACCGGAATCTTCCCCATTCGAAGAAGGCATTGCAGTTTTAACTTTTTCTGCAATATCTCCAAAAGTGCCTATTTGCGAATTACTCTCAGCACTCTTTGACATCACGGTATGCTGCAAATAAACCTGATCCAGTGGTTGAGGAAGGTACTGGTTAGCCTCCCACTCTATAGCCTGTTTCATCTCTTTATCGCTAAGGTGAGGCATGGTTATGATTTTAGTGAAGATTTTATGTTCGGGTAGAGTACACACAACGCTATTGCTCTTAAAGCCAACGTGTTCCCAGTATTCCCTGATAATTTTCGCAGCGGCCGTTTGGTCTTTTTTCTCTCCTGAAGAAATCAAGTGGGAAACATCTTTTGATGGCACAATTCCATATCGTATGAGGTGGTAATTTCCCTTACGATCTTTCTCTATTTCGGCACCTTTAATGTGGCTGGTACCTATGTCTAAACCAACAATGCTCATGGGGCAGGTATATTAAGATTTTAACTAAAATATTAAGAACAAATTCAGTCTATAAAAAGACGTGGCTCTTTGTTTAGTATACACAAGAATAAGGTCTAAAACCTCTTTCACTTATATAACACGCCATTTAAAAAACCTTGGTACAAGGGTAAAATCATTCGTATGAAATTTTCAGGCATGCGTGTGCTTATAGTGGGTCTCGGAATTAGCAATATTTCCGTTGCAAAATACCTCGCAGACAAAAACCTAGCCCAACTTGTGATTACCGACTCAAAAGATATTAACGAGCTTCAGGGAGAGATTCAATCGGTTCAAAGTGCCTACCCTTCAGCAGAATTCAAGCTTAACGGCCACAACGAAGTAACTCTCGATAAGATAGACCTTGTAGTAAAAAGTCCGAGCATAAGCAATAACTCTGAATTTATACAACAAGTAATCAAACGGAAAATCCCCATAGAAACTGATATCAGCTTATTTATTAAAATTATTACTCCACAAAAAATTATCGGAATCACCGGAACCAAAGGCAAATCAACGACGAGCTCACTAATATATGAATCCTTGAAAGGACAAAACGTAAACGCAGTGATATGTGGAAATATCGGCATACCTGTATTTGATGAAATCTACAAAGCTCAAACATCCGAGTGGGTAGTTATGGAATTGTCATCTTATATGATCGTTTCGCTTCATGAACACAACCTAAGCCCGCATGTTGCCGTATTCACAACTTTTTCGCCTGATCACATTGATTACCATGGAAGCTATGAAAATTATATAGGCGACAAGTTAAAACTATTTGCATTCCAAAACAAGCAAGATGCTATTTTCGCCAATGCGGATGACTCCGAAGTCTACCAAAAAGTGAGACCTCAGAACCTGGTCGTTAATTTCTATTCAAGGAAAGATATCGAATCAATAATAGAAACATCATTGAGAGGAAACCATTATAAATCTAATATTGCAGCTGCATTCAAAGTTACAAAGTTTATAACCGGCTCAGCCTTTGACTTTACAAAATTTCACGCGACAATCAAACATTTCAAAACTTTATCTTCTAGGATGGAAACCGTAGGAATAGTCAACAAGATAGAATATATAAACAACTCAAAGGCAACAAATCCGGGAGCATTCAGTGCAGACCTAACAACCCTAATCGAGGAAAACAAAGACATATATATACTAGGAGGAGGAGCCGACAAAGAGTTAGATCTGACGACTATGGCAGAACTCATAAATCACTCCTTAGTAAAGAAAATCGCACTAATTAACGACAATGGGTCGATAAGGTTATCCCGATTAATAGATAAAACAAAAATAACAGGATATTTCCAAAATATTAAAGACGCATTTGAAAGTATTCAGAACATAATCGAAAAACAAGCTGTCGTTGTACTTATGCCTGGAACCAGTACCTATGGTCTTTTTAAGAACAAAGTCGGGTCCGATGATTTTAATTCATGTGTGATGGAAATAATTAACCGACGTTAGATTAATTATGTGCTCAGAAATCATACTCGACTCCAATGCAATCATAAGCAATTTTCGTAAACTTAGATCACTAACACCATCTCGTTATAAACTTATATCTGTTTTAAAAGGTAACGCATACGGACATGGACTTCGTGAAATTGCCCGAATCCTTGAAGCTGAGGCAGATGGATTTCAAGTTTCCGATGCGAACGAGCTTAAAGAACTCAGATCCGCAACATCAAAGCCTATATACGTTTTAGGATATATTCCTCATCACTTACTAGAGGAATCTATGAAGTTGTCACCGGTAATTTCCGTATTTGATACTGAAAGACTACCCGCAATAAATTCAATTGCCTATAAACTTGGTATCAGACAAAAAGTACATATAAAAATCGACGCCTTGGTAGGTCGGCTCGGGATATTAGAGTCTGAGTTCGAAAAATACTCAAAGAATATCCTTGAATACGCAAATATTGAGGTTTCAGGAATCTATACACACTTTACAGGTTTGAAGGACGAAATAAATATGGAACACACCAGAAACCAGATTTCTCAGTTTGAAAAATGCGTAAATACATTAAAAAGACAAGGAATACAAAATCTGGAAGTACATGCCTCCTCAAGTGCAGGGATTTTTATTGACGAAATTATCTCGAACGAGCTTTTCAATCTGATTCGTATAGGGAAAGCCCAATACGGAATCTGGCCATCTAAGGGAATTCCCCAAGATATTAATTTGGAGCCGGTTTTAAGCTGGAAAACTGAAATTGCTCAAATAAAAACCCTTCCTGGAAATTATCCGATTGGTTATACTGCCATGTTCAAGACAAATCAACAGTCGAGAATCGCAGTCATACCTCAGGGATACAGTGATGGTTATGACAAACAGATGTCAGCAAACGCTGAAGTCTTGATAAAAGGACACCGTTGTAAAATTCTTGGTAAAGCTGCCATGAATATGTTTATTGCAGATGTCTCTTGGATCGAAAATTCCTCTCAAGGGGATGAAGTAGTGCTAATCGGCAAACAAGGTAGCGAGGAAATAAAACTTCCGGATTTGGCAAAATGGGCGAATGTTACTGAATGCGAGGTTCTTTCAAGAATCTCCCCAAGGCTTCAACGTAAAATTATTTAAAACTTCATTATGAAAAACTCAATCAAAACCTAAATCACATAGTCATACTCGGTGCAGGCGGAGGAGCCGGTTACTATATCGCAAAACACTTTTGCTTTGCCGGAAAGACTGTTCAATGCTTCGATATGAACAGAACTTCTCAAACAGAGGAACTAGAATCGTTGGGAGCAAAGCTAATTTATCAAAATCCGGATGACTACCACTTCCCAGAGGCAGACCTCATTGTACATACACGTGCACTTCCTAAAGAGTTAACTGATTCTCTAAATAAATTAAACAACCAGGATAAAATCATTGATTCAGGCACCTACTACAACGAAATCGTTGATGCCTATGCGTCCGGGGAGTTCAAAGATGATCCGATTATTACAGAAGCAATAAAAAAATCGGAAATCGCCCCCTTATACGACATTGATTTCGGAAATTGCTTACTAATCGGAGTAACGGGCAGTAAAGGCAAAACAACAACTGCCTATATGATTTATGAAACCTTATACAATCTCGGAGCAGAAGTCAGCGGAGTTACCACAATCGGAGCAAAGGTAAGAGGTAAAGACATCGAAACAGGGCTTCACACCAGCACACCATCGGCACAAGAACTTGCAAGACTATTTAAAGCAATGTTGGAGCAAGATTCCAAAATTATAGTTCTTGAAGCTTCCTCGCACGCAATCGCAACCGGTAGAGTTGCAGGACTAAAATTTGATATTGGAATAATCACTAACTTACAACCTGAGCATCTAGATTTTCATAAAACAATTGAACATGTAATTTCAACAAAGAAAAAAATCGTAAATGAGCTTCTTAAACCCGGAGGTAAGACCATAATCAATATCGACGACGAAAATATACTTAGGCATGTTTTACCTGATCTAGATAAATTTGCCTCTAAAATTTACACTATCTCGAAAAGAGCACGAGGTATTTCTCAATCAACTGAATTTATTATTAACGAAACAAGAGAGAGAGAATCTGCCGTCGATTTTAGTATTTCTTCAGAAACTACAGGTATCCATAAGGTGCAGTTTACAGTTCCGTTTGCAGGGGAGTTTAATGTTTATAATATTCTTCCATCTATCATAATCAGCAATATTTTAGGGTATAAAGAAACTGAGATATCAGAAGCAGTGAGGAACCTCGGTATCGTTTCAGGAAGAAACGAAGTAATTCAGGAAACACCATTCAAAGTGGTCCTCGATTTTGCCCACACACCTGAATCACTCGAAGCCATTTTGAGTGCCTATAAAGCACAAACCCCAAGAGGAAAGGTCATTGTGGTGTTTGGGGCCGCCGGGCAACGAGACTCACTCAAACGCCCCCGAATGGGAGTGGCTGCTGCCAAATATGCCGACATCACAATACTTACGGCAGAAGACCCCAGAACTGAAAACATATCTGAAATCAATGCTCAAATTAAAGAAGGGTGGGATAACTATGTTTCAACGAACTCACTTGAAGGCAAAAGGGAAATCTATCTAGTCGACGACATTTCTATTAAAGAAGAATGCAGAACAAAAGCAATCGAAATGGCTCTTAAATTGGCTAAACCCGGAGATGTTGTAATTTGTGCAGGAAAAGGCCCTGAAAAAAGCATGTGTATCGGATTCGAAGAGCGACCCTGGGACGAGAAATCAATTATTATAGGCCTATTATCTTTGCTGAAATAATAATATAATATCTATATCAAAGATTTAAGGTGATAAACAAGTGATTTTCACTTTAAAATCGATGACTTTAGATGATTTTAAGTTTATTGCCACGGCTGAAACGCCGTGGTTTCTTATTTTCATACAAGTCTGCCATTCCGATATCTTCCGTTAAGACAACAACTGAAAGTTGCCAAGAAAACATCCCCAAAATCAGCCTACAGGCAGGAGGCAAAGCAGTCATCTTATCACAGTTTAAGGCTTTACTTCGAAAATCTCGCATTCCCGAACTTTATTATTTCAATACCTCAGACTGGGAAAGTAAAAAAAGTGATATCGTTAGGCACATCTTTAATACCTTTCAAAGTACTATTATTATTAGGAGTTCATGCTTCGCCGAAGATACCGGTGAAAAATCCAATGCAGGGAAATTTACCAGCATATCTTATGTAAATCCTCAAAAAATAGAGGAAGTAGCCAACGCCATTGAAATTGTAATCAAATCCTACGGCGAATCCCAAATTCTTACATCAAAATCAAAAGTCCTCATTCAAACACAAGTTCTAGATACCATTACAAGTGGGGTAGTATTCACTTTTGACCCGAAAAATAGTAGCCCTTATTACATCATTAATTACGACGATACAGAGGGAAATACGGAATCAGTAACTTCAGGTCTATCCGGGAAACAAATTAGGATCTTCAGGGGACACTCTTCAGGAGTCATTCCCCAAAAATGGGAGAAATTGATAGACTCAATAAAAGAAATAGAAATGCACTGCGACAGGAATAACCTGGACATCGAATTTGCTATCGATAAAAACGAAAACATATATATATTTCAGGTCAGATCCTTATTTATCGACCAAGACCAAAGAGATAGAGACTTTCCGTATTTTAAGAAAATAAACACGCTAAAAAATTCATTTGCACCGGGAACTTGCCTTAGCAACATGGCATTCTGGAATCCGGCAGAAATAATCGGAGAAAAAGCCCAATATCTTGACTCTTCGTTATACAAGAATCTTGTTCTAAAAAATAGCTGGAACGATGGCATCGCACGCATCGGCTATACCAAAATCAAATCACCTCTGTATGTGAACTTAGTTGAGCATACATATATCAACGTGAACCTGGCACTTGCAAGTTTGATGCCAAAAGACCTTCCGGTTCAATTAAAATCGAGACTTACCAACACTTATCTTGAACGACTAAAGCTAAATCCATCACTCCATGACAAAATTGAATTTGAGATCATACCAAATTGTTTCAACTTTGGATTAAAGCAGGAATTCTCCAAACCAGACTACGTGAAATATACTCCCGAAGAACTTGGTCACTTTGAAAATTCACTTCATAAGATTACCAATCAGATGTTTTCCATTTGGGACAAAGAAATAAGCAAGGCAGAAAAGGAATGTACCCAAATTAATAATGATCTAGAAAGAATATCTTCAAACACCTCATGGAACGAAAAACTTTCAACCGCTCTCTCTATACTTTCGAGATGTAAAGAGGTATCAATCCCACACTTTGCGGCAATCGCTAGATTAGCCTTTGTGGGCAAATCAATCCAAAACTCGCTTCTTTTGGAAGGCATAATAACAAAAAGTGAATATCAGGCTATTATTGATCAAATCGAAACGGTAGCTTCACATATGCAAAATGACCAAGGCACACATGAATACGCTCACCTTAGATCCGGTACTTACAACATCACTAAACTTCCATATTCAAAATCAGTAAAAAACAACTTAAAGGTGAAAACTCGCAAAAAGCCTAAAAACAATCTATCTGAAGAAACCAAAAGAAAAATCGAATCTGCCTGTATTAAAAATAAATTACATATTACTGGCGATGAACTTATTAATTTCATGAATATTACCCAAATAAAAAGAGAATCATTCAAATTGATGTTCACAAAACAAATCAGTTTTTCCTTAGAACTTATTGCAGAAGCAGGAGATACATTGGGATTTTCAAGAGATGAACTTGCTTATCTGGATCTCAAACTAATTGAAAAAGCATCAAAACTTAACCCGATTAAAGCTGCCAACTTATGGAAAGGTAAAATTGCGAAGCGTAAAAAGGAGAGAATTATTAATAATCGATTGTATCTGCCGGACTTTATTTCCAGCCCCGATGATTTCGAATTTATCGAAGTATGGGAATCCAAGCCAAACTATATAACCCAAAATATCGTAACAGCCCAGTGCTACGTTCTGGATGCAAATAAAATAGAATCCAAAGGCTTAAAAGGAAAGATCGTTGTGATTGAAAATGCTGATCCCGGTTATGACTGGATCTTCGGATGTGGAATAAAAGGTCTTGTCACGAAATATGGAGGAGTCGCTTCTCATATGGCCATCAGGTGCAATGAATTCAATTTACCTGCAATCTTAGGATGTGGAAACAGAATGTATGAAAAGATATCATCCGCAAAACATCTAACTATCAACTGCCTAGAAGAAAAGTTCCAAATACATAACTAAGTCTAGCTTAAAGGCTAAGTCAGGCGACCAATCATATTAGCAAGCAATTCCAACTCTTCAATAGAGGTACCCGAATGCCCCCCTTCATCGCGTAAATGAACAAAGTTACACGGAGCACCTTTTGCACGACGATTTAGGTACAGATCGTACACGGGGGAAGTCATAAAAGCTATTATTTCCCGATGAACTATCGCATCAGACAATTTAGATATAAGTGTTAAGTCCACATTTGGATTTCCGGCTAACATTCTTTGCAATAGAATCGGAATCACTGACTGACTGTAAGTACCAGTAATCGCCTGTTTGAATTCGGAGCCAAAGTTTGCATGCTGAGCTCCCTGTCCATACATTGCAGGAACAACCAAAGCTAAAGAATCTACACTATGGAAATAAGCATAATGAGACGCAACATGACCACCCATGCTAACTCCGATTAGCATTACCTTTCCATTCCATTTATCAATCATGTGATCATTCGTTGAAAACCACTCTATAACTCTTCGAACATCTTCATATCTAGTTTGCAATGAATAACCGCTATTCTGCTCAACTGAGTGGGATCCTCTGTGGTCAAACCCACAAAAAACAAAATTATCTTCAACCAACCCATGCCCGGCCGCATAAATAAGCCCGGGATAATTACCGATTCCATGACCCGGCTTCACTGACCCGCCATGTATATACATAACTAAAGGGCCAGGTTTTGAAGATTTTTGCTCATCGTGATAAATGTATGTATTTATAGGGATTTCATCGCCTTCAACGAATATTTGATGTGATTCAACAATAGAAGACCTCGGACTAATACCTGCATCCATAAGTAAGGGATCTTCCCACATGTATCTGCCCACACTAACTAAGGAGTCCTGCGGCCCATCTATAACCTCGGTAATTTGCTTGTCACCAACTTGAATTGACACTACTTTTGTCGGCAAGCCAATAAAGATTCACAAGCTAGCGCCTGAGCATCTTCTTTTATGCTAAACGAGAAGTTAAGTAATTAACCCTAATACACCCCGAACCTACTGTCGGGTTTTCTCGTTTCGCAAAATAAAATTGAATGCGTATATAATAACTCATCAGTAAATTTTAGAAAAGAGTTACAATGGATACACTTTGGAGGAGGTATAAATTAGTTTAGCCTAGGTATAAGTGGGTTAATATTTAAATTTGATCGGATAAAAGCTCAAATTTATCTCAATAGCATAAATATTCATCCAGCACTACAATAAGTAGACCTTGAATCTATTAGCAGGGTGGGGTATAATGGCCTATAGTATTAGTTCGATAACCATGGGCACCGATCCCTTAAAGGGCGACCTAAAAAGCATACCGCAATACCCGAGCTTCAAGCAAGTAGGAATTGAAGACGCATCCACTATTGTTGACTTCACTAGCAAATTTCCTCCATATTCAGATTTTATTTACTCCAATTTGCTTTGTTGGAGAGATGAAAATGCAGGAAACTTATTCAGTTTCCGTGAAGATAATTTGATAATAAAGACTATCAGTAACGAGTGCGACCTCAATGCAATTTCAATTCTAGGGAATCACGTTTCCAATCAATTATTAGATGACCTACTTCAAAATGAAGGACATGAAATAAAGTACGTCCCTGAAGTAGTAATAGAAAATGCATCAATTCAACAGGGCAATATATCGATCGAGGAGGACCAAAACAGTTTTGACTATATTTATGATTTACCTAAGATCAAATCGCTAGATGGAGCAGATTTACATAACAGACGGTGGGAAGTACATAAATTCATGAGAGATTATCCCGAAGCCGAATATAGGGAATTGGATCTTGATGATAAAGAAGTCGAGTCTGAATTAGTACGAATTTTTGAGGCGTGGATAAATTTGAAAAGATCTACACATTCTAAGCAAGAAGATCTCTGTATGTACGCCTGTGAATTTGATAGTTTTACTAAACTGTATTCCCTTAGAAAAATGTTTGATTTAATAAGTATTGGGGTATTCCATGGAAACAAGATGATTGGTTTTTCGATTAATGAGAGAATCAAACCAGATCATGCAATGAGTTGGTTTGTAAAGGGTAGCACTGAATATCGAAATATTTTTTCGTATCTACAATATGTCACTAGCGTAATCCTAGTAGATAAAGGCATACTATCACTAAATAATCAGATGGATTTCGGAATTGAGTCATTAAGGTCTGCAAAAAGTTCATGGAAACCATTTAAACACCTGCGAAAATATACACTTAGAAAACAATGAACTCTGCAATAATTACTGCTATATCTGCAGCATTCCTGTGGACTGTAGTCAACTATCTAGATAAATATCTAATAGATAAAGTAACTGGCGAAAAAAAAGTTGGATCCTTAGTGATCTTTTCGGCATTAGCAGGAATTCCGGTAATAATAGCTATCCTGATTTGGGACTATCAAATAGCCCTAAGTCCCTTAGCGACTGAGCATTTACTTTTAATTCTTGCCGGAATGGTATACCTGATCGGGGTTGTATTCTACCTATATTCACTAAGCGGAGATGATGTCTCAGATGTTATTCCACAACTGCTAATGATACCGGCTTTTACGGGTTTACTAGGATACTTGATACTTGATGAGATCCCCAATATTGACCAAATAGCCGGATCAATAATTATATTAATTGGGGCATTTTTCCTTAATATTGAGTCGGATAATATGAGCACTAAGAAGCTCTATTTCAAATACAAAGTATTTCTAACATCTGCGGCCGCTTCGATATTTATAGCTCTAAACTCAACTTTGTTTAAATTTGGTGCTCTTGAAACCGTTCCTTTTATTGACGCCATTTTCTGGGAACATGTTGGTTTCTTTATATTTAGTTGTATAATCCTACTTTTTGTAAAAAGCTATCGAAATGACTTTATAGAAGTATTAAGAACTAAAGGGGGAACCGTAATATCTTTAAATGTGGCTGGAGAAATTATCACCTTATTAGGAAACTTCCTATTTCATTATAGTACCTTGTCGATTCCGATTTTGCTTTCACAGATAATGGCAGAGGGAACTCAACCTGTTTTTGTGATCACAATAGGGATTATTTTATCTCTATATTTCCCAAACTTGAGGGATGAACATATTTCAAGAATGAATAACATAAAGAGGATTTTATGTATTAGTATAATTTTCGTTGGTTTGATACTAATATACCTAGCGAGCTAAATAAATATTGAGTAATTGTTGAAGAAACCCCACAAGTATGTATATACTAGAGATGTGAATGTTTCTTTGACAAAGCAAGAAAAATCCTTAAAATTCCTTTTTCTCTTTATAGTCGTATTTTTTATTCTTTGGTGGTTTGCACTCCATTCTAGCGAAAGTATATCAGAAGGTAGCGGATTGCTGGATATTTTCAGTGATACTTATGGGTTAGTCGCACTTTTTGGATCTGCAATTGGTTTCATTGCCTCAAGCAAATGGGGCGGTACGAAAAGCAAGCTAGGTTTAGGCCTCACTCTACTTTCTACAGGACTTTTATTTCAATTTCTCGGCCAGCTATCATATGGGTACTACCGGGTTGTATTAGGAATAGACAATCCTTATCCGTCTTTTGGTGAAATATTCTATTTTGGCAGTATTCCAATATATATATGGGGTACATGGATGCTTGCCTTATCTTCGGGCATAAAAGTGGCACTCAGAAATCTAACTACATGGATAGGAGGCTTTATAATAGTTTTAGCGATGCTTTCACTGGACTACTTCTTATTTATCAAAGACTACAATCCTGAGGGAGTTGAGGCCATCGCTGTATTTTTAGATTATGCATATCCAATATTTCAGGCGATACTAGTTTCACTGGCAATTTTTACATTCTTTCTATCCCGGCAAATCTGGGAAGGAAAAGTTAGGATTTGTGTCTTGATGTTAATATTTTCTCTATATGCACAATATCTGGCTGATACCATGTACACATATAGAATCTATCAAGAAACATGGTTTGCAGGCGACTATACAGATCTTTTGTACATCATTTCATATGCACTATTGGGCATAACATTTTTAAAATTCAATTCAGTTCATTCATCATTAATAAATGGAGGATCAAAACAACAAGTTGGATAAGTATATACAAGCTGTAAAAGCCATTACCGATGAACAAAGTAAAATCGTAGGTGTAGAGGTGGCTATGCAGTTAGCAAGGAATGTTAGCGGGCTCGAAATAAACGGTAATCAAATTAATATCTCAGGTGACCCGAAAGTTGTGCTTCAAAATCTCGTTAATCAATATTCAATTCTTTTCGGTAAAATTTCAATCGAAGTCTCTAAAGAGGCAATAGATCATATAAATCCCCACTTTTCTCAGGATGAATTACCTGATAATCTTAAATGATGCCCAAAAGCACAGTATCGGGTTATTTATGTAATTTCAGCCTTTGCCTTTGTTCAGCATCATAAGTATTTATTGGTAAATATCGATACTTGAAAATAATTTATGTCTGAACCAATTTCCGAAAATTTAAAAATTGCCACCCAGGGAACTCCGAGCCTTACCGATAAGCAAAAGCTAAATAACGCCGAATCTGAATCAGTGTTGCTCAAAAAGGTCGCGGAAGCCTTATATACCAATAACTTAGAGCTAAATAAAGAGCAAAATAGAATTAGTAAGATTCTGTTTAGCGTGGCGGAGATTGTTTTTGCTATCGATCAAGACTATAAGATTACAATGTTTAATACGATGGCAGAACAGGTATTTCAGCTTGAAAGTCAGAAAGCGATAGGACAACCGATTAACAATATTGTCAAAATAATAGATGAAAATAACCATAAAACCTTAAAGCCGGAAGTTTATGCATTCGCAACAAATGACCTAACCATCGGAATGATAAAGATTAAACACAAAGGCCAGGAAAATCAGTATTACAAACTCAGAAGCAACTACATCGACCTGGGGGATGGTAAGAAAGAGGCCGTTATTGCTCTCTCGAATATTACTAACGAAGTTGAGATAGACAAACAAAAGGATGAATTCATATCAATTGCTTCTCACGAGCTGAAAACACCAATTTCTATCACGAAGAATAATCTTTGGATGTTACAACATGTAACCAAGAAAAAATTTACTTCCCGCGAAAAAAGATTTTTATCTGAAATCGATGAAGGTATCGCCCGATTACAAAAAATCGTTAACAATCTTCTTGATATTTCAAGAATCGAGCAGGGAAGGCTAGTAGTGAATCTTGAAACTCTGGATATTTATGCGGAAACTATGAAAATGCTTGATAACTTTAGGGAACTTGCAGAAAAGAAAAAACTTAAACTCGTTTTTCCCACGAATGTAATTACAGCCACTGCACAAATTGACAAAGAGCGATTTAGTGAATGTATTGAAAATCTTGTTGGAAATGCCAGCAAATATACATCTAAAGGAAGTGTATCAGTTGAAATAGAAGATCACCCTGCTAACTTTAAAATACTGATATCTGATACCGGCCCGGGAATACCCGAAAAGGATTACCCAAAGATATTCACGAAATTTGGCAGAGCAAGTGAAGGTTTAAAACTGGATGGAGCTACTAGTGGAAATAGTACAGGACTCGGCCTGTATATCACTAAGAATTACGTAAAAGCTATGGGAGGGGAAATCGGCTTCAAAAGTGAAATAGGGAAAGGTTCAACCTTCTGGTTCACTCTTCCTAAAAGTCGTTGAAATAAACGCTATTCGCAACATTTAGAACTCAATAAGATTTAATTTATTAAAGCTACTTTTTCCAAACTATTGCTATGTCAAGATAAACACGATAACCTCAGCTTATATGACAACAAACTCAAAGCACAAAATACTTATAGTAGAAGATGAAGATTCCCAGAGAATGCTTTACAAAGAGTATCTCGAAATGGAAGGCTTTATTGTGTTTGATGCATCAGATGGGCAAGAAGCTTTAGACATAGTCAAAAGGGAAAGGGATATCGAAATGATTTTACTCGACATGATGCTTCCCAAAGTAGACGGTTTAAAAGTATTGGAAAGGCTAAGAGATAATCCTGAGACGAAACGAATTATAGTGTACATGATGACTGTATTAAACCGTGATGCCACCATTAAAAAAGCCTATGAAATCGGAGCAGATGGATATCTTATAAAAGACACTATGAATCCTGATGATATTAAAAAAGAAATACTTCTGGCATTAGAAACCAAAAAGCGGAAATAACTTTAATCTATAGCCTCTCTCACCACCTAGAAACATCATTTATTATTACCATCGGTTTGGTCGCTACTCAACATCCCAATGAACTTTAGATTCCGTTAATTCAGGGGGGAAGTTCACTCCAATACTACCGTTTCTGATGATAATGTTTGGAGAGTAAAGAATCTGCTCTGATGGCCTATATATGTTTGACGATGTATCAGTAAGGTCTCGATTGAAAGCAATGTCACTTTCAGTATATAAAGCCCCGTCAACTAATAATGTCTGAGGATCTGAATCCTCCCCGAGTGACTCAATCGTAATTCCTTCTGTAGCATAAATGACCGCTCTCAAGTTATTAACAGAAGGGCCGATAATCACGCTTCCTCTCACAACTAAAAATAGTTGGCCGTTACCACTACCTGATCTTGTAATATCTCCATTGAGTCTTACCACCGAGTTGCCTGCATCATTTGAGACAAACACAACCTTGTTCGTGGTTACATTATATTGAAACGACGAAGCAGTAACACTTGCGGATCTTATTAAAACTCCGGTGTGTCCGTTATTTACTGTTCCGGTATTTAAGTTGGTAAACTGAGTCCATTTTCCATCAACAGAATTCCTAAATATCGTATCAAGATCGTATCCTTCCATAAAACGGGAATTGCCCTCGATTCCCCAATTTCGGGCAGTGAGACCAAATCGATTAAAGCTATTCGGAGAATAATCCTTAATAGACACAAGACCTCCTGAGTGGAAAGCTGCACCAAGTGCGTACTCATTAGGTACGATAGTTGTAGGAGAATTAGCTTGACCAACCATAACCGCTTGAGATGGCATACCCTCACCACTATCATTAGTATTTATTTCGTAAACAGAGCCGTTTCTTCCATTAATATGAATTCCGCCGTTGTAAACCTGCCACCAGTTGTTCGACTCTTTAAAATAAATTTTAAAAGTACCGTTTAATTGTGCAGCCGCATCATTTGATAAATTAGGGTAGGCAGCTAAAGGTGGATAATTTCTTAATTGGAAAGTATGCGGAGGATTACCACCTGCAGGATTTGTGTCCGTTGGGCAGAAACCCACATCTCCCATTATATTGAG
>JASNYX010000010.1:0-27338 GCA_048499955.1 Patescibacteria group bacterium | reverse complement strand
TGCAGAGAGTACAACTTCATCGGTAATGTTTATGAGTTCCAGGTTGCTCTTGATTCGTAAGGCATGGTTAATCAGATCCTCTCCATTTTTTCTTTTTAGGCCTTTATAGTAGGTATGGGCGTATTCTGTTGCTTTGCTAAGTAAGTTTTCTTGCATTATTAAAATTCCGGTGTTGCCACCTGATTAATAAAATATGGTGGCGATTGGTTTAAGCACTAAACACAATGAGAGTAAGTTCGTTAGGAAGATCTTTCTTACCTTTGATCGAATAATCTTTTACTTCCTGAGCGGGAATACTTAATTCTTTAATAAAGATCTCTAATTCTTCAAGATCTTTGTAGCTATCAGTATGCTTTGATGTTTTGTAGTGCATGGGAATAACCACAGACGGTTCAAGTTCTTCAATGATTTCAACGGCGGTTTTAGTTCCTATAGTATAGAAGCCACCAACCGGAATCATGAGTATATCTATATTCTCGAGGTCTTCGGATTGTTCAGGCTCAAGCATGTGTCCTAAATCTCCAAGGTGGGCAATTCTGGCTTCGGGAAAATCGTAAGTATAAATTGTGTTGGGGCCTCTTTGTGATCCCTCAGTATCGTCATGGTAACTTTTTATTCCATTTATTATTAACCCGCCAATTTCGTATTCTCCGGGAGTGTCGATGATAATAGGGGAATTTGCCTCGATCCCTTCAATCGCGGAGGTATTATTATGATCTTCGTGGTGATGGCTCAAAGTCACAATTTGTGCCTTTTGTGTAGGGTAGTTGTAACCAACCGATTCGGGCACAAAAGGATCGGTTACTATCGATATTTCAGCTCCGGTTGGAGTTTTTCCTGTGATCTTAAAGCTAGAGTGATTCAAGTATTTTATATTCATGTTCCAATAATTCTAACATGGTGCCGAGGGAGGGAATCGAACCCTCACTCCGGTAACGGAACACGATTTTGAGTCGTGCGCGTCTGCCAGTTCCGCCACCTCGGCTTGTTAATTTGCTTCTGCTCGAGGTGTCGCACTGCGTGGGGCCACCTCGGCTTGTTAATTTGCTTCTGCTCGAGGTGTCGCACTGCGTGAGGCCACCTCGGCTTGTTAATTTCCTTTTGTTCGAGGTGTCGCACTGCGTGAGGCCACCTCAATATCATTGAATTTGTTCCAGACAAGTATATCAGAATTTTATGCTTTGATTAATCTAAAAAGGCTTATCAATTCAGTGAAATTGATATTTATTGATCGGCTCATGTTGGGTTAAATTGATTCCGAATATGCTTGCGAACACCGAAAGAGCTCGGCAGGTTTAATATGATATAGTCAGTTTACTTATGGATAAGTTGCGCCTTCAGCCACAAAACATAGACGCCGAAAAAGCTGTAATTGGTGGAATATTATTAGACAAAGATTCCATTGTTAAGGTGGCGGATTTTTTGAAGCCCGAATATTTTTACGACGACAAAAACAAACTAATCTATGAGGTCATGCTTGATCTATATGATAAGCGAGACCCGATCGATATTCTTACGGTTCCGGATCGGTTAAAGAAACAGGGTGATTTAGATAAAGTAGGTGGAGTTGCTGAAATTACTGAGCTGATTAATCAAACACCTACTTCTCAAAATATTGAAGCTTACGCCAAACTTGTTAGAGATGCTTATCTTCGTCGTTCTTTGATACAGATTTCATCCGAAATAGGGGATCTGGGATATCGTGAGTCTGAGGACGTTGAAGACCTACTAGATATAGCCGAGGAAAAACTTTTCGGAATTTCAAAACAAGGAGTCAAAGGTGAGTTTGTTTCCATAAAAACAACACTCGAAGAAAGTTTCGATATAATCGACGACCTCTATAGAAATAAGGACAAGATGAGAGGTGTTCCGACCGGTTTTAAGACTTTAGATCAGAAGCTAAACGGCCTAAGGGCAGGAAATCTGGTTATAGTAGCTGCCAGGCCATCTGTAGGTAAATCTGCTTTGCTCTTGAACATGGCTCAATATGCGGCTGTTAATCATCAACTACCGATAGCTTTGTTTTCGCTTGAAATGAGCACTATTGATTTGGGAATTCGTATGGTTTCGTCACAGGCTCGAATTGACGGATTTAAAATCACTAGCGGTCGATTAAGTGATGAAGAACTAGCTGCATATGGAGAAGCCGCGGGTGTATTAGCCGATGCACCGATATATATTGATGACACTCCTAGTGTTTCAATCATGGAACTTAGAACAAAAGCCCGCCGTATTAAAGCTGACAAAAATATACAAATGATTATGGTCGACTACTTGCAGCTAATGAGAGGACGCAACATAGAAAACCGTGTGCAGGAAGTTTCTGAAATTTCTTGGGGGCTAAAGGCCTTGGCCAAGGAACTTGAGATTCCTGTGGTAGCTGCCGCGCAGTTGAATCGTTCTGTTGAACACCGAGGTTCAGGTCTTCCACAGCTTAGTGACCTCAGAGAGAGCGGCTCAATTGAGCAGGATGCCGATGTGGTGATGTTTTTACATCGCCCGGATGACGAAAACCGTAATGAGCTATTGCTGGTTTTAGCTAAACACCGAAACGGACCAACCGGAATCATTCCTATGTACTTTAGGGGTGAAAGAACAACCTTCTACGAACAAGCCGCTAATAATGGCGAGCCTTCGTAATTTCAGACTTGTTTGAAGTTTTGCTTCCCATATAACATTAAAAAAGTTAAAATACTCAGCGTATGATCAACGTAACAGACCTTAAATCAGGTGTTTTTTTCAACCATGAAAGCCATCCATATAAAGTTTTGATATATGAACACATAAAAGTGGGCAGGGGAGGGGCTTTTGTTAAAGTGAAGTCCAAGAACATGATTTCCGGTGTTATTAAGGAAATCACCTTTAATAGTAGCGATAAGGTAGAAGAAGCAGATATGGAAAATAAGAACTACCAATATTTATATTCGGATGATGAAAATCTGGTGTTTATGGATATGGAAGATTATTCCCAAGTAGAACTTTCTGTTTCAAACGTTGAGGATCTGGCCAAATTTTTAATTGAGGGTCGTGAGTTTCAATTGCTAATGTATCAAGGTAAACCACTCTCAATTATTCTGCCAGCCAGTATGATTTTTAAAGTAATAGAGGCTCCTGATGCAGTAAAGGGAGATACATCCAAATCCGCGTCGAAAAAAGTTATCTTAGAAAATGGCCTTGAGGTAAGTGCTCCTCTGTTTATTAGAGTAGGGGACGTTATTAAGATTAATACTGAATCAGGCCAGTATGTTAGTCGTTTTAACTAAATCCCCTCTCCCGACGAATTAACAGAATATTTATGTGGCGTTTTTGTATATTTTGTTGTGTGCAAGCTATAATACTTAAGTGGATTACCAATCGGCAATATTATTATTCTCTACGATCATAGCGGCTCTTGCTTTTTCCTTTATTTACTGGCGTGATGCCACCAAGGAAGGCTTCAGCAGTGACCAGATTTTCGATTCCATTTTCATGATTTTTTTAGGGTCATTTTTAGGAGGAAAATTTCTGTTCCACGATTTGAGCTATGATTATTTTCGTTACGAATTTTTATCCGCCCCATTAATTCTCGAAGGAATGTTATTGGGAGGAGGTCTTTCAGCTTACTATGTTACGAGGAAATATAACTGGGATGGCTGGAAAATAGGTGATATGATTGCCCCTGCACTAGTTTTGTTCCAAACGATTACTTTTTTAGGGATTTGGGCTGCAACCCGCCAAATTCAATTTATTGCGATTGCACTTGCCTTATTGTCACTTTATATGGGTATGCAGTTTCTCAAATCTAAAAAATACTGGGGGAATAGCAGCCTTTTTTTCCAGATGAAGCGTTTGAACAAATCGATCATAACCGGTGGATTGCTCGCAATTTACTTGACCGGTTCGAGTGCTATTGCTATCCTTTTTTTGGTTACCTACCGAAATTTCGACTCTAACTTCTGGAAATTTCAGATAATATTTTATTTACTTATTTTGTTTGTGTCCCTGATCTTAGTCAGGAGGCAACTAAGTAAGCAGAAAACCTATATGGCACCAAAACTAACTAAAGACTTCCTTAGCGGAATTAAAGATAAATTACAAAAGCGAAAATCAGAAATTCAAAGTGAACTTGAAACTCTTGAAAAAACAGATCCTTTCTTACAGGATTTTCGAGATGACGGTCAAAGATTTGAACTTACTGATATGGGAGATCAAGCTACGGATATTTTACAGCGTGAAACGAATGACATGCAGGAAGATGTTCTTAATCTTGAATTAAAATCTATTAACCAAGCTCTTACCAAAATCGAAAAGGGTACTTATGGAATAGATGAGAAAACGGGCAAGGAGATTTCAAAGAAAAGGCTGGAAGCTTATCCTACTGCGACTACAGACATTGATAATGAATAATACTCCATTCGACCTCGAAATAATTCACGAAGATGACAGTTGCCTGATTATTAATAAACCTGCAGGGTTGGTCATAAACGATTCTCACACTCAGAAATCTAATGTTACCTTACAATCGTTGTTAAGCAGTCGATATCCTGATTTATATACATCAGAGAAGCCCGAAGATCAGGAATTTGTATTAAGGCGGGGAATAATCCACAGGCTTGATAAAGACACTTCGGGAATTCTGGTTTTGGCAAAAACTCCTGAATTTTTCAGAGAAACTCAGGCACAGTTTAAATCAAGGGTTGTATCAAAAGAGTATGTCGCCATTGTATATGCTGATAAAGTTCCTGAAGTATCGGAATTTGTTGTGGATGCTCCAATAGGAAGAAATCCCAAAAATAGATTCAAATTTTGTGTAAACGCAGAAGACGGACGTGAAGCTGTGACCGAATTCAAAATCGAAGAATTTCTTGGTAGCTATATCGATGACAAATTCCTGTTGGTTAGAGCTTTTCCGAAGACCGGAAGAACTCACCAGATCAGAGTTCATTTGTCTGCAATTAATTGTCCGGTTGCTGGAGATGAGGTTTACTCAGGCAAAAAGCGAGTTATAAAATATGCGGATGTTTTTCCTCGACAGATGCTACACGCAGAAAAGATTGAATTTGTACACTCAGTTACAGGTAAATCGATGAGTTTTCAGGCTGTGATTCCAAACGATATGGCGAGAGTAATAGACAAACTCAAGAGTAAATGAAGTTTAAGTGTTCAGATATTTCCGAAAAACCGTTAGAATAATATAACCATGCCCACTAAAGTGAATAGCCTCGGTACTGCTCGGAAGCGTAAAAAGACGGCTCCCGTTCGAAAGGGAAATAAAAAAAGCTTTTTACGAGTGATTTTGTTTTCTCTAACCACCATTTTCATTTCCTCTTTAATTGTTGCCGGTATTTATCTCTATAATTTTATAAATGCACCTTTTACATCAGCAAATAAGATCGGTTCATTCACAGATGAAAAAGTTTGGTTTGGAGATGAAGTTAATCTCTTGATAATAAAAGTTTCAGACTTAAATGATAAATCAGCGATTGTTAATTTTCTGGCAGTATCAAATTTTAACCTAAATCAATATCGATACAGATTTTATACTTTCCCTCTGCAGGAACAGTTTGATTACTATGATGGAACCGGCACACTAGCTGATATATACGACGGCGATAAATCTAAGGAAGAAAATATAGAATTTATCACTCGCTCATTAAGAAAGCATCTGGCAATTAGAATTGACGGTTATGTTTTAATCGATGATTATGGATACTCGAAGGTTTTGAGCTCGGTTTCGCCTGACGATATAAACTATAACGACCTTTCATCGATACTAAGAGTACGGAATACACTTAAGCTTCCGGGAATGATATCAGAATTTAGAAGTCATGCTTTGACTAACCTGACATTTTACGATCTATTCGGTTTTCTTCATTTCATAAAATCTACGTCTGAGACGTCTTCTTTCAACAAAAGCATCAATAAATATGTATTCTTAGATAATGATTTATGGGATATTACCTGGAAAGAAAAGCTTCGTGCAGAGGCAGTAAAGAAGGAGTATTCAAAGGTATTAATCTTGAATGCTTCTCATGATCCTAAAATTCCGGGATTGGCAAAATGGGGATCTCGTATAGTTGAAAATTCCGGTGCCGTTGTTCTTGATATGCAGAATTCTTATGAGGAACTCGAGGAAAACTTGATAATATCTTCAATCCCTGATTCTGCCACCGTGAAGGAATTACAAAAAGCTTTAAACATTTCAAAGATTTGGCATCCGGATGATTTGAAGAATGGTGATTATAATCCTCAAATTTTTAGGTCGGATATTACCTTAGTTTTAACTGATTATTAAAAGGCCACCTATACAAGATCGGTCAGATTTTGATCGTTGTATTTACTTGGTATAATCTTATAGCTTAGCTTCAATTCTGTGTTTGTTTTGAATAATTATTATGTCAGGTCATTCCAAATGGGCAAATATTAAAAGGAAAAAAGAAGTTGTCGATGCCAAAAAAGGCAAGATTTTTTCGAAAATTGTTCGGGAGATAACCGTTGCGGCTAGAGCAGGTGGCGGGGATATTAATGCAAACCCGACTTTGCGTGCGGCTGTTGAAAAAGCACGAGCTTCTAACCTTCCTAAAGATAAAATTGATAGAGCAATTGCAAAAGGTGCCGGAAATTTACCCGGAGTTACTTTTAGCGAGGTCACATATGAGGGCTATGGACCCGGGGGAGTTGCAATTATGGTTGAATGTATGACGGATAACAAAAATCGAACAGTTTCCGAAGTCAGGTCAACCTTTAACAAAAGTGGCGGCAGCCTTGCTGATGCAGGTTCTGTTGCCTATGCTTTTTCGGGAAGATTACCCGCATTTAAAATCCCGCTAAATGACACGGATCTGGAAAAGCTATATGAGTTGCTGGAGTTACTTCGAGAGCTTGATGATACCGTTGATGTTTATCACAATGCAGATGTTGATGAATCAGAAATTGATTAGTTATGAATTCGGTTTTTCCCTGCTTGATAACCAAGCAGTTAAATACCTGCCAAAAAAATTATGAGATTATTGGGAATTGATCCCGGAACAGCGACTACAGGTTACGGCGTTATTGATGTAGAGAATGATATTCTTCACCCTGTTGATTATGGCAACATAAAAACCGACAAGATGCATCTGATGTCTTATCGTCTTACGAAAATTTATGATAGTGCTAGGTATTTAGTTGAAAAACATGCACCTGATGCGATAGTCATCGAACAGCTGTTTTTTAATACAAATGTAAAAACGGCGATTACGGTCGGCCAGTCCCGAGGAATATTTATTCTGGTAGCCGGACAATTTGACCTGCCTGTTTTCGAATATACCGCATTGCAGGCTAAGTCTCTTTTAACGGGATACGGTCGTGCCGAAAAGACTGTTGTGCGAGATAAAGTTGCAGAAATGCTTAACATAAAAACAACAATCAAACCCATTGATGCTTCGGATGCTTTGGCAATGGCTCTCTGCCACTTCATCAAAAGCAGTAAAATATGAGAAATATTTTTAAATCAAAACGAATAATCTTTCTTTTATACACTTTGGTTTATTCTATTGTCTTATTCTTCCTATATATTCTTGATTTGTATATATATGGATTTTATACAGCGATACTAGCCTCTCTGGTTTTATTTGCTGCAGCGTATCAATTCATTTTCAAACCATACGGGAAGTTCAAGTTTATTTATAAAAAGCTCGTTTATTATTCGCTACTACTTTTTCCGTTAACTCAAATTTTATACTTTTATTCAGCATTAACGGATACTACAAAATTTGCATTTATTATTGCCTCAGCTCTGCTTATTTATATTAATTTTTTGGCTTTAAATATTTACTTCGTATCGGAAAGGAAAATGCTGGCTATTCCATTACTACAGTCTGCAAAACTTGTTATTTCGATTGTAGTTATTTCGGTCGCATTTTTCGGGTCAACGGTGATCTATAAATACGGTCAATTTTTTAATAACGGCCTGTTACTATCCGGGCTTCAAATATTAATATTTTATTTATTTAATTTTTTACTTTTGTTTTCATCCGAATGGTTTTACTTTAATGAAGAAATAGAAGCAGGGAAGGAGTCGAAGCTAAAAGGTCAACTGGCCTCACTTAGAATTTTTGCTTCTATTGTAATCACACAGTTCGCTGTGGCGTTGATGTTTTTTCCGTTTGAAGATATGGGTAGGGGGCTTATTCTAGCTTCGTTGGCTTATGTGTCTTTAAATCTATTTCAGGCCTTTATTTCAAGAAATGTGAACCGAAAGTTCATTCTTGAGTCATCCTTCATACTAGTGTTCGCGTATCTACTGGCTTATTACTTGTAAAATAACGGAATACATCGGTACAAAGTTAACTTCAGTTTATTAAAATTTTCATTAAAATCGGACAAAAAGCCCGCAAAGTCAACGAAATTGTGCGGTTGGTGATGAAAAAGAGTAGGGGAGAAAAGCCGAAAATGTCCTATAGTGTGTGTCGGCCGTTGGGAAATATGCCCTGGATGAATGTCATACTTTGGCACTATAGGTCTAGTGCCTGTGGATAATTATTGTTCTTACATTAACTTTATATTTATCTGAATCTAAAGACGAATGCGTATGAGAACAAATCTAAATTGCTTGAATTAATATTATTATTTTATTAATTAATTGGAATTAATCGGGATTTTATCGGATTTAGATGATCCTTTAGATTTTATATCCCCTCAAGGTTGCTTATATGCCAAATAAAGTTTTTCCGGGCATAGACGTCGTTAAAGATACAAATTACGACTAGTCAACTAAGCTTCCATTACGCTCTCCTGCTGAGCGAAATATAAAAAATTTCCACCATTGAATTGTTCGTGAATTAATTCCCTATTATTCCCTAATTAAATAAAAATAAAAAATATATCCCCTACAGTATTTTCGCTTATTTATTAATATTTTTTTACAATATGTCGTACATGCTCAATTTATTTAAAATTAAACAAATTTAACTTTTTCAACTCAATGTTTTTCGTCTTTTACCGATAAGACTTCGTTCATCTTCTAGATCGCTCTCAGAGGCGTTTAGAGGCACGTTTATTATCGAGTTGGCACTTTATACCTCCCGGATTATAGTTTATAGATTTGTTCCTGTTGACTAGTCGGGCTTGGAGACGTAATTTAATGTTAATGCCGATAGAAACACTGACACCTAAAGATAGTCGTACAAATCAGACCTCGAGGACTACTGATAAGCATGCTGTGGGCTTTCTTATTTCGGACTTTTTACAATACTGCGAGATTGATCGCAATTTATCTTCCGGTACGGTCAAAATGTATCATTTGTATTTAAAGGAATTCTGGAATTGGCTTAAGGACTATTTCCAAACCGAATCTATAAATTACAAACGAGTCGATCAAGATGTAGTTCGTGAGTTTCGATTATTCTTGAACCGCCGACAAAGTGATAAAAGTAATGACATTATTCGCCGTAACACTCAGAACCGTTATCTGACGGCACTAAGATCTTTCTTTAGATATCTAATCGTTGAGAAAGGCTTGGATGATTCCTTAGTACCTGACAAAATTATTCTTGGTAAGTCTGATCCTAGGGTTCCAAAATATTTATCAATTGATCAGGTTGATGATCTCACTAATGTGCAGGACCTAAACAAAAAAAGTGGTTTAAGAGATCGTGCAATTTTAGAATTGTTATTTAGCACAGGGCTTCGTATCAGCGAATTGACTAATTTGAACGTAAATGACCTTACTCCTCAGGTATTGGAGCGAAAGGAGTTTTCTGTCGTAGGAAAAGGAAGGAAAGTTAGAACCGTATATTTGTCAGAGGGTGCAATACACTGGGTAAAGAAGTATTTAAATACTCGAAAAGATCGTTTTAAACCGTTATTTGTGAGATATTCAGGTCGATTAATGGAAGAACAGGATTCCGATGGTGAATCACTACGTCTTACACCCAGATCTATCCAGCGAATGATGAAAAGATACGCATTAGCGGCAGGGATTTCTTCAAATGTTACCCCTCATGTATTGAGACACTCTTTTGCTACCGATTTGTT
Organism: Patescibacteria group bacterium; assembly: GCA_048499955.1. Taxonomy (GTDB): domain Bacteria; phylum Patescibacteriota; class WWE3; order 2-01-FULL-39-13; family 2-01-FULL-39-13; genus JASNYX01. The sequence goes on along the minus strand of JASNYX010000010.1, from coordinate 17,342 downwards.
AATATCAGGAGCAGATTTAAGATCCGTTCAGGAACTTCTGGGCCATTCTGACGTCTCGACTACACAGATATACACCCATATCACGAACAAGCAATTAAAAGATGTTCACGAAAAATTCCATAGAAAATGAGAAATGCTCGCATTGATATACGACGTATATGGGCTCAGTGATATGCAAACTAAACGGTAATGATGCTTAGAGTGTTATTTGCTCCCGGTTGGCCAACATTGCTTCCGAAGATCACTATCAACTTATCTCCGCTTTCAACGTAATTCTGTTCTTGAAGCATTTTTAACGCATTCCTGATGTTATCTACAGGGTTATCTGTAAGGTTCATATGGAAAGATACCGCTCCGAAAGAAATGCAAAGTTGCCTGTACACATGCTCGTGCGAGGTAAATGTGTATATCGGCAAATCGGTTCTATATCTTGAGAGTATTCTGGCTGATTTTCCGCTTTCCGTGAAAACAATATATCCTTTAATTTTTCCGTCTTCATCATGAGGATGAGCTTGGCTAAATCTTACGGATGAAGCAATAAGCATTTCCTCGAAAGATCCCGGTTTATAATCATCAAGATTAATTGCTACCACATGTTTTTTCTCCAGTGCATGTTTTTCATTGTAAGCTGCGACTTTTGCCATAGTTTGCACTGTTTTTACCGGAAATCTACCGGCAGTTGTTTCTTCGGATAGCATTAAGGCATCGGTTCCTTCGAAAACTGCATGTGCTATGTCTGAAACTTCGGCTCTTGTCGGAATCGGATTATCAATCATGCTTAGTAGCATTTGTGTGGCAACAATTACGGGCTTTGAGCTCACTCTGCAAAGATGTATCAGGTTTTCCTGGATACTGGGAACCTTTTCCAATGGAATTTCGACACCTAGGTCTCCGCGTGCAACCATGATTACATCTACAAGCTCGAGGATCTCCTTTATGTTATCAACTCCTTCTACATTTTCAATTTTGGCTACTATTTGTTGATTCCCTTTATGTTTGCTGAGCTCTTCCTTTAATGTCGTAATATCGCCCTTGTTCCTTACGAATGATAAAGCGATAAAATCTACATCATTTTGAAGAGCGAATTCAAGATCTCGTAGATCTTTTTCCATCAAAGTCGGTACATCAATTTTGGAGTCAGGAATGCTGACAGACTTTTTGATTCCCAGTTCTCCCCCATCTTCAACTTCTGCTTTGATAACTCCGTCCTCGATTGATTTAATTCTCAAAACTACCTTTCCGTCATCAATCAATATTTTGTGATCTTTGTCTAAACCTTTTACTTTATCTAGCTTAGGAAATTCGATAACAAGGAGATTTGATTTGTTTCCGACTTCTTCGTGAAACTTCGAAAGACTTTGAACGATCAAAACGTTTTGCTCTTCGGCCAGCAAAACTTTTTCAAGTAAGTTATTAAACGTGGAAATTCTTAACTCCGGACCTTGCAGATCGGCCATGATGGCACAGTTTATGCCTGTTTCTTTGGATATTCTTCTAATTTTCTGTATAAGATCTTTATGCCACTCATGTGTATTGTGTTTAAGATTAAGTCGTAATATATTGGCTCCAGACCTAAGTAACTTGGTTAAAATTTCTTCCGATTCGCTGGAAGGTCCAATTGTGGTTACGATTTTAGTTTTTTTGTTCATTTGTATTATGTGCCGGGTTCCCTTCTCTTGTGGGGGCTTCGGACTTTTGTTTGATAACTAGTTGATGCTTACTTTGTCCGGAATTATGTTGAGCTCCGGTTGAATTATGATTATTCGGGGTGGTCTCGGCGGGCATACGGTGTAGGTTTTGTTTTACACCGTGAGCCTGTGGTTGCACTGTTTGATTATCACCTTTATTCATATTTTGTACAGGTTTTTCGTGTCTCCTATTAGTTTCTGTTGTGTTTGGCGTCAGTTTTGATTTAGGTTTATCATGATGAGGATTTTGATACTGTTTTTTGGATTTTATGGGTGCTGATGTCGGTACGGTTTTTTTAAACTCGGTATGGTTTTTTACCTGATTTTGTAGCGGTTTTTGCGATATATTTTGGTGAATATTCTGTTGATCTACCTGATCGTTTTTTGGACTCCCCTGCCCTGCTTCGGTTTTCGTTTGCGGAATCGGCTGATTATTGTCATCGAATTCATGATATTCAGGTTTGTTGCCTCCACCTCCAATGTAAATTCCGTAGCGTTTTCGAGATTGCTCTATAATTCGTTCCCTATGGCCGGACATGTTTTTTGGTAAAGGCAATGAGTAGCTCGAAAATGTTTTGGTCATTGAGTTATCTACCGTAAGTCGAGTCAGCATTTGGAATTTATTCATGGTAGTAAGGTCTTCGGCTTCGATTTCGCTTCCGAATTCTTTATGCAGAATATCGGCATCTTTTGCACCTATGTTAAAAGTAGTGATATTTCCGATATTACCCAGAATTGCTCCCATTACCTCTTCGTCGATTTGTGTAATGTATTGGTTGGCTAGTATCAAACCAAGCTTGTATTTACGAGCTTCTGATAAAATTTTCGTAAATGATTTGGTAGCGAAATTTTGAAACTCGTCGACGTACAGGTAAAAAGGGACTCGTTGTTCTTCAGGTATAAATGCTCTATTCATAGCACATAGTTGTATTTGGGTTATAAGCATTGAACCAAGAAGTGCAGCATTATCTTCACCTAATTTCCCTTGTGATAGGTCGCAAAGAAATATTTTTCGGTTATCCATCATATCTTGTATTTTTACTTTAGATTTCGGATAAGCGATGATCTTTCTGATCATCGGTGATGTTATGAATTGTCCGACTTTATTCAATATCGGAGAAATTGATTCCTGTATAAATTTCGCATCTGCACCTTCGAATTCGTTTTTCCAAAAAGCGTGTATTAATGGGTCATCGATTCTTTGCAAGACTCTGTTTCGGTATCCTTTATTGCTGAGAATTTTTACAATATCAGGAAGAGTTGCATTATCAGCATGTACTAATGTGAATAATGCATTTCGAAGAATGTGTTCCATCCTTGGTCCCCAGGAGTGTGAATAAAGCTTGTAAAAAATTCCAATGATTCCTGATACTACCAGCTCTCTTTGGCTGTAGTTGCTGACTTCAAGCACGTTTAGAGGATAGCTGTAATCAGGGTCGGAAGGATTGAAATAACACACATCGTTGATTCTATTTTTTGGAATGTAATCCAATATTGCATCGACTGCATCACCGTGTGGGTCTAGAACGGCAACACCATATCCTTTACGGATATCTTCTATTGCCATGTTGTTTATCATCCACGATTTACCGGAACCTGTTTTACCGACAATATAAACGTGTCTGAGTCGGTCTTTTGATTTTATCCCGAATACTGCTTGTTTATTTTTATATTCAGTTTTACCGATAAAAGTGAGGTTCTTTTTCTCTTCATCCGTCATACCCTCATGGGCAATAGGTAGATTTTCAGGTGCATCGAGTGCCAGTCGTTTTCCCCATGCAATATTGGGGATATTTATCGTTGAGTTTGGTAAGTGCCATATCGTGGATATTTCGAGTGTATTCAATATGCAGGGAGTTACATTTTTATGGTTTTTTATCCCTTCGAGAATCTTTTTACTATTTAAAAAGTTCGGTTTTCTGAATTTAAACTGGTTTCCGCCCGGTCTGGAAAAAATCGTGAAAGTACTTGCCAATAAGCTTGTATTTGCAGGATTATCGGTTATGACTCTAATATTTACATGGAATCCATGATACTTAACTTTTTCTTGTATTAAGCTGATTTCATTTTGTTTTGATTGAGTGATTACTTCTGCTGAGCTTAATTTGCTTATTCTGGCGACTGCTCCCCTTTGCCATGAAGTTCCTGCGGGTTTCAGAATACATTGGATCCAAAAAAATGATTTCGGATCCGGTGATCTGGACATTGCAGACAAAATAGAAGCAAGGGGGTCTGCATCTGCCGCATCATAGTTTTTCAGAGGAATATAGTATGGTTCTCTTAAGGCTATTTCTCCATAATCTACCGCAGAATAATCTACTTTTAGTATGTCTTCAAACAGATCCAAATCTACAACATCCGATTTTCCATATTGTGCCAGCATTTGATTTTTTAAGTGAGAATAATCTGCATCGGTTGACCCGACTACAAAGTAAAGTGTCTGGTTGGCTGCAATATAATTGAAAGAATAAATCACCGGAGGAGTGCTACTAAACCACGACAGAATTCCGCTAGGTGGAGTCTTTGTAATCAAACTGGAAAACAAGGCAATGCTATTCGCAATCGTATATTCGTTCTTTTGAGGGGGTTTTATCAACAGGAATTTCATTTATTTGGCGTATGCGAACATACAAATGATCTTAAACGCTGTGTATGAATCGCGAACTATATATTATTTCACAACGTAAAAGAAGATACCACATGCTTGAGCCTGTGGTGCTTCATTTCAATTATACATTGAACTCATATCGGAACATCATCAATCTTTGTTTTGAATGTACGCCTATGAATAGGTGTGTATCCGTAGGCTCTGATTGCTTCGATATGTGCGGAAGTTCCGTATCCTACATTTTTATCAAATCCATATTGAGGGTACATCTCATGGTATGTGGTTCGCATTAGATTGTCTCTGTAAACTTTAGCAACAATCGATGCTGAAGCAATTGAAAATGAGTGATAATCCCCTTTTGTTATTGCAGTGTAAGGCAATTTTTCATTGAAGATATTGTCGGATATTTTGAAGTGGTCTATCAGTAGATATTCCGGATCTTTAAGTCCTAACGCGGCATTTTTCAATGCGGTTAAATTGGCGTGATTTATACCGTTTTGATCTATTTCAGATGCATCGATTTCGCATATGAAATATTCGCTGGAATGATTTCGAATAAACTCCGAAAGTCTTTCGCGCATCTTCTCGGATATTTTTTTGGAATCATTTATTTTGAGAAGCATCAGTAGATCTTGTTGAGTTTCGTCGAGCTCTTTTTGGAGTTTTCTAAAATCTTTGTAGGTGATCGGATTGGATATTATATTAAGCGACCGAAGGATTTCTTGTATTATCGTTAGTTTATAAATGAGGTAGTTTTTATCCCAGCTTACTGATGCCGTGACTAGAGGCCCTGCTAGGCATCCCCTGCCTACTTCGTCAATTCCGGCGATCTTATTTATTCCTCTTTCCCAAAGATCCGATTCGTAATTGAGGTTGTGTATCATTGTTTATTTTTGCACATTCAATAGAATTCCAAGTGTGATGGCAATCGGAGAATATAAATCTATGCTACGGCTTCAGTGACCTGCTCAATTTCATTTCCAATTGCGGACACTGCCGCGATACTATCTCCTGCGTTGAGTCTCATTAACTTCACTCCTTGAGTATTTCTGCTCGAATTGGGTATGGATTTTCCAGGTATTCTAATTATTTGTCCGGAGTGAGAAGTGATAATTAGATCTTTGATAGATTCGTTTATCAATTTAACTGAAACAATATTTCCGGTCTTGGAAGTAACCTTGGCTACTCTGATGCCACTGCCTCCGCGATTTTGTGCGGTATACTCAGTAACATTTGTAGATTTGCCGAAACCTTTTTCCATGACACAAAGCAGTTTTTCAGTTTTGGCATTTTCCGGAACTATTTCCATGCTAACTACAGAATCATCACTTTTTAGCGTAATTCCTCTAACTCCACTGGCTCCTCTTCCCATATCCCGTACGTCTGCTTCTTTAAACCTAATTGATTTACCTTGTGCGGTAACTAGAATAACCTGATTTTTTCCGTCTGTTAGTTGTGCCCTGACTAGTTTGTCATTGTCTTTTAGACTAATCGCGATGATGCCTGATTTTCTGATATTTTCGAATTCAGCTAAAGACGTTTTCTTAACTTGACCGGCACTTGTTGCAAAAAGTATATATTTGCTGGCTTTGTTTTCTTCGATGGTTTTGTCGATTGTAAGTATTTCTTCGAGTTTTTCCTGAGTAGACATATCTACTAGATTTACGACCGAAGTCCCTTTACTCGTACGGCTAGCTTCCGGTATGTCCCAGACCTTTTTTTCGTAAACTTTACCTTTATCGGTGACAAAAAGTATTCGGTCGTGTGTTTCAGCAAGTCTTAAAAGACTGACTGCGTCCTCATCTTTTGTTGTCATTCCTATCACGCCTTTTCCTCCCCTTCCTTGAGTTTTATAAACGGAAGCATTCATTCGCTTGATGTATCCCGTGGAAGTTACAGATATCAAAGTAGTTTCGTTTGCGATAAGATCTTCCTCTTCGAACTCCCCTATCCTACTCTTTATAACTTTGGTCTTTCTTTTATCAGCGAATTTTTCTCGAACTTCCTCAAGTTCAGATCTGATTACCTCAATCATTTTCTTTGGTGAACTTAAGATTAAGTTGTAAATCTTGATGTTTTTCTGAATGTCATTTAGTTCATTTTCGATTTTCTCTCGTTCTAGTGCTGCAAGTCTTCTTAATTGCATGTCCAGAATTGCCTGTGCCTGTATTTCACTAAACCCGAAATTTTTAATCAGGTTCGTTTTGGCTTGTTCTGAATCACGAGATTTTCTTATTAGGCTGATTACTTCATCAATAATATCTAGTGCCTTTTTAAGACCTTCAAGTATATGTTCTCTTTCGCGAGCTTTCCTTAGTAGGAACAACGTTCTTCTGGTTATTACCTCTCTTCGATGCTTTAGGTATTCATCAAGATATTCTTTAATGTTTATGATTTTCGGTTCATTGCCAACCAAAGCAATCATATTGACGTTAAATGTATTTTGAAGTTGAGTATATTTATACAAGTAATTCAGTATTTTTTGAGGTCTGGCATCTTTTTTGAGCTCAATGTGAATTTCGATTCCTTCTCCACGACTTAGATCCTTAATATCACTGATTTCTCTTACTTTCTTATCGTTTACGAGATCCGCTATTTTTTCAATTAAAGTACTTTTATTAACCTGATATGGGATTTCACTCACAATAATAGCCGATTTTCCGCCTTTAATTTCTTCGATCTTCGCTGTAGCCCGTTGTACGATTCGTCCTCTGCCTGTCGCTAGGTATTTTATTGTTTCTGATTGATCGTAAATAGTACAACCTGTTGGGAAATCCGGGCCTTTTAAGGTTGTTACGATTTGTTCGGGGGTTAATGGATTGTCTATGACCCATGTTGAAACATCAGCTTCGGTTTCGATGATGTCATAGGCCATGATTTTTACCTTCTCATCTTTTTCGATCCGAATGCTTCCCTTTTCCATTACTGAGAAAATAGTATCGATAAGTTCACCAAGATTGTGTGAAGGTATGTTTGTTGCCATACCTACTGCGATACCTATTGAACCGTTCATCAATAGGTTTGGAATAATAGCCGGAAGAACAGATGGTTCTTTATATTCTGAGGAATAGTTATCTCTGAAATCTACGGTTTCCTTGTCGATATCTCTTAACAGATAATCGGAAAGTCGTTCAAGTTTACATTCGGTGTACCTCATTGCAGCAGGCGGATCGCCATCGATACTTCCGAAGTTTCCCTGACTTTTTATGAGCGGGTATCTGTATGAAAATAGTTGTCCCATTCTTACAAGAGCATCATAAATGGATATATCTCCGTGAGGGTGGTATTTTTCCATGACTCTTCCCACGACAGCAGCGCATTTCTTAAAACCGCTATCAAAAGTAAGATCCATTTCGTGAGCTGCGTATATAATTCTACGATTTACCGGTTTGAGTCCATCTCGGATATCCGGCAATGCACGCGCAACAATTACGCTCATTGCGTAATCTAGATACGATTTTTTCATCTCTGATGAGATTGATGTTGGAACAACTTCCCCTACTTTAGTGATTTGCTGATTATCCATATTTTGTGATTTACTATTTTTTCGAGAATTTCTGCTTATACGCTGCCATACTTTCTTCTATTAGTTTATAAGCATCTTCAGGGCCTTTGAATCCCGGAACCTTGACTGTTCCCGGTCCGGATTGAGCATATTTGTATGTTTCCATAAAAGTCTGCAGATCTTTTATATCCCATTCAGGAAGATCTGTGAAGGTTTTGACATATTTATACCTTGGGTCTTTCTCATTCACACAAATTATTTTGGAATCCATTTCTCCGTTATCGATCATTTCCATCATGCCAACAACTCTACCGGTCATTAATGCTCCGGGGACAATATCTCCTGATGTGTAAATTACCGCATCTAGTGGGTCACCGTCTGCTTCATTCCAAGTTTGTGGCACATCACAGTACACAACCGGATAATGTATCGGGCCGTATAGAACTCTGTCTACTTCGAGTATTCCATATTCATGGTTGAACTCATATTTGACGAAACCTCCTTTGGGGATTTCGACAATTAACTTTAACATTGCAGGAGCATCTTTTTGTTGGACGTCGTGAAATAGGTTCATATTTTTGTAAGGATCAGAAAAGCTAAAATTCCGATACAGTTTGCGATTGTGAATGCAAAGTGTACCTTCTCAATATACCTTTTGTAATCCAGTATGCTTAATAGGACTAAATAAATAACTGCTCCGATGATAAATGCTACCAGAGCTTCGGCACTGCCGAACTTAATTATAATTGTAAAAATTGCCAATGTAAAAAGACTGCCGATTAGCCCGGCCATACGGTCAAGATTGTTTTCTTCGATAAACTTTCCGATAGTATCAATGTAGTTTTTCATATACTCGATTGCCATTACTCCTATTAAAATCCAGCCGACTTGGTAACCCGAAGATAAATTAAATCTGGTGATCAGTCCTTCGTTTTCCCTTATTTCTGTAGTGGAAAATAGAAATATTAGTGGTGAAAGTTTATATATTGTTTCACTGGCAGAAGGTTTCTTATGCAACAGCAAGTTCCCTATTAGTTCGGTAAATAAGATTGCGGAGAGTAATGCGAGCCCAATGCCAACAAATCCCGCTATCTGATATGGGGTAATAATAAGCAGAACAGTCTCTAAAATATTAGTAGTAAGTGAGTTCGTTTTGAGAATTTGACTGCTTAAACCGGCAATTGATCCGGCAATTAATGGTAAAAATATCACGTCAATTCCAATTTCGGTGTAAAAATAATATGCAATTGCAAAGTAGATGGCATTTAGCACTAGAAAAGATGAAAAGATTCTAATAACAGGTTTCTTATGTTCATACTTTTGTAAATATTTTTTCACAATCGCGTTGACGGCAATCAGCACAATTGAAATCGTGATTGCAGACAGAAGAAGCAGAGGAATCGTGATCTGTACTTCAAACGGATCAAGCCTGTTAAAACCTCTAAATTTGCTGATTCCGCTAATAAAGACAAGATTTGCAAGAATCGCCACGTTTATTTCCTGTAGGCTGAAAAATTTATCCTTTTTATTCAACAGTTGAAAATAAAGATTCGAAAAATTTATTCCCAAAAGAAAAACAGTTGTCAGATAGAGATTGTTATGCAGGTAAAGGCCTAGAACTCCGGCCAGAATAATTGATGTATATGTTTTAATCGCTGGCTTATTTTCCAGTAGAGAGAAAACATACCCAAGAAGCAATGATACGGTCAGTGCAAAGATGGACTCCAAATTATAGCTGACAGTCAAATACAGCAATACAGCAGATATAATGCCTAGCGAAATTATGTGTATATTAAAGATTTTACTTATCATTTTATATATTTATTTTTTCTTATGCTTGCAAGTCCAAGTTGGCCATAGCTGCATTACTTTGAATAAAAAGCCTTCTAGGAGCAACTTCTTCGCCCATTAGCATATCGAATGTTCTATCGGCTTCTTCTGCATCATCAATGGTGATTTGTTTTAAAATTCTGGAATTTGGATTCATTGTAGTATCTCGTAAATCTTCGTATTCCATTTCCCCTAGACCTTTGAATCGACTGATGTGGTATTTTTTGCCTGATTTTCTCATCTCTTTTTCAAATTTAAGTCTTTCGTCGTCGTTTATCAGATATTTCCGATTCTTTCCCCAAACGGCTTTATAGAGAGGTGGCACTGCATTATATAAGTAACCGGCTTCAATTAAAGGTTTAAGGTGCCTAAACAGGAACGTCATGTATAAGGTTTGAATATGTTGTCCGTCAACGTCGGCATCACTCAGAATAATAATTTTGTGATACCTTGCGTTTTTTAGTTCAAAGAATTCTCCGATTCCGGTTCCAAGCGCCTGGATAACAAACTTGAATTTTTCGTTCTTTACCACTTGATCTAATCTAGCCCTCTCAGTATTGAGAGGTTTTCCGAAAATCGGAAGAATCGCCTGAAATTCGCTATCTCTACCTTTTTTGGCAGTACCGGCAGCTGAGTCTCCCTCGACGATGAATATTTCGGCCATTTCAGGATTTTTGGTTCTGCAGTCGGCTAGTTTTCCGGGAAGACCACTTCCTTCGAGCGCACTTTTTCTGACAATCGCTTCCCTAGCCGCTCTGGCGGCGTTTCTCGCACGTGCAGCGAGTAATACTTTTTCTATTATTGAAGTTGCATCTCTGGGTTTTTCCTCAAAAAATTCGTCGATAGCTTCTTTAGCAACGGATTCCACGATATTCTTTGCTTCAGCAGTGCCTAGCTTTGATTTGGTTTGTCCTTCGAATTGAAGTCTATCTGAAGGAATTTTCACGGATACGGCTGCAGTTATACCTTCTAAAGTATCTTGTCCGATTGGCTTATCTATTTCTTTGAAAATATTATTTTTTCTACCGTAGTCATTAATTGCTTTTGTTAAAGCTGACCGGAATCCCGTTAAGTGGGTACCACCATCAGGGGTTTTAATGTTATTGGCATAGCTTAATTCGTTAGGATTAAACCCATCTGTATATTGGAATGCCACTTCAGTTTGTATACCATCCCGTTCACGATTTAGATAAAATACGTTTTCATGGACAGGGTTTTTTGTTCTATTGAGTGAGGCAACTAAGGATCTTAGCCCTCCTTCGAAGTAGAATGATTCAACAGTATTATTTCGCTTGTCGATGATTTTAAATCTCAGTCCTGAAGTCAGGTATGCAAAATCCCTAATTTGAGATCGGATGGTTTTGTAATCGTATTTTAATGTTTCAAAAATTTTATCATCGGGCTTGAAATATGTTGTGGTTCCTCGGTCTAAAGATGCTTTTAATTCGTTGGAAATCTTACTTTTCGTAAGTGAGACTGATTTTACGTCGTATTGTTTGGTTCCCCGTTCGTATTCCTGATGGTATAGTTTTCGATCTTTAATTACTTCAACTCTACATTTCGAAGAAAGTGCATTTACTACTGAAGCTCCTACCCCATGAAGACCCCCTGAAATTTTATATCCGCCTCCACCAAATTTTCCCCCGGCATGAAGCTTAGTCATTACAAGTTCAAGAGCAGAAACACCATAACCTTCTTTTGTTTGAACCGGAATTCCCCTACCGTTATCGCTAACAATAATGGCATCGTCTTCAGTGATGGTGACTACAATATAGTCACAATATCCGGCCATTGCTTCGTCTACAGAGTTATCAATAACCTCTTTGGCCAGGTGGTGCAGACCTCGTGTGTCTGTTGACCCAATATACATACCGGGTCTGACTCTAACCGGTTCCAGACCTTCCAATACTTCAATATTGGCTTGTCCATAGTTGTCTACATTCTTAAGAGAATTAATTTCCGTTTGAGATTTATCTTTGTTTGATGGCATAAGTAATTATAAGAGTTTCCTGAAAATCATACTATGAAAATACGGTTAAGGCTAATTCCAACTTTCCGGGTTTTTGAGTTCTAATTAATCCACTTACAACTGAAACGATTAAAGCCTCTAAAAAAGTATCTTTCAATACATAAATACATATATAGTTTAACAGTCAGAGATCAATGTCTCAAGTTTATGCCTATAGGCAGCCGTTAATAGATTCAAATGTCTTTATTGAAATTCAGATGTTAGCTGATAAATCGGAAGAATAACTGATATGATTAGAAACCCCACCATTACTGCAAGTACAATCATTATCAATGGTTCAATTAAGACTGAAAGGTTTTTTACAACTTTATCTACTTCGCCTTCATAGTAGTCAGCAATTTTATCGAGCCTTGTGCCGACGGTTCCTGTTTCTTCTCCTACCACAACCATTTGGCTTACAAAGGCCGGATATATCTTTTCCTTTGTAATAGATTGCGAAAGTGGATAACCGTGTCTGACATCATCAATAAATCTATCGATCGAATCTCTATATAACGAATTTCCGATTGTGTTTTTTACTATTCGTAGCCCGTCAATAATCGGAACTCCTGCATCAGCTAATAATGCCATCGTTCTGGAAAATTCCACGACAGTTGCTTGGCTGATTATTCCGGAAATTAATGGAACTTTAAGAAGTAAGGCATCAATCAAATATTTACCTCCCGGGGTTCCGTAGTAGTATTTAAGACCGAATAACATGGCAACAATAATTCCCAGTCCGATATACCAAAAATTTACCATAAAATCTGAAAGTGCAATCATAAACTGTGTACTCCAAGGGAGTTGTACTTCATAGACTTTATATGTTTCAGTCATTTGTGGAACAACAAACACCATCAACATCACAAAAACCCCTATCATGGCGAATGTTACGACTCCGGGATAAATCATGGCACCCATAACTTTACTTTTGAATTGTCGTTGCTTTTCCATAGAGGCTGCTAGACGATTCAATACTTCCGAAAGTTTTCCGGAAGCCTCACCTGCCCTAATCAAACTGCAATAGCTTTCAGAAAAAGTATCACCTTGTTTTTCGAGTGCAGCAGATAATTGAGAACCTGATTCAACTTCGTTGAGAATTGCTTGCAATATATCGTTAAGTTTTTTCTTATGTGCTTGAGCAATAAGAATTTCCAGAGACTTAGTTAAAGCAAGTCCGGCAGTGAGCATGTTACCTAAAGTTTCGGTTAAGTGAACTTTGTCTCCAAGTGTGACTCCCCATATATTTTGGAGAATGGTTAGCGGATTGGTTTCCTTTGTGATTGGGACTAGAGAGTAAACGATCAGCCCATCGGTTTGAAGACCTTTCAAAGCTGAAGGTTGGTCCGGTGCATCTATTTCGCCTCTTTTAGTCTCAAGGCCATCTCTTGTTTTGGCAGAATATTTAAATCTCATTGTAATTTAATTAGGATGCTTTTTTCCTAACATCTTTTTTAAGGAATCTAACGAACTCTTCGGGTCGCTTGGCGTGTGAGGCACCCTCTTCGATTGAAACTAGTCCTTCGTTGACTAAATCAGCTAAAGATCTTTCCATCGAAATCATTCCGGTATCTAAGGCGGTAGTGATTATGTTATCAATGTAGTGTGTGTTTCCCTCTCTAATTGTGTTTTTAACTGCATCTGTTCCGATAAGTATTTCAATAGCAGGATATCTTTTGCTTTCATCGATGCCCTTTACAAGTGTTTGTGTAAGGATACCTTCAAGTACCATACTTAATTGCATTCGTGCCTGATCTTGTTTAGTTTCAGGGAACATTGAAATCACGCGTTCGATAGCTTGAGATGCAGAGTATGCGTGTAGAGTTGTAAATACAAGATGTCCGGTTTCTGCGGCCTTTAAAGCAAACTGTAAGGTTTCAAAATCTCTTGTTTCCCCCACTAATAATACGTCGACATCTTCGCGTAGTGATGACCGCATTGCTTTTATCCAATCAGAGGTATCGATATTAAGTTCCCTTTGATGAATAAGAGATTTATCTGATCGAAATAGATATTCAATGGGATCTTCAATCGTGACGATGTGAGTATTTCTGTTTTGATTAATCCAATTTAAGAGTGTGGCGATTGTTGTTGACTTCCCTACTCCTGATGCCCCTGTAACAAGAATAAGACCTTGTGGTTTTTTGCAAAAATCATAGAGAAGTGGAGGAAGATTAAGGTCTTGAAGCGAAGGAATATATGGAGGTATTAACCGGAACGCCAATCCGAGATTTCCTCTCTCGAAATACACGTTTACTCTGAAACGCTCTTTATTGTTTAGTTCATATGAAGTATCAAGATCTTTTTCGTTATAAAGTTTTTCGATTTGTTCATCGGTTAATAGCTGTGCGATGAAGTTTTTCATGTCGTCAGGAGTTAATGCTCTGAAATTTTTCAGAGGCTTAAGGGTTCCTGTGACTCTGGATATAGGAGGGGTCCCGGTGCTTAGATGTACATCTGAAGCACCTTCTTTTATTGCTACAAGTAAAATTTCATCAATAAAATACTCATTAGCCAATTGGTTATCTTGTGTGTTTGGGGCAGACATATTCTTTAATCAATATTAAATGAATATTATTTCATTATCAAATTTATGAAGGCCCGGTATTTCGTATGGGAGAGTTAATCGGTAACTGTAAGTACTTCTTCAAGTGTGGTGATTCCCCAAAGGGATTTAATGTAACCGTCTTGTAATAAAGTGATCATTCCGCTGTTAATAGCTTGTTCCGTTAATTTATCTACCGGGGAATTAGCTTCAGTTGCTACTCTCATATCACTGTTCATTCTTATTACTTCGAATAATCCGATTCGTCCTTTGTAGCCGGTATCATTACACTTGTCGCAACCTTTTGCTTTATACAGGAACATTTGATCTGCAGGATATGTTTGTGTGTCTACCGGAGCGGTAAGTTTTGAAGGTGCACCCTTTTTTATGTCTTCATGTAGCTTAGATTCGCCTAGTCCTAATTTTATTAGCCTATCTCCAAGCACTTTCTTGATATCTTCTGTGAATTTAGGATCTGCAGGGACTCTTTCCTTGCAATAGCTACATAGTCTTCTCACCAAACGTTGGGCCAGACAAAGATTTACGGTAGATGCAATTAAAAATGGTTCCACCCCCATATCCACTAAACGTGTGATACTGGCAGCTGCTGAGTTTGTATGTAAAGTTGCGAGTACAAGGTGACCTGTCAGAGCAGCCTGAATAGCGAGTTTAGCTGTTTCGATATCGCGGATTTCGCCCACCATTATAATATTAGGATCCTGACGAAGAATAGATCTTAAGCCTGAAGCAAATGTTAATCCCGCCTGTTGATTAATTTGAACCTGATTAACCCCGGGAATGCTGATTTCTACGGGATCTTCTAATGTGATGATGTTTACTTTCACAGAGTTAAGCTGTTCCAGTGAGGTTGCCAGAGTAACGGTCTTGCCAGATCCGGTAGGACCGGTAACTAGTAAGATTCCGGTACTCTGCTTGAGAGTTTTTTCGAAATCATCGTGAGCTTGTCCCCAAAGTCCTAGCTTGTCTAGAGTAAGAGTTTCCTGATCTGATTTTAGTAGCCTGATTACGACTTTCTCTCCGTTAACTGTTGGGATGGTCGAGACTCTCAGGTCAGTTTTTCTGTCTCCAAACTCGACTTTAAACTTTCCGTCGAGAGGTTTACGTTTTTCATCAATGGGCATGTTAGCAAGTATTTTTATACGAGCAACAATTGAGTTATGGATTGTAATTGGTAAAGGAAATTTTTCGGCTAGTATTCCATCTATCCTGTATCGAATTCTCGTTTTGTTTTCATACGGTTCGATATGTATATCCGATGCACCTGATTTTACTGCGTATTCAAGTATGACACTTACTATTTGAGCAACCGGGGAAACTTTTATGATTTCATCTGCCTGATCAATGCTTTTAAGAGTCTCCTTCATTTTCTGAGTTGTTGTGGCTGCGGCTTGTTCAATTGCCTGGGAAACATCTTGCCCGAGGCTTTTGGTATATTCTTTATCAATTGCTCTAGATATGGACTCTGCAGTGCTAACGTAAATATCTATATTGTGTTGGGTACTTCTTTCCAAAAATTGTATGAGTTCAAGATCGTCAGGATCCGTCATCGCAATTTTAATTTTTGTCCCATCGACCTTAAGCGGCATTACATTATATTTTCTGGCTACTTGTTCGGGGACTAATGTTACTGCTTCAGGCTGAGCAGGTCCTTCTGTGGGGTCTATATATTGGTATCCGTTAAGTTCAGCGTGGATTTTGGTGACGTCTTCTTCTGAGACGAGTCCTTCATTAACAACAATTTCTTTTACCGGAGTTCCGTGTTTGTGATGCTCTGCGACTACGGCTTGGTATTTTTCTGAATTAATCAGTCCTTTCGCGAGTAGAATGTCTTCTAATTTTTGGACAGGGTTTAAGGGCATGCGTAAAAAATTTTATCAAAAATTTTTATCTTATCTTACTTAACACTTAACAAGTGCGAAATGACCACAACCACAAGGTTTCGAATAAATCGCATATTGATAAATTCTTGCATATCGCAAGTGAAGATTCCAATGGTGTAAACTGTTGGAATCTCGACCTAAAATCATAGATATAGGTTCGGAACTCATTTTATCACTAACAAATTTAGTATATCATGGCAAACATGGGCACCTATCTGATTTATGGTGGTAATCTGCTTGCCAGAAATTCGCGAGCTATTAGCCAGATTGAAAAAGTTTTACCTTATACAGTTTCTCATCCGGATATAAAACTTGTTGAATTAGAAGATGGAAAGAAAAACATCTCAATTGAACAAGCAAGGAATATTATAGAGGAGATTTTCATAAAACCGGTTTCCTCTTCTCGGAAATTTATTTGGATAAAAGAAGCTCAACGGCTTACCACTGAAGCACAGAATGCGCTTCTCAAAGTATTAGAGGAACCCCCCTACTCTGTTGAAATCATATTAACGGCTAATAATAAGCGTGGAATTTTGCCTACAATTATCTCTCGAGCATATTCTGTTGAGTTAAAAAGTTTGTCAGAGGTAAATATTAGCTCAGATGAACACAATCAGTTTGCATCTGATTTTCTTAAGTTACTCCGAGGAGGCCTAGGAGAACGTCTTGACTGGGTATCAAGTCTAAAAGATAAGTCTAAAGATGATGTGCCTATGGAAGTAATTTTTAGCTCATGGGAAAGTGTATTAAGTGATCTAATTATTTCATCAGCCGGAGAGACTAATGTGATGAATTTGTATCTTCAGAAAGATTTAAAAGATTTTCAGACTAACAACGAACATTCGTATGCCGGAAAGTTAGCATCTATTTCTGACAGTCTTATTAAAACGAAAAAGGCAATACTACTAAATAATGTTAATAGATCGTTGGGGTTAGAAAGCTTTTTGGTAAATATTTCAGTATTTAGGTAACCGATGATTATTTTTCTCTTTACAGTATCCATCTTTGTTACTTTTCTTTTTCTGGGTTCTTTCTTTAATGTGGTGATTGATCGTATATATCGTGGGGAACAGTTTCTGCGTGGAAGATCATATTGTGAATCATGTCGGAAAGATTTAGCCCCGAGTGATTTGCTTCCGGTTTTCTCATATTTATTTTTAAAAGGAAAATGCCGTTATTGTTCGAGTGCGATTCCGTTTTGGCTTCCGATTGTTGAGCTTTCTACCGGGGTGATTTTTACATCGGTAATCTATGTGT
>JASNYX010000009.1:0-41346 GCA_048499955.1 Patescibacteria group bacterium | reverse complement strand
AAATACGTTCTATGGAATAGACATATCCGGAATCACAGGAGATGCAGATGCATCAGAGATAGCCTTAAGAATCGGATCAGGCTGGGATAACATACTGGATCTAAACGGAACACTACTAAGTGCAACAGAGCTTTCACTGCTTGATGGTCGATCAGGAACTCTATTAGACACCAACAACGTAGCATCAGAGTTATCGGCTTGGGATCAGGATGCAAGTGATGATGTTACAGCTTTCCTTCAGTTAACAGATACACCATCAGCATATACATCATCAGGCGGATACATGGTAAGAGTGAACGGAGGAGCAACAGGATTAGAGTTCTTGGATGTATCAGGATGGGATCAAGACTCAAGCGATGATCTAACAACATCAACAACACTATTCACAGCAGCAGGAGACAGCGGAGTAAACCAGACGATAACAGCAGGAAATACCTTCTCAATAGTGGGAGGAACAAACGGAATAGATACAGTAGGAGTAAATACGGATATTATCAGAATAGATCTAGATACAACAGAGATCGGAACGACAACATTTGGATCAGGCTCAGGATACACATGGACATTCGATGCATCAGGAGGAACAGATACAACAATCGCATTTGCAAATAACGCCATAACATTAACAGCAGGAACCTTCACGGTAACAGGAAACACAAGCGTAACAGGAACAATCACAGCAGCGATAGACGAAACGATAAACGGTATAGACATCAATGCCGGAACAGTATCAGATGTAGTTAACTTAACAATCAATTCAGGCGGAGACTTAACCATCGGATCAATATCTTTGAGTGCGATCGGATCTTCAAACACTACCTCAGGAGCTTCACTAATCGGAGTATTCGATGAATTCACTTATTCAAACAGCACAACAGTGCAAGATGTTCTTGATGATTTGGATGCTGCAATTGGTGCAGGTTCGAGCAAGTTCAGCCAGGAAACAGGTTTTGTTTACTTAACCACTACCACTGACGACCTTGTCATTGGAAACAGCACTAGCTTAGGCGGAAAGATCACCGTAGATGGAGACAGCGATCAGGTACAACTATGGATTCAAGGCCACTCAACCCAGACTAGCAACTTACTATTGTTGGAACAAAATGATGGAACAGATGTATTAACAGTCAACAATTCAGGAAATATTGCGACAATCGGAACAATCACCGCTGCAACCAATGAAACGATAAACGGAATAGATATTAATGCAGGAACGATTTCAGATGTAGTTAACTTAACGATCAACTCAGGCGGAGACTTAACAATCGGATCGATCGGCTTAAATAATGTAGGTTCATCCAATACCACTTCAGGAGCTTCATTAATTGGTGTTTACGATGAATTTACATACTCGAATAGCACAACAGTACAGGACGTTCTTGATGATCTTGATGCAGCTCTTTCCACTAATGCCAGCAAATTCAGACAGGAAACAGGGTTTGTATATCTTACAAATAGCACAGACGATCTAGTAATCGGAAACAGCACAAGCCTTGGAGGAAAAATTACAATCGATGGAGACAGCGACCAGGTACAACTATGGGTTCAGGGACATTCAACACAAACAAGTAACTTACTATTACTTGAACAAAGTGACGGAACAGATGTATTAACAGTTAACAATTCAGGAAACATTACGACAATTGGAACAATAACTGCCGCAACTAACGAAACTATCAATGGAATCGACATCAATGCCGGAACGATTTCAGATGTAGTTAACTTAACAATTAACTCAGGCGGAGACTTAACCATCGGATCAATCGGACTAAACGACGTTGGAACCTCAAATGCCGACTCAGGAGCTTCATTAATCGGGGTATTCGATGAGTTTGCGAATTCAAATGCAACGAATGTACAAGATGTACTTGATGATTTGGATGCAGCTATCGGAGCAGGTGCCAGCAAATTTAGTCAGGAAACAGGTTTTGTATATCTAACCACTACCACTGATGATTTAGTAATCGGAAACAGTACAAGCCTTGGAGGAAAGATAACAGTCGATGGAGACAGCGATCAGGTACAGCTATGGATTCAAGGTCATTCAACGCAAACCAGCAATCTATTATTGATTGAACAAAACGGCGGAACAGATCTAATGACTTTAGATAACTCAGGAAATCTTGCAATAGCAGGAGACTTAGCAATAAACGGAGGAAACATAACAACAGCAATAACATTTGACTCAACAGCAACAATCACAGGAACTTTAACAGCAAACGGTCAATTTGTACTAGGAGATGGAGGAGATACAGGAGCAATAAACACAAGTGACTGGGACATATCAACAACAGGAGTATTAACAGGAATAAGTGGAATAACTACAGACGGTGGGTATACTCAAAGCGGAACATCAACAAATACACTATCAGGAGCAACATCAATAACACCGGTAAACAGTGCAGGAGGATCAGCAAATGCCTTAACACTAACAGGAACCCTAGGAGCATTTGATGGATCAGACACATTCAGAGGACTATATCTAAACTATACAAATGCAAATCACACAGGAACATCAAATACGTTCTATGGAATAGACATAGCAGGGATAACAGGTGACGCAGATGCATCAGAAATCGCTTTAAGTATCGGATCAGGTTGGGATAACATCTTGGATCTAAACGGAACACTGTTAAGTGCAACAGAATTAGGCTTACTAGATGGCAGAAGCGGAACTCTATTAGACACCAACAACGTGGCAGCAGAATTATCAAACTGGGATCAGGATGCAAGTGATGATCTGACAACCTCAACAATACTGTTCACCGCAGCAGGAGACAGTGGAGTAAACCAGACGATAACAGCAGGAAATACATTCTCAATAGTGGGAGGAACAAACGGAATAGATACAGTCGGAGTAAATACGGATATTATCAGAATCGATCTAGATACAACAGAAATCGGAACGACAATATTTGGATCAGGCTCAGGATACACATGGACGTTCGATGCATCAGGAGGAACAGACACAACCATAGCATTTGCTGATAATGCCATAACATTAACAGCCGGAACCTTCACGGTAACAGGAAACACAAGCATAACAGGCACGATCACAGCCGCAACAGATGAAACGATAAACGGAATAGATATAAATGCAGGAACAATTTCCGATGTAGTTAACTTAACGATCAACTCAGGAGGAGACTTAACCATCGGATCAATCGGACTAAACGACGTTGGAACCTCAAATGCCGACTCAGGAGCTTCATTAATCGGGGTATTCGATGAGTTTGCGAATTCTAACGGAACAACAGTGCAAGATGTGCTCGATGATTTAGATGCTGCAATTGGTGCAGGTTCGAGCAAGTTCAGCCAGGATACAGGTTTCGTATATCTTACAAACAGTACAGACGACCTAGTCATTGGAAACAGCACAAGTCTTGGAGGAAAAATAACGGTAGATGGAGACAGCGATCAGGTACAGCTATGGATTCAAGGCCACTCGACACAAACAAGCAACTTACTATTACTCGAACAAAGTGATGGAACAGATGTATTAACAGTTAACAATTCGGGAAACATTACGACAATCGGAACGATTACAGCCGCAACTAACGAAACTATCAATGGAATCGACATCAATGCAGGAACAATTTCCGATGTAGTTAACTTAACCATTAACTCAGGAGGAGACTTAACAATCGGGTCGATCGGTTTAAATAATGTTGGTTCATCAAATACCACTTCAGGAGCTTCATTAATTGGTGTTTATGACGAATTTACTTATTCAAATGGAACAACCGTACAAGACGTACTTGATGACTTAGATGCAGCCATTAGTAACGGTTCCAGTAAATTCACACAAGAAACAGGGTTCGTTTATTTAACAAATAGCACTGATGACTTAGTAATCGGAAACAGCACAAGCTTAGGAGGAAAAATCACAATTGATGGAGACAGCGACCAGGTACAGCTATGGGTACAAGGTCACTCGACACAAACAAGTAACTTACTATTGTTGGAACAAAATGATGGAACGGATGTATTAACAGTTAACAATTCAGGAAATATTACGACAATCGGAACGATTTCAGCCGCAACTAACGAAACTATCAATGGAATCGACATCAACGCCGGAACAATATCAGATGTAGTTAACTTAACGATCAACTCAGGAGGAGACTTAACCATCGGATCAATCGGATTAAATGATGTTGGAACATCAAATGCCGATTCAGGAGCTTCACTAATCGGAGTATTCGATGAGTTTGCAAATTCAAATGCTACAAATGTACAAGATGTACTTGATGACTTGGATGCTGCTATCGGAGCAGGAGCCAGCAAATTCACACAAGACACCGGGTTCATTTACTTAACAACAACCACTGATGATCTAGTAGTCGGAAACAGCACAAGCCTTGGAGGAAAGATAACAGTAGATGGTGATAGCGACCAGGTACAACTATGGATTCAAGGACACTCAACACAAACAAGCAACCTATTGCTGATTGAACAAAACGGCGGAACAGATCTAATGACATTAGATAACTCAGGAAACCTTGCAATAGCAGGTGATCTTGCAATAAACGGAGGAAACATAACAACAGCAGTAACGTTTGATTCAACAGCAACAGTATCAGGAACACTAACAGCAAACGGTCAGTTTGTATTAGGAGATGGAGGAGATACAGGAGCAATAAACACAAGTGACTGGGATATATCAACAACAGGAGTATTAACAGGAATAAGTGGAATCTCCACAGATGGTGGTTACACCCAAACGGGTTCATCGGCAAATACACTCACGGGTGCGACAACCATCAGTGGAGGAGCCACAATATCAAGAACGTTAGGAGCAGATTCAGGAACAACCCAAAGCATAGCCGGAATCACATTCACGACACCTGTAGACACAACAGGAACAAATGTGAATAACGGATTAAACATAACTCCGACGATAGGTAATGCAACAGGAGGAACAAACACGGCAAACATATTCAACATAGGAGCATTAACAGGAGACGCACAGGTATCATTGAACGCAATCAACATAGGAGCCCTAACAGGAACAGCAGCAGCAGAATATGCAATCAGTATCGGAAGCGGATGGGATGCAATACTAAACCTAAACGGAACACTGTTAAGTGCAACAGAATTAGGTTTACTGGATGGAAGGTCAGGAACCCTGTTAGATACCAACAACGTAGCAACAGAGTTATCGGCTTGGGATCAGGATGCAAGCGATGATGTTACAGCTTTCCTTCAGTTAACAGATACACCATCAGCATATACGTCATCAGGAGGATACATGGTAAGAGTGAACGGATCAGCAAACGGACTAGAGTTTTTGGATGTATCAGGATGGGATCAGGACTCAAGTGATGATCTGACAACAGCAACAACGCTATTCACAGCAGCAGGGGACAGTGGAGTAAACCAGACAATAACAGCAGGAAACACATTCTCAATAGTGGGAGGAACAAACGGAATAGATACAGTAGGAGTAAATACGGACATTATCAGAATAGATCTAGATACAACAGAAATCGGAACAACAACTTTTGGATCAGGCTCAGGATACACATGGACATTCGATGCATCCGGCGGAACAGACACAACAATCGCATTTGCTGATGGAACCATAAGCACGACATTATCAGCCGGAGGGTTATTCAATATTTTGACCGGAAACTTAAAAGTTGGAAACGGCACACCTGACGTAACTCTAAACGGAGAAGATGCATATATCGAAGGAACACTAGAAGTTGATGGGGCAGTTAGGTTTGATGGGGGAGGTTCATTTACGAGTGGAACACTGAGTTTTAGTAACTCTACTTTTCTTGATCTATCTTCCATTACGCATGGGTCGAGTTCTTTAATGGGATTGAGGCTTCCGCAGGCGAACAGTTTCACAAGTCCGGTGAGTGGGGAAGGGTTTCTTGCTTGGGATGCTGATGATAACCAGTTAAATGTTTTTGATGGTTCATCTTGGACCGCCATAGCAACTGGGAGTGGAAGCTTGTTCACAGATGGAGGAGCAATCACGTACTTAACATCAACGACTGATGACTTTGCAGTGGGAGCATCAAATAGCTTAACGGCACCGTTCTCAGTAGATGTAAGTGCAAACTTGGTAAGAGTAGGAACCGGATCAACAGCAAACGCAACAATTTCGATGTATGCCTCAGACGGAGATACCGGAAATCTAGTGTATAACACATCGGATCAATTCCAGTTCTCAGGTGGAGATGTAGTAATAGATCAAGATCTGATTGTTACAGGAAATGACATAACATTTGGAAATGGTGAAACAATAACAAATTCAGTAAACGATGTACTATCATTCGGAATCGGTGGTTCAACAGAATTAAGCTTAAGTGCAACAGCATTAACACCGGGAGCAGCAGAAGGGAATGCATTAGGATCAACGACCGCAGAATGGGAAGCATTATACCTAGGAGATGATAACGGAATATTCTTCGGATTAGATCAGGATTGGAGCTTTGGATATGACGAAGCAACAGACGACAGATTAGAACTGACAACAGTGGGAACCACAGGAATGATGATTTCGTCGGCAGCAACAACAGGAACAGGATTCTTCGTAGCAATGGATTCGATAACATCGGGTACAGGCGCAAGTTTTTCATTCGATGCTTTAACCTCCGGTACAGGTATGTTGGTTGAAAGTGCCGGATCAACCACTTTGAGTGGAGATCTATTTAGAATTAATAGCGGAGCAAGCACTACTGTAACCGGTAATTTATTAGGTGTTTATGAAAATGGAACCGAGTTATTCGCTGTAGGTTCGTCACAAATTAGAAGCAATCTTCCACATGCATTTAATGCAGCCGGGGATGTAAGCGTGGCTTATGATCTAATACTTACTAATCAAACAGCTGCAAAGATTGAATCATATGGGCCATTAACCATTGAGGCAGGGGAAGCATTCGAAAACAATGATCTAACTCTAAAAGCTTATGGAACTGGTAGAATTCTGGTTTCCGGTTCAGGGTTAGGTCTTCAGTCAGGCGAGAATCTGATTTTTGATACGGACGATAGTGGTGATTCCTATATTACCCACGATAATGCGAATAATAGATTAAATCTATTCATTGATGCTGATGAAAAGTTCAGATTTGGAACTGCAGGTAATGCAAGCGATGGAACCATTACTACCACAGCCTTTGACTTAGCTGAAACGTACCCGACCTTGCAGGATGATCTAGAACCGGGAGAGCTTGTGAGCATTGAAGATCAGAATAACAGTGATTTCAGCAATTACATGGTATCTCGGACGGACGCATCGAATAACCGAACAGTATTGGGAGTTGTTTCCAGCAGACCGGGTTTCATGCTAGGAGGAGGAAGCTTTTCAAATGAATTCTGCGCATTAGTTGCCGAAGACGAGACTGAAGCCAGATTTGAGGCTGTATATAAAGAACTCAAGATAATTGCCGCTGAAAAATATGAATCAATGATTCTGAAAGGTGATGAAAGTATGACTTTGGATCAGATACAGAGTGATTTGATTTTCAGATATTTGAATGGTGAGAACATTATTTCTGAAACAATGACTCAAGCTATAGAAGACAAGATTAATTCATGCAAGGCAGTAAAGCAGGTTCCTGTTGCATTATCAGGTAGAGTTCCGGTTAAGGTGGACACCTCAAATGGTGAAATTAAGGCTGGAGATTTGTTGGCGCCTTCCATAATGAACTCCGGAAAAGCTATGAAGGCGACTCAAGCTGGATGGGTAATCGGAAGATCACTTGAAGATTACAGCAAAGATAAAGAAACTGTAATGGTATTCGTATTTACATCATGGTGGGGAGGAGAAACTCAGATAGCTGCTACTGATATGTCCGGAAGCACAACTGCTCTAAATCTGAGTGGTCTAGAATCCTTAAAAGATATGCTAAAAGTTTCTACTGATACAGATGGAA
Source organism: Patescibacteria group bacterium (assembly GCA_048499955.1). Taxonomy (GTDB): domain Bacteria; phylum Patescibacteriota; class WWE3; order 2-01-FULL-39-13; family 2-01-FULL-39-13; genus JASNYX01. Next base: position 33,457 of record JASNYX010000009.1, on the reverse strand, counting down.
GAAAGAGATTGGCTGTATTCGGAAATATGAATATAACAGGCAATGCTGTAGCTTCAAATGTGACTGCGTTGAACAATTTCTCGACCGGATTTTTAACTATTAAGGGTTCTGATAATTCAATCTCAACTATCGGTGGAGAGTGGTTGAAACTTCAGCCGGAAGAAACAGCCGGAAGAGTTGATATATTCAACGGTAAATTAGTAATAAATCCTAATGGAGATTTAATCAGTAAAGGAAGAGTCGAAGTTGATACAGTAGCTGCACGCGAATTTACAGTGTTGGGAGCAAAGGCTAATCAAAGTGGAATTATGAAAGATTCAAGTGTTGGAGAAGGTATTATCTATAGCGGTCAGATGTCCACGACTATAATAAATACCAATGTAAAGTCAAACTCTAAGATATTTATTACGCCAACTAGTGATATGAAGGGTAAGCAGTTTGTAGTTTCGTCAAAGGAAGACGGCAAGTTTAAGGTTACTATATCAGGAAGTATGTCTGAAAATATCACTTTCGATTACTGGGTAGTTGGCGTACAGCCAGCTACAGATAATTAATTGGTATTACTTATCTGTTATGTTTTGTCTGGTATAAGTAATAAAGACCTAATATATACTTAAACTAATGTAATCTTGAGGTATCATAATGATGTGAGATTAATGCTTTCAAGTTCATAATTTACTATAGTGATAAACCTATTTAAATCTAAATTTATAAATCTTAAATCTTTCTTTATTGGAGTGGGGGGGGTGCTCATTTTGGTATGTGTTGCGGTTTTTATTATCCAAACTACCTTATATACCAATGATTCGTATCCGATAAAGCGTGCTTGGATTTTATCTCCTTACGTATACACGGGCAAAGCAAATAAAGTGCAGGTATCATTTGCCGAAAAGAAGAACAGAGAGGAGGTAAAGGTACATCTTTCAGACCAAAATGGGGCTATTACCATGAAGTATGTCCCGAACAATAACACGCTTAATATCAAACACCAAATACAACAGACGGGTCTTGTGTTTTCCGACGTACTCCCTGACACAGATATATCTTACCAGTTGATACAAAATGGTATTAAAGAAGATATCATTGTTAAGACAAAGGAAGCCGTGCAGTGGTCATATGTATTTGAGATCACTCTTGAGGGATTTGTGGCCGAGTATACCGGATCGGGTGATTTTACCGGACGATTTATAAATTCTAAAAATCGCGATGACTACTACCAGGTTCTACCACTCTATATGGAGGATGCAGAAGGGGAAATATCATACGAGGTTGATCTTGTTCTTGACGAGACGCAAGGAAAAACTGAGTTACGAATTATTCCATCTCGTGATTGGCTTTTTTCAGAAGACAGGGTGTATCCCGTAATTATTGATCCTTCTATTGTTAAAGGAGAGGTCCCTCTTGCCCAGTGGCATTTTGACGAGGGTTATGGCACTACGGCCTCGGATGCTTCCGGGAATGCCAACCATCTTACCATCACTGGTGCGACTTGGACTCGTACGGGAAGTGGTACTCAGAATACTCCCATGGCAGTTTCTTTACAGTACGATGGTACTAACGATTCCTCATCGCGTACCTATGATGCGGACTTTGATTTTGGCACTGGTTCTTTTACTATTTCCGGCTGGTTTAGGCATCCCTCTACTCAATCAGGGATCGATACTTTGATTGCCCGCTATTCAGGTGCAGGATTTAAAGTTTATATGACCTCTGATGGATATATTTGTTTTGCTATTGATGATGATAGTACCTGGACTCCGGATGATTCTGCATGTACAACCGTTTCTTATGCTGACTCCCGATGGCACCACTTTTCTGCAGTCAAAACAGGAAACTCTTCCATTACCCTTTATATAAATGGGAATAAAGCCGCGGAAGACAGTTCTCTTACTGCGACCGGCTCGCTCTCAGGGTCATCCCCTACGATCTATTTAGGTATCGATTCAGACGGAACTAGCAATCCCTGGACGGGCTGGATTGATAACGTTACTATTTATGATTACGCTCGTAGTATAGGTCAGGTCAAAACAGATGCTATTTCTCCATCCTCACAAATTGCTGTTGCCTTCGGCACAGGTTCAAAAGACCGGCTTTCTGATGGCCTTGTTGGTTGGTGGAAATTGGATGAGACATCCAGCCCCGCGGTAGATTTCTCGGGTAACGGAAGCAACGGCACTTGGAGTGGTAATACGGTTGCTTCCTCCGGGAAGTTTGCTAATGCAGCTGACTTCGACGGTACCAATGATCATATCAATATCTCAGATAGCGATCTTTTTTCTCCTACCACCACAAATAAATTTACGGTAAGTGCTTGGCTGAACCCGGCAACTGTGTCGGTGTATCAAGAACCTATTTCAAAGGGTGCGGGATCAAATTACGAATGGATGATCTCTGTAAATGCTTTCGGTGCTGTCAAAGGTACTCTTCTGCAAACTTTAGGCGGAAGTGATTATTTGGGGTTTCAAACATCCACAGGAGCGATTGCGGCTAACCAGTGGACTCACGTTGCCTTTACGGTAGATCTCGACCAGCCAGTCATCAAACTATACCTCAATGGCCAGTTGGAAGGAGAATCCACATCGACATCCGGAAGTCACGCTAACGGCACCGCCCCCCTGCGCTTCGGGGAACGCGGTGACGGCAATAACGATTACCAAGGGAAAATCGACGAAGTTCGTATCTACAACCGCGTTTTGTTTCCTGACGAAGTCCGTCGATTGTATGAATGGGCACCGGAACCTCTTTTTTACTATAGTTTTGATGAAAATACCGGAACCTCAACTGTATACGATAGATCCGGTAAGGGTAGGCATGGAAGCATGAATAATTTTCCTGGTAATCCATGGGTTCCAGGGAAATTTGGTTCAGCTTTAGAGTTTGATGGGAGTAACGACTATATTAACCTTAGTTCACATATGTCTCCGTTTACTTACAACGATATGACCGTTATGGCGTGGTATAAGTCTGCAAGCAGTAGTAATCCTGATGATCAATACGTATTTTCTCACAATACTAATCCTGAGACAGATTTTGTTACTTTTGGACTAACTGATGATGCCGGGCAAGTAGGCAAGATGAGGTTTGGGTTTGAGAAAAATTCAGGTGGCGATCAATTTGTTTACAGTAGTTCAGTCGTAGTGAACCAGCAATGGCAGCACATAGTTGGTGTTAGAGAAAATGGTAGGGTTAAGTTATACGTAAATGGGGTACTTGAAACAGATGCAGCTGATGGTACTTCCGGACCGATTACAATCTCTGGAGAAGGCCCTTTTATTGGCGACTGGCCGGGAAATACTGAGCAGGTTTTTGGTACCTTGGATGATTTTAAGTTTTACAACTATGCCCGCACTCCTGCCCAGATCATCGAAGATATGAACGCCGGGCACCCTGTTGGTGGATCACCTTTAGGTAGCCAGGTTGGCTACTGGAAATTTGATGAAGGGTATGGAACCACCGCCAACGACTCTTCACTTCATGGAAATAATCTTACGTTTAACACTGCTTCCTGGTCTTTAGGAGGTAAATTTAATAAGGCTTGGTCCGGAACAGGCGCAACCTGGTTGTCCAGAGCGGATGACAATGACTTTGATTTTGCTGCGACTGATGACTTTAGCATTTCCTTATGGTTTAAATCATCCTCTTCCACCAATCCGGGTGCAACCGAATGGCTTTTAAATAAATCTTTAAGTGATGGCACCCAGCAGGCAGGCTATGCTATTTATGCAAATACATCCGGTCAAATATGTTTTGGTATTGATGATGACACCACCTGGACGCCCGATGATGCGGCTTGTTCTTCCACGGATGTATACGATGCCACATGGCACCATATCACTGCCCGCAAAACTAGCACCTCTCGCATTGATATATATATTGATGGTGTTCTTTCCGGTTCAGACACGTCTTTGTCTGCTACCGGTACGCTTGCCAACGATCGTATCCTTTATGTGGGAGATCGTGAAGGTACTGATAATAGTAATGAATTTAATGGATTGATTGATGAGCTAAAGATCTACCGTGCCGCACTTACAACAGATCAGGTTCTGACAGAATATAACCGAGGAAAATCAGCCATGCTTGGGTCCACAGGAACTCCAGGCTCCGTTACAGCTTCCAGCTCCACAGGGCTTACCAATCCCACTAGTGGAACAAATGATAATAGTTATGGCTCAATTGCCTGGAGTAACCCTGGTAACATCTTAAGCAGTGACAACTCTCGTGCCAGTGCTACTCTTAGCGGTACTAACAATACTAACTACCTTACAGCAACAAATTTTGGACTTGCCATTCCTGATGGTGCTACTATTCTGGGTATTACCGTGAGTGTTGAACGTGTTCGCTCCGGGGGCAGTTCCGGCAACGCCAGAGATAATGTTGTTCGCCTTGTTAAATCCGGGTCAGTTGTTGGAGACAATAAAGCTAACACCAGTACCAACTGGCCAACTTCCGAAGCATCCGCCAGTTATGGCGGGTCCTCCGATCTTTGGGGTACCACTTGGACTCCATCCGAGTTAAACGCCTCTAATTTCGGTATCGTTTTCGCTGCCACAGGATCGACTGAGTCTACCAATCGTGTGGCCAATGTTGATCATATTCAAATCAATGTTGCTTATACCGATTCTCAATCTGTTGGTTCTAATTCCGCTGCCCGAGAATACTGCATTCCCGGAGATGCAAATGCCTGCAATCCTCCGATTCTACATTACACATTTAATGAAAACACAGGTACTTCTACCGTTAATGATATCTCAGGAAATAATCGTCACGGTACCATGAATGGTTCAATGACCGCATCACAATGGGTGCCCGGAAAATTGGGGTCGGCTCTGTTATTTGATGGCACAAATGATTATATCGGGGTGCCCAACTTTGGTGCTGTAAATGACTATAGTATTTCGCTTTGGGTGAGTCCCAACTACTTGGTTAACAGCTCAACTGTGGGTGATGACACGACGGGGTGTTACCCATTATGTACTGGAGCTGATGTGTGGCTGAGTGGTACCGCCCCGGTAGTGTGGAAATGGATCTATCCGATTTCGTTGTTTTAACGCTTCAGGTGATGATCTTAATACCACAACCACAACATGGAATAAAGATCAATGGTATCATATACAAGCTACGTATACACACTCAACGACTACTCGAAATCTTTATGTTAACGGTATACTTCAGGGTACAAAGTCTACTGCAAATTGCGCTCTCACCTCCGGTGCTAGCGGATCACGTTTAGGTGATGACACTACCAGTTCATGGTGGATGGATGCTAAGCTAGATGATGTTAAATTTTACGATTATGCTCGTAGCCCTGCCCAAGTCATATGGGATTACAACCGAGGATCGCCCATTTTACTATATAAGTTAGATGAAGGTACTGGAACTACGATATACAATTCAGCCAGAAATCACAATGGTGATGCACTCGGAAATAATGGGACTTTATCAATTGGCCTTTCCGGATCGCAAACCACGACTGCGGCAGCATGGTCTAACGGATCATCCGGAGTTTTCAACTCAGGTCTCAGTTTTGATGGAACAGATGATTATATTACGGTAGGTGATAACGATTATTTGGATTTCCCCGATTCTTTTACTATCGCTACATGGGTCAATATAAATAGCTTTCCCGGTTCCGGAAATTACGAAACTATTATCACTAAAGACCAGACTATCGGTAATGAGGCAAACTATTATTTAGAAATAAATGATGCTAATGATTTTAATTGCGGGTTTTATGGGGGAGGAAGCTACCGGGATCATGAAGTTACCACTCCGGATTTGTCTACAGGTGTGTGGTACAACTTAGCGTGTGTGTTTGATAATAGTGCAAATACTTTTAAAATATATCTCAACGGAGAAGAGGTCTACAGCGCTACAGAAAACAATAATCCGACTACGAACACCAGATCAGTGGAAATTGGACGAATTCCTTCAGATAGTCAGTACTTCCACGGATTAATTGATGACCTCCGGTTATACAATTATGCGCTTTCTGGTGAACAGGTTCGTGAGTCAATGAATTCGGGTACTGTTTCTTTTAGATAAAGGTTAAAAGGTAAGATTGGAAATACAGCAGTTAACAGTATCTTTTTTATTGTTCATAGAGCAAATTAGTAAATTTTGTCTGATTTCAAAGGTCTCGATCTTTGATAAAAATGGGAAACAAAAAAACCCGCTTGAAAATTTCAAAACGGGTTTTTTATTTATTGGCAATCGTAAATAGTATTTATTATCTTAGTTCTACTTTTCCGCCTGCTTCTTCTAGTTTAGCTTTAGCTGCTTCGGCATCTTCTTTCTTGGCGTTTTCTAATATTACTTCGCCGCCTTTTTCTACAAGATTCTTAGCATCGACTAAGGTTAGTGCCTGGTTAAGCTCTCTTACAGCTTTAATAACTGCAATTTTTTGAGCTCCGCCTTCTACTAGAACGACGTCGAAATTACTCTTTTCTTCGACTGCAGGTTGGTCTCCTCCGGCAGCTGCTGCAGGCATTGCACCCATCATCATAGGGGCTGCTGCTGATACTCCGAATTTTTCTTCGAGAGCTTTTACTAAATCGGATAGTTCGAGAACATTCATTTTCTCGACCATTTCCATTACTTTTTGAGCACTATCGCTCAAGTTGATTGGTGTTTTTTCATCTGACATGGTTTTATTTCCTTTAATTAACTAAAAAATTATGAACCTGATTTTTGATCTTTAATGGCACTTAAAGCCCTTACAAAATTGCTTTGAACTCCATTTAGTACAACTGCAAAACTTCGAATAGGTGATTGCATCGTTCCGAGAACCTGGGCAATGAGAGCCTCTTTTGGAGGTAATTTTGAAAGATTTTCGATCTCAGTATCTGAAATATACTTTCCGTTTAGAAGTCCAAGTTTGAATTTACCCTTTGAATTGTCTTTTATGAATTTGAACAAATCTTTAAGGGGAGCAATAAAGTCATCACTCGGTACCAACATTAGATTCTGGCCTTTTAGCTCTTCATCATATTGGATACCAAAAGTCTTTGTGATTCTGGTAATAAGTGTATTTTTGACGACCTTTACCTCTACGCCTTTTTCCTGCATAGACCTTCTGATTTCATTTATCTGGTTCGCTGTAATTTGAGAGTAGTCGAATACGTAGACGTTTGAGTCGGCTGATTTTATTTGGTCAACTGTGGTTTCTACGATTTGTTTTTTAGTATCAAATGCGTTCATAGCACACAAAAGACGATCCTTTACGAGCTTTTACAAAGAAGCCCCTGGAGGAGATCTTTCTATTAAATTAATAATTTTTGAATAAGGTTCCTGCGCAGGGTGTACTTTTAACGGTGTGCCCGGCGGTCTTCGGAAACTGACTTGCGAATTATAACACTTATGTGGCGGTAGATACAAATTATATTGTTAGAAAAGAAATTCCCCTCAGCTTGAGTGTTTTGTAACAGCATCATAGCTGAGGGGTGTTGGTTCAAAGGAGCAATCGCTTTAGGTACTTATAAAGTACCCGAAGCAAAAGGAGGGCAACGACAGATGGAATGCCATAAAAAACGGCACACCAGAAGAGCCAATTCATGACATCGATTGTCCAGTAGTAGAGGCCGATTAAAACCTCCAGCAACTTAACCGCGATGATGAATAGGGCAATCGCTCCAATCGGGTGTGACCCGATCCTCATAATTACCGCAAACATTTTCCGCTCCTTGAAATCTTCACAGGCGATCTGTGAAACCAGGTTATTATACTATAGGGCGTGCGGGTTGGTGTGGTGCTGTAAGTAAAGCGGGGGAAGACTCCTGCGGGGGTAGATCTATATGAAGCGAAACATTGAATAGATCACACAATAATATGATTTTTTCGACTTAACGAATTCGAAAAACTGTGCGGTGAATCTATGGTAATCAATGGATACGAGTTTATGGTTATATTTTAGATACTAAGTCTGATACCGGGGCCCATTGTAGTAGATAAGTAGGCACTTTGAATTAATCTTTTTTTAAGCTTTCCGGGGGTGTTTTTATTAAGCTCAGAGATAAGATGATTAACATTTTCTTCAATTTGAGTATCACCGAAAGTAGATTTTCCTACAGGTTGATGTAAAACAGCATGATTTGCTTGACTTCTTATTTCAACTTGTCCGGTAGAAAGGTTTTTTAGTGTTTTTTCAACGTCATCGGTAACGGTTCCCATTTTAGGAGAAGGCATCATTCCTCGAGGGCCTAGGATCTTGGCGACCTTTGCGAGATCTTTCATTTTAGAAACTGTACTGATAACGATGTTGAAATCTTTATCGGGTGACAGTTTTCCTGCGGTGATATCTGCAATTCCGGTTTCATCACGATATACAACATTGCCTTTTTCTCCACTGTTATCATCTGAAATTACTAGAATTTTAATGCTTTGGCCTGTTCCATGGGGTAGAGAAGTGGTAAACCTGATTCTTTGATCGCTCATTTTTGGGTCGATTCCAAGATTCACGTGCATTTCAACAGTCTCGTCAAAATTGGCGTATTTAGCCTTTTTAGCTAACTGCACAGCATCTTTAACCGAGTAGGCGGTGTTTCTGTTTACTATTTTTTTTGATTCAAGATATCGTTTACCGTGAACTTTTTTTGATTTTTTTTCGTTTGCCATTTTTTTCTTTTAATTTGATTTGAATTACTAGTTAGCTTTTGATGGTAACACCCATGCTTCGGGCAGTACCCTTAATAATGTTTACAGCTTCGTCTACTGAAACAGTATTTAAGTCAGGCATTTTTACTTTGGCAATTTCTTCGAGTTGTTCTGTTGTAAGCTCGCCGACTTTTAACTTATTTGGAGTTCCTGAGCCTTTATCGACTTTCAGATGCTTTTTGATAAGACTTGAAACAGGGGGAGTCTTGAGAACAAATTTGAATGATCCGTCATCATAAATATCAATAAGTGCCGGAACTATTCCATCCATGCCGCTTGTTTGAGCATTAAACTGAGAACAGAAATCAATGATTTTACTCCGTGCTGGACCTAACGCGGGACCAACAGGTGGCGCCGGATTTGCTTTTCCTGCTTCGATATTTAGTTTGATTGTTGTTTTTAGTTTTGCCATTTTGATTTTTGTATCTATCTAGATCCCATTTTTATGAAATCCGGTAATTTCTTATTATCCGATTTGGAATTAACAGACGATATGCATTATACCAAGATATCGGGACAGAGATCCAGTTTGTGAATTAGGCCGGTTCTACTTGTGCAAAATCAACTTCTACAGGTGTTTCTCTATCAAATACAGGTACCAATACTTCCAGTCTGCCTTGTTCGTTCATAACCTTGTTAACTTTACCTACGAAGTCTTTAAATATTCCATCAGTAATTTTAACAACATCTCCTTCTTTGAACTTTGTTTCAAATTTTGGTGCATCAAGCTTGGTAAATTGAATAATTGAATCTACTTCTTTTTTGGAAAGCGGGGTAGGTTGATTTCCAATACCTACAAACCCGGTTACTCCAGGTGTACTTCTAATTGCATGCCAAACTTTATCATCAAGCTCAGCCTTAACTAGAATGTATCCCGGAAATAAGCGATCATCGATTTCACGTTTTTTATTGCTCGAAATAATGATTTTCTTTTGTGTGGGAATCAAAACTTCGTTAATACGGTCAGCAAGTTCCATAACATGAACTCTTTCTCCAAGCGTAATTGCAACTTTTCTTTCGTGCCCTGAGTAAGTATGAACTACATACCAAAGAGCATTAGGGTTCTCTTTAGCTGAATACTTGATTGCAGTAGGTGACTGTTTTCTTCTTTGGATTTCTTTATCTTTATCTTGGGCTTCTGTTTGATTTTTCTGGTTTTGATTAGTGTCCGACATCTTATATCAAATTTTACTAACTACTTTGTTAAGGATTTCGTTGAAAACGTAATCCAAAAGGCCTAAATAAACACTTATGATAATACTAATGATTATAACCGTTCTGGTTAACTTTATCGTATCTTCTCTAGACGGCCAGGTGACTTTATTAAGTTCATCCTTAGTCTCTTCTATAAAACTTTGGAGTTTGGTTATCATATTAAGGCTTTATGAATTATAGCATAACTTTGTGGTTTCATAAGGCTTTTTTGTGGATAAACTGTTTGAGATTGATGTGTTGGTGTAAGTTCAGGTATATTCTTTATATATGCCCGACTTTAAAACCGTTGAACCGGTAAAATACGATCGAAAAAAGCATAACATTTCATTCAAAAATGCCTTTAACGGAATACTTTTAGCATTCAGAACACAGCCAAATTTCAGATTTCATTGTTTTTTCTTTGTGTTGCTTAATATCGCCTCATTCGTCTACAAGATCGAATACTTTGAGTACCTGTCGTTAGTCGTTGTTAGTGCCATGATTTTCTCGCTCGAGATGGTTAACACCTCTCTAGAGGCCATTGGCGATGAAATTGCAGGTAAAGAATATCGTAAGTTAATAGGAGTTGCGAAAGATGTTGCAGCGGGGGCGGTCTTATTGTCAGTGGTTTTTGCCCTATATATTGGAGGAATAATATTCTTACCACGATTTTTTGAAGCACTACAGATAATTTCCCAGACTAGCATACTGTAATAGGCGTCTCTTTCTCAGCTTTTAGACATCCGATATCTGATATACTAAAAAAATGTTGATACAACAAGTTCTGGAAAATCCTTTATACGGTTTGATACTGCTTGTAGCGTTGGCGTTTGCCATTGGTTTTCATGAAGCTGCTCACGCATACACCGCCCATTGGTTGGGTGACGATACCCCAAAAACTCAGGGAAGATTAACTCTTAACCCTTTAAACCATTTAGATCCAATTGGAAGCTTATTTATTTTGTTTGCAGGGATAGGTTGGGGGAGACCGGTTTTCTTTAACCCATATAACTTAAAAAATCCTCACAGAGATGCGGCCATAATTGCTTTTGCCGGTCCTTTGGCAAACATTATATTAGCTAGTTTGGCTGTGCTTATACTTTATGTTATTACTGCCACTCAGCTTGTGGATTTAAGAGCGGCATATGCCGTAGGTTTCACTTTCATTGCGATTAATATTGCTTTGGCTATTTTCAATCTCTTACCGATTGATCCGCTTGATGGATTTAAGGTTGTCGGGGGATTGCTACCGCCGGGATTAGCGAGACAATGGTACGATTTGCAACCATATGGAATGTATATCCTATTGTTCCTGTTGCTAACAGGAGGTATAGGCAGGATCGTGGGACCGATAAATTCGTTTGTATTTTCATATTTGTACATGTTGATAGCCTCGATGGCTTAAAAGTTTATTGTACTAGGCTTTATTGTGGGGTTTATGGTTATTCCCGGGATGACTTTTTCCTTTTCCGCTGATAAACTTTTTCAAGTCTGAATCCGGATCTGTATTTAAGTTAGAATTTGTAGGTGTTTAGGTTTTCTGCCTTCTTAGCTCAGTTGGTAGAGCGCGTCCATGGTAAGGACGAGGTCTCCAGTTCAAACCTGGAAGAAGGCTCCAATTTTGTATTCTATATTGAAGTTTGTTGTCGGTTATAGACATCCTCTTGCCACCTTAGCTCAATGGTAGAGCAACGGTTTTGTAAACCGTAGGTTCAGGGTTCGAGTCCCTGAGGTGGCTCCATTTCTAAATCTTCCTATATGTAAATTGTAGTGTTATCAACGATTTGTGGAGCTTGACTCGGGGGGCGGGTGATATAGAATCGATGTAATGAGATCACAAATCTCACGCCTGTAGGGATCGTAAACTTATCATAAACGATTGCACAGCGTTTATAAAGGGTGTCTGAGATTTTAATTTAACGATTAAAATTCGAAGACATGCCCACGGTTGGTTTTTCCAGTCGGTTTAGTAAGGATACGTCCCTACGGGCTACTAAAATCTTCTCGTTTATTTTGCCTTTTACATTTGGTTTTTCGTATTGTTGTGATAAAATTCCCGCATGGCTAAGAAAACGAAACGAACATTATTGCTTCTCGCTTGCTCTGTCTGCAAGACTCAGAACTACATAACAAATAAGAATAAAATGAATACGGTTGATAAACTGGATTTGAAGAAGTTCTGTTCAAAGTGTAGAAACAGAACAGCACATACTGAAAGAACCCGTCTTAAATAACTTAACTCTTTGCTTAATATCCTTTAATATATTCAGTATAATCCTTGAAGAGATCATATAGGCGGGTCGGTTAATCGGTAAACTCCAGGTCTCCAAAACCTGTACTGTGGGTTCGAGTCCCACCCCGCCTGCCAGTAATTATTCCGCTATTTTATACATTTTCAGTAATCTCTTATTTCCGGTGATTTGAAATCGCATACCCTCGAGGTTGCAAAGATGAGGCCCATAAGGGGATTCAACCATTCCAGTGTCTCCATGAATGCTATACGCTTGGCTATAAGAAGTGATTCGTCCGCCATTGACACCTGTTAAGTAAATATGTCGACTAGTAGGTTCGCCGTTTTGTTGTGGCTGCAGAAGTTGTGTGATGTAAAGGCCATTTTGTGCAAGTAGATTTGTTAGTGCGTCTTCTGAGTCAACTAGGGTAGGTGGTACCCCGGCGATTTCTAGTGCATGGCACATGTCTCCTGAGTATGGCGGCAATATAAAGCCCATCATTGTAAAGGCATCTTTTATTTGCCGACTACAGTCATTTATTGATGACATATAAACCCGAGGTCTTGCCCTTAGATACTCGATCATCTGACTAGGAGTTAATATTGTAGGCTCAGGGGTTTTGGATTTACTTTTGTTTAATATAAACTCGAGCTTGTCGGTAGAAACCCATCCTGCTGACTTATGCGAAGACACAAGTGCCCATGTTGCGTTGTTATACAAGCCAAGCACTTTCACTTGCTCGTTAGGTGAAAACGAAGTAAATGACAAAACATCGGTTTGCGAGATATCGCAAGTTGCCGGCATGACACTTGCCTGGAGATGGGTCGGTATAAGATGTCCTTTGCATATTTGGTCAGGTTTTACGCTCGCGGCGAGATCTAAAACTAAATTGAAATGGCCCTGTCGTATTCGCTCTGCCACTTGTTGCACATATTTGGTAATAACTACTTGTGTCTCATCCTCGGTGATGTAAGGAGTGTAAAGAGAGGTGCCTGGTTTACCGGTTAAATCTTCTAAAAAATTGAGCAACTCCCTTGATAAAGCTACTCCGTTAACATGTTGCATCATTTCATCTAAGTCTTGAGGCGTTAGTAGATTATTAACTGCGGGTGTAAATCTAAAATCCGCTACATCAACGAAGGCCTCTATCGGATGAGGAATATCGAGTTCTTCTGATTTTCCGACGCCGTTTTGTGCATGATAAACATAACTTTGATAAGCCGCTGCCGCTAACTTATGAGTTCCAGGAACGTTCACCATGTCTGGTACTATCCATTCTATGAATTTTTGAATATCAGGTAGTCCTTCGTATGTCAGAGGTAAAGAAATGCAACTATTTAGCCTAGCTGATACCGCTTCCAGTTCTTCTATTAAACCTTCGTCGATTTGGCGTTCTTCTGTGGGGATTCCATTGTCGGTGTGGCAATCACCAGTGTGGATTTCATCAATTGGTAAAATCATTCAATTTATTATACGGTTTCTTACTTGATTTTCATACAATAGCAGTAAATTCGTATCATGGATTATTTTAGAAATGTTAATGGGAAAAATGAACACATCGTAAGTTTAGTCGAAAACCCTGTGAAGATGTCCGCAACTTTATTGGATAACGAGCTTGTTGAGCAAGTGCTTGAAGAAGTTGATGTTGATAAGTTAACTAAAATCGCGATACAGGGCAGGTCAAGTGCGGGACTCATAGCCGTTCTATGTTTTGAACTGTGGAGACATGGAAGGCTTAGAGAAATCTATGACCTGAATGCAAAACTCATTGGACGCGATCTTTTAGAAGAGCTTGAGCACACAGATCAATTACCTTTAGTATGTGCTGTTTTATATCAGGAACACAATGTTTCAGCTTTACAGATAGATTCGATGTTAAACGAAATAATTGAGATTTTATACAAATCAAAGCTGGCGTTGAGTATTGATGATGACATCACCAGTGATTCTGACATTGAGGCGATAGATCTTGAGAAGTCGAAATTTATGATGAATTTTGCCGTGCGAAACTTGAGGTATTTTTCTGAAATGGTGTTGAAGTAGGGGGTATACTACAAATGTGAATTATTATTATCAAAAAACTGATGAATACGCTGAGTCAAGTGTATTTCGGTTATGTTTGTGTGAATCTAGAAAAAAGAGGCTAGTGGCCTCTTTTTCATGTGCACTTTGCTTGGCAAGAAGCAGGGAGAACTCGTTAGTAAACTTAGTGGATGGGCAAATTTATTTCAACAGGTACCCAGTATTCCCCTTGTCCTATTTGTATATAGCTTCAAAACATGGGAAGTGTGACAGATCCGAGCAGCTTATAGAAATCAGCCACTTTCTTAGAACATATCCTATATATTTAGCTATCTGTAATATGTATTCATTTCCTTCGGTTCCTAGCCACTTCCATCTTGAAATAGTTAATACTGCTAATTTATCGAGTGGACTGAGTTGGCTGAAATGTCGGAGTCAAAAGGACTCAACTGTGAGTAACGGTATTTTCCAAGCACAGCTAAATAATTCACCCGAGAATGTTATAAGAAAAGTAACAAGTGTGCTTGAGAAATCAAAGATAAAATATGGAATGGTGATGACAGGAGAGGTCCTATATCTTCACCCAATTAGAGATTTGAGTGATGAAATGACTAGTATTTCTTCCAGGGCGATGCTTGGAATTTTCAGCACTAGCGATCGTAACAAGTTTCTATATATGAAAAAGAAAGGATTAGAAAAAATCTTTTCTGAACATTCCTACAGTAATGAAGATTCAGATATGTTTAATAGGGAATTCCGTAACCTGTACCTTTAGCTTTTCTTTGGCTTATTTACGGCTTCGATACCGGCAAACTTACCATTTTTAATAGATTTCAAAGCTTTAGCACTAATTTTCACCGGGGTTTTTACGCCGTCAACCAAAACAGTAGTTTTCACCAAATTAGGCTGTCTGTGTTTGATGCTTCGGTACTTTACTCCCCAAGCTTTAGTGATCTTCTTTCCCCGTTGGGATTTTTTTCCTGTTAATTCACATACTCTCGACATAGCAAAGATATTAAACCATTTTTGCCTCGATAATACAACCATTTGAGACCTTTCTAAAGTTAAGTTAAGCGAATGTTAATCCCGTTGCGATAGGAAATAAAGTAATCGTTTAGATCTTTACCGTATCTTGATTGTATGGAGATCAACAAAAATAATTACAAAACTAGGGTGTACAAATATGACTCGTCAAATAAATCTTATACCCTCTCAGAAAATAATACGGGAGCGAAGGAGAAAGCCTATAAGGATGAATTAGCCGTAATAAATACGAAAATTGCTAATAGTATTTATTCCACCCCAACTCTAGAAATTGCAGGGAATATTGAAAAATCGGATCAAATTTGTGTAGCAATTATCGGGTCTAGGCATATGACGGACTATGGGCGATCTGTATGCAACTCAATAGTTAAGTGTCTCGCGAAATATGGGATCACGATTGTGAGCGGGTTGATGTATGGTGTCGACATGACTTCTCATAATTCTGCACTCTACTTTGGGGGAAGAACCATCTGTATACTAGGTTACGGATTTAATCATTTGCATCGTTTTGGTTATACCAAAAATGTCGTGAATAAGATCCTCGAATCGGGTTGTGGGGCACTGATCTCGGGATTTAATTCCTCGCAAATTCCAGATAAATGGACATTTCCTGAACGCAATAAGATTATCGCGGCAATGGCGGATGCTGTTATTGTTGTTGAAGCCGGTGAAAGATCGGGAAGTCTAATAACGGTAGGTTTTTCTGCGGCTATAGGAAAAGAGGTTTTTGCTGTGCCGGGTTCTATTTTTAGCAAAAACAGCTATGGTACGCACTCAGTTATAAAAGAAGGTGCGGTTTTACTTCAATATCCCGAGGAGGTTATCGAATATCTTGGACGTGCGGTGCAATTAGGCACTGAAATTAAAGCTGAATTGAGTAAGGATGAGCAAAAAATTTATTCGACGATAAAAGATCAACAGGATTCCGGAGTGCTAAATGTTTCTTTGGAAAAAGCATATGCTTTAAGTGGTATGAGCTTTGCACAATTTAATAGTCTGATTTTTAGTATGGAATCTAGAGGGATTATTTCAGTAAATGATAGCGGTGTAGCACTTAAAGTTTAGTAGTGGAATTATGAATGGTTCATGTATTTGATTTAAATAGGTATGATATAGTTAAGAATATTTTCGCTGGATTGCCGTTGTGAGCAATAATAAAGCTTGAGATAAAAATTTATTCAATATGAATATTAAGAAACTGGTGGTTGTGGAATCACCCTCTAAAACAAAAAAAATAGCATCATTTCTAGGATCAGATTACGAAGTCGTGTCTTCGGTGGGGCATATTAGGGATTTGCCTAAGTCCTCGTTTGGTGTAGATGTTGAAAAGTCATATGAGCCTCAGTATGTTGTGAGTGACGAAAAGAAGGATGTGGTTAAGGATCTTCGAAAGAGAGCCAAAACATCAGATGAGATTTATCTTGCGACGGATGAAGATCGTGAAGGTGAAGCAATTGCATGGCACGTCGGATATGTAATTAATAATGACAGCTACTTAGGAGAAACAGATGCCGAGAGTAATTTTCTAAATGCCACCAAACTAAAAAAGAAAAATGGTGAGTTCCCGAAGGTATACAGAGTTACATTCAATTCAATTACAAAAGAGGCTGTTCTTGAGGCATTTAACAGCCCTCGAAAGCTAAACCAGAATCTAGTTGATGCTCAACAGGCCAGACGAATTTTAGATCGTTTAGTCGGATATAAGCTTTCTCCTGTGTTATGGGAAAAGATTCGATACGGATTATCCGCCGGAAGGGTCCAGTCGGTTGCTGTTCGTTTTATTGTTGAGCGAGAGAGAGAAATCAAAAATTTCGCAAAAGCTCCATATTTTGAAATAGAAGGTAGCTTTTCAGAAAATAATTCAAAAAACGATTCGTTTAAGGCACATCTGTCAAAAATTGACGAGAAAAATATATATGTAAAAAAAGAGTATAAGCTTTTTGCAGGCGATTATTCGACTTATGGCACTACAATTGATTCAGAGAATAGAGCCGAAGAAATCAAGAGTGATTTAGAGAAACATGAATATGAAGTTGCTAAAATCACAAAAAAGGAAAGCAAGAGTCATCCGTCGGCACCATTTTCAACTTCTAGCATGCAACAGTCAGCTAGCACTAATCTAGGATATTCTCCGGCCAGAACAATGCAGATTGCTCAAAAATTATATGAAGCCGGATATATAACCTATATGAGAACGGATAGTGTTCATATCGAGCCTTCAATTGTTAATCAGATTAGGAGTTATGTAAAAAGTGCATACGGCGAAAGATATTTGAATCCTTCGTTAAGAGACTTTAAATCTAAAAAGGAAATAAAAACCCAAGAAGCACATGAGGCGATTCGACCGACAGATATTAAATTCACACCGGATAAACTTCCTAAAAGTGTAAACCCTCAACAGAAGAAACTATACGAATTGATTTGGAGCCGAACCATTGCAACTCAGATGACACCTGCAATTTATCAGAATGCCAAAGTTCAAATCTCAAACAAATCAGGTACAACGAAGTATACATTTGAGATTGATGGCTCTATCAGAACTTTTGACGGATTTTTAAAAGTTACCGATGGCGGTAAAAAAGACTTCCAAATTCCTGATCTAAAAGAAGGTCAGACTCTAAATTTACTTATGATTGATGCGATTGCGAAAGAGTTGAACCCTCCTCCCAGGTATAACGAATCGTCGTTGGTTAAAGCACTTGAGAATTTTAATATCGGAAGGCCGTCTACTTACGCAAGTATTGTATCCACTATTCAAACCAGAGGGTACGTTGCTAAGGAAGAAAAAGCTTTATACCCAACGGATAATGGAATTGTAGTTAATGATTTATTGGTGAACCATTTTCCGGTTGTAGTGGATGTAAATTTCACTTCAAGAATGGAAGACGATCTTGACAGTGTAGCTTTGGGAAATAAAAGCTGGATCAATTTGATGGATGAATTCTATCCGTCATTCGCCAGTTTGGTCGATACAAAGAAAAAGGAAATTAAGAAAGAAGATGTAGTTATTCTTGAGAAAACGGATATTGAGTGTCCGGAATGCAAACAAGGTAAGCTAATCGTCAAGCTTGGTAAATATGGAAGATTCTATAGCTGCGATCGATTTCCCGAGTGTATGCATATGGATAGCGTGCCGGATGAAAGATCTAAGGGGGAAAGCGGTGAAGAAGGCGAGGAATCAATATCTAAGGAAGCTTCTCATCCATGCCCTCTATGTGCAGGTAAGCTGATTCTTAAGCAAGGAAGATTCGGAAAATTTTACGCGTGCGAGAATTATCCCAAATGTAAACATACCGAGCCGATATTAAATAAGATTGGTATGAAGTGCCCTAAATGCGGAGAAGCTGAAGGTGGGGAAGTCGTTTCAAAAAAAACTAAGCGACAGAGGATATTTTACGGTTGTTCAAGGTACCCTGCATGCGATTTTGCCAGCTGGACAAGACCTGACCTAGAATCTGCCAAGGCCGACAAGCCCAAATCTAAAGCTAAAGGGAAGGGTAAGGCCACCGGCACCCGTAAGAAAGCAACAAAAGCTAAAAAGGCGTAATTCGACCCTATAGGCTCATAAATCCGTTTTAAACAACAAAATTTCGTGATAATATATCAACTAGCCTAAGTAGGGCATCATCATGACCGGATCAGCTCCTGATCTTACAATGTCCGGTCAGAGGGTTAAGGAGCGAAACAGCCGGAATTTAAAGATTGGCTACTCAAGCTATTACATTCCGTCTTTATCGTAAAAGTTTAAATAAATGTCAGAATCAAAAATCAAGACTCCTACAGTGGAGCAGATGCTTGAAACCGGAGTGCATTTCGGTCATCCGGTAAGAAGAAAGCATCCCAGAATGGAAAAATATATTTATGGAGCTGAAAATAAGGCACATATCATTGACCTTTTTCAGACACAGGAGTTGCTAGATAAGGCGTTGAAATTTCTTTATCAGGTAGCATCTCAAGGTAAGCAGATCGTTTTTGTCGGAACCAAAAGGCAAGCTGCCGAAATTATCGGTAAATACGCGAAGGAATCCGGAGCATTGTTTGTTAACCAAAGATGGTTAGGTGGAACACTCACAAATTTTGAGTCTATTAAAGCAAACTGCAATGCACTCATAAAGATGGAAGAGGGTATAAAGACCAATGCTTTTGCTCATTACACCAAGAAAGAACGGCTTCTCATCGAAAGAAAAATCGAAAAATTGAACTCGCTTATCGGTGGAATTAAAAATATTGAAAAGTACCCCGGTGCTTTAGTTATCGTCGATGTGAAAAGAGAGAAAACTGCGGTAAGAGAAGCAAATGCTTTAGGAATACCGGTTGTTGCACTCGTAGATACCAACAGTGATCCTGAAAATATCGATTTTGCAGTACCCGCCAATGATGACGCTATGAAATCTATCGATTTGATGTTTGCAACTTTCGCAAAAGTTTTGAAAGATGGATACGAAGATGCAAAGAAGGCTAAACCTGAAAAATCTGAAAAGGTCGTAGCTCAAGCTAGTGAGGTGCCTGCTAAGGAGACACCGGTTAAAGAAACACCTCAGGCAAAGACTGCTGCTAAGGCCGTTAAAAAACCAACTAAAACTGAAGTCACCAAAAAAGCAGAAACTCCCGATGCCAAGAAAAAAGTGGCAAAGGCTAAAGTTAAAGCAAAGTCATAATAGTTAAAAATAATTAAATAAAATTATGAACATAGCAGACATCAAAAAACTTAGAGAAACTACCGGAGCAGGCGTTATGGATGCCAAAAAGGCTCTTGAAGAATCAGGTGGAGATCTCGAGAAAGCAAAAGAATATTTAAAGAGTAAGGGAATAGAACGAGCACAAAAGAAAGCTGAAAGAGAAATTAAAGCAGGAAGCATTTTTTCTTATATCCATGGTGGAAAAGTAGGTGCATTGGTGAAAATCGGATGCGAAACTGATTTTGTTGCCAAAAATGAGGAATTTGTAAAAATCGGTAATGAAATTGCGATGCAAGTTGCTGCTATGGGGCCTGAAAATATAGAAGAACTGTTGGAACAGGATTACATTAGGGATTCGTCAAAAAAAATAAAGGATCTTGTTACCGATCTTATTTCTAAAACAGGTGAAAATATTGTAGTAGCTGAAATTTCCCGCCTAGCAATATAATCGATGCCTAATGAATTGGATAGTGCTGAGTCTGGATTGATTGTCTTCGATCATTACGAAAGGCAGCTTTACGATCATGCATATGCTGCTGTTCTCGAAACAGGGCAAATAATTATCGACAAAGCAAACGCGTTGTCGATGGAGACTGATCCAACCGCACAACATCTTTTTTCTGGATTGGCGAGTTTTGTGAAAGGGGAATATCTGACGCTTGAGTCTGATCCGTTGAATAGTTTACCTATCGATATTCTTGGACCTTCGTGTGAAGCACTAACGTTTGAATACTCTAGACAATACAACTTACCCCAGGTATACAGTGATGGTCATTATCGTTTAGCTGCGATGTATATTGAAGCTTTGCTTTCAAGCATTGATAATATACAACAATTTGGCCGCAGAATGCCGTCGGTTGATGATTGGAAGGACATTATTAAAACCATCGATAATGTTGATTTGCCTATGTATGTATATGGGAGTTCCGAAATTTATGAATTTAGGCGAGATCAACGTAGACTTCCTGAAGGAGTATTAATTCCGGTCATGCACTTGCGTCTCTTTGTAGAATATTTGAGAAGCGAAACCCAGCTACATCGATGGAAAGAATCTGTTTATGCCTATAATCTGTTTAGGCGAGCCTACAAAGTTAGGTGAATATACCGCCTCCTTGATTAGATCTACTCAGGTCTTTATAATCCAGCTATAAGTATGAAAATAAATGACCTACAAAATCACCTGGATAAAGTTAAATCACATTTAAATGATGAACTTGCTAAAGTCCGAACCGGAAGGGCAAGTGCATCGGTTTTAGATTCCGTCAAAGTTGATGCATATCCCGGAAGTGAACGTATGCTCCTGAAAGAGTTAGCAAGTGTAACTGTTCCTGACTCGCAATCCGTATTGATTAGCCCTTGGGATAAATCGTTACTCGCTAAAATTGAAGAATCTATACGGAAATCAAACTTGGGCTTGAACCCCATAAATGAAGGAGAACACATTCGATTGCCGGTTCCTCCATTAACCGAAGAAAGGCGAAAAGAGTTTACTAAGCATGTTTCTCATTTGGTAGAACAGTCAAAAATTTCGATTAGAACAATTAGACAGAACGCGATTAAAGCCGTAGAGGAAACCGAAGATAATGGGGTGATCTCTGAAGACGAAATGATCAGACAAAAAAAGCAGATCGAAGAAAAAATAGTATCCGCAAACAAAGACCTTGAAGCTTTGGGGGAATTAAAGCAAAAAGAGTTGATGACTATTTGATCGCTTTATTATTTCGCTAAAATTTTGAGTTTTTGATTGCCTTTTAAACTCCATTCATGTAAGTTTAATCATGTTGTAACTCCTTCTTGGTGAATATTTAAGTTTGATTGTTTATTATTGATATATGCTTTTTGAAATTATCGTTTTTATACTCATTTTAAGTTTCCTGGTATTTATACATGAGTTAGGCCACTTTTCTACCGCAAAATTTTTTGGGGTGAAAGTCGAGGAATTCGGAATGGGGTTGCCTCCGAGAGCTGCGTCAAAGCAAATAGGTGGCACTCGTTATTCATTGAATTGGCTTCCCATTGGAGGTTTTGTTCAGATAAAGGGAGAAAGCTACGATGGTTATGACCCTGCTGACAATCAAAATTTCATTAATAAACGGCCTTGCCAGAAACTAATTATTTTAGTTGCCGGTGTAGTGATGAATTCACTTTTCGCGGTTGGTGTCTTTTACTATACGTTATCGAGTAATGAGTGGAAGTCGGCTCCGATGGTGTATATGGATAATTATCAGTTTCCGTATGGAGAAACTGTAATGTTGCCGGTTGTTATCGTTGGGATTGACCCTGAATCGGGTTCTGCTCAAACCGATTTGGCCTCAGGTGACCGAATATTATCGATTTCGCACTTAGGGAATGAAGTTGAAATAAGTAGTGTATCCGCTTTACGGGAGTTTTTGAGTGATAAGTCGGGTGAAGAAGTTCTCGTAAATGCATATAGCCTTACTACTTCTACCTCAAAACAAGTGCCAGTTAACGTAACATATAGTGAAGAGATTAAGGGTGGAGCTTTAGGCGTACGGTTAGGAGAAGCTGTAGAAGTGCAATACAATGAGTCACAAAGTAGGTTTTTTGCGGGGTTTGCACACTCGATAAATGTGCTTTCGTATAATTTCAAGATACTTGGAACCTTGATCAGTTTTTCTGTCGAAAATAGAACCGTTGAGCCCGTTTCTCAGGGAATTGCAGGTCCGGTCGGTATTTATGATGTTGTCAGCTCGGTTCTGAATTCGGGCACTGCAAAGCTTAGTCGCGATATCCTCGATTTATCCGCGATGATATCGTTGTCGTTGGCACTTATGAATCTGTTGCCATTACCCGCACTTGATGGCGGTAGAATAGTTTTTGTTCTGGGTGAGTGGATTACAGGCAAAAGGGCATCTCCTATGATCGAAGCTAAAGTTCACCAAGTAGGATTTGCAATCTTGCTAACGCTAATCGTTTTAGTTACTTTTAAAGATATATTCCAGATTTTCACAAGGTAATTGTGAAATCTAGGTTATAATTCTTTCATGCATAAAACAGATTGCATCTTCTGTGAAATTTCAAATAGAAGAGCTAGGGCAAATATTGTATTTGAGAATAAAGACTTTATTGCTTTTGATAATATAAAGCCGCATTCTCCGGTTCACATTCTTGTTATTCCTAAAGTTCATGTTGAGAAATCGAATTTAATTGAGAACCTAGATCTCGAATTTTGGGCGGGAATGATGTCTGCTGCAGGGGAGGTAATCAAGCTGGTGAATCTGGATAAATCCGGATATCGAATAGTTAATAATGGAGCAGGTTATCACATTATCGACCATGAACATATCCATATTCTCGGAGGAAAAGATTGGAAACCTAAAGACGATTTATGACCTATTACAAACCCTAATTGCCCACTTTAAGTCTATGTTATAATTCGATCAACTGGCTGTCTCTTATCCATATTTATTGGCTCGATGAAGGCAACGCCTTCAATAGAAATCCGCCTAATTGCTGATTTTATAGATAACCTGATAGCAGGGAGTTTGTTTTTACACCTTAATGAATCGGAAAGAGTAGGAATATATTATTCCTGACCGTTTCTAAAGGAAATACACTTAGGAGGTGCGTTAAATTTTTGTTATGGCACAACGAGGGGTAGGAATCGACCTAAAAGAATCAAAAAAATCCGTTGAACAGGCCTTAAGGGAGCTTAAGCTTTTAGTTGATGATGAAATTCAAAGAATAAAAGAGCGAAAATACTATATTAAGCCTGCAAAGCTAAGAAGAGAAAGCAAGAAGAAAAAAGCTTTAAATATTCGAAGGTACAATAGATATAAATAATTAAGTAATATAATGCTTCAAAAACTTGAAAGTGATCTTATCTCTGCGATGAAAAGCAAAGATGTCGTAAGAGTAGGCACTATAAGGCTTCTTATTTCGGAATTTAAAAATGCTCAGATTGATCTTAGAGCTAAGGGTGAGGAATTAACTACTGACATCTGTTTAAAGATACTGAATAGGGAAGCTAAAAAAAGGAAAGAATCAATTGATCTTTTCGCCAAATCCGGACGAACCGATCTTGTAGATAGCGAAACCGCTGAATTAGAAATTATTGAAGAATATCTCCCTAAGCAGATGTCTGAAGATGAGCTTGAAATAATCGTAAAAGGTATCGTTTCAGAGCTTTCTGACAAGAATTTCGGAAATGCTATGAAAGCCGTCATGGAAAAAGTAAAAGGGCAAGCAGACGGAAAAATTATTTCAGATTTGGTGAAGAAGCATATATAAGGCTATTCATCGCCTTCATGATGGATTCCAAGTAAGTGTAGAACGCCATGTTCTGCAAGTTGAGCAATCTCAAACCGTACATCGTTATTCCCATAGGTTTTCATCTGTCGTTTCGCCTGATCGATGTTAATTAATATATCTCCGAGGTAATACTCACCGTTTGGCATAGTTTCATCCATTTCAAATGAAAGCACATCTGTAGGGTAGTCTGCATCCCTATATTTTTTATTGAGTTCCTGTATCTCCTTATCTCCGACCAGATAGATTTGAATTCGGGTGTTTTTCTTGACTTCTTTATCTGTTGAAATGATTTTTCTCACAAGCCTTATTATATCAGCAAATTTTACAGAACTGATTAAGGAATTTGCACTACCTATATAGGTAGATTTTAAGGTGTCCTGTAGTTAGAATGTACAGATGAAATGCGTCATAGGACTTGGTAACCCTGAGCCTGAATATTCTAAAACCAGACATAACATAGGAAAAGACTTGCTAAATTATTTCGCTGATAATGCAGAGTCATTATTTGGTGTGACTGAATTCCAATGGCAAAAAAGTAAATACGTAGACGGAGAATACGAGATAATAAAGTTTGAAGAAGATACGCTAATACTGATTAAGCCTGATGTGTTTATGAATGATTCAGGTATTTGTGTTTCCAAAGCATTAAAATTTTTTGAACTAGAACCTGCAGATTTGATGATAGCTTACGATGAGCTTGATCTAGTCGCGGGTGATTCCAAGATCGCTTTCGCACGAGGGTCTCGGATTCATAATGGGATTATTTCTATTAAAGGACATCTTCGATCTGAAGATTTTTGGCATTTCAGAATTGGTGTACGAAACGATTCTATTCCAATGAGCGTGCAGAAAGCCGGTATAGATTCACGAAAATATGTTTTGTCGAAATTTGATATATCCGATAGCGAGAAGATCTATGAAATGTTCAAAACCGCTGCCGCCACTAATATAAAAAGCTGGTTGAGTAAAAAATAATAGCTTACGACCGGGTCATTGTAATGATAGAAATTTATAAGCACTAAATAAAAACCATATTCATTTTTGAGTGTTAATTGTTCCTGCTCTTACATACCCTTGTATTTGGCGGAACATAATATTTCCAGTTATGTTTTACAGAGAATACAGACCGAAAAGATTTTCAGAGCTTATTGGTTCGGAACATATTGTGTCCGTATTAACGTCATCTCTCGCAAAAGGTAACCCTGCTCACGCATTTTTTTTCACGGGTACAAGAGGCGTTGGAAAGACGACGACTGCAAGACTTCTTGCAAAATCTTTAAACTGCACTAACCCCCAATTAAATGTTTCTTCAAAAGTTTTATTTGAACCCTGTGGAGAATGTGATTCCTGTAAAGCAATGGAAAGCGGAAGGCATTTAGATTTAATCGAAATTGATGCAGCCTCAAATAGGGGAATTGATAATATAAGAGAAATTACTGATAAAGTTATGCTTTCTCCTGCAATGGGGAAGAATAAGATATACATTGTAGATGAAGTTCACATGCTTACGACCGAAGCATCAAATGCGCTTCTTAAGACGCTTGAGGAGCCTCCCACACATGTGTATTTCATACTCTGTACAACAAACCCTGAAAAAGTTTTGGATACGATTAAGTCACGTTGTCAGCAGTATGTTTTTAAACGTCCCGATAAGGAACAGATTAAATCAAAATTGATTCGGATACTTGAAGACCAAGGCCAGTCCGGTATTGCAATTGAGCACGTCGAACATATTGCTATCACAGCGAAAGGAGCATATCGCGATGCAGAAACTCTTTTGGAACAGTATTTAAGCAGTGGGGAAGACGATCGAGGAGTCTACGGATTCGATTCTCACGATTTCAATTTATTTATTAAACATCTACACGAAGGGGATAGAAAAGCCGCTTTAGAGTTTGTAAATTCCGCACTTGTTGCCGAACTTAATTTCGAAAGCTGGGTAGAAAAACTTATTCAATATTTGAGGGCTCTTTTGCTTGCTAAATCGGGGTTTAATGCATCCCTAGACGATTACCAAATTAACGAAGACGGTTTGAATTTGATTAAAAGTTTGAATCAGAATGAAATTAAAAATTTTATAGTGACTTTTTCCAAGAGGCTTGAAGATTTTCGATATGTAAATATTCCTGCTTTGCCGATTGAGGTATCAATTGTAGAGCTGACTTCCGATCAAATCGTAGATTCCAAAATTTTGGAAAACCCGGAGAAAGGAAACGGAGACAGTCAGACTAGTTCGACTCAAGGTGATTTGAGTGTGGTAGAAAAATCCACGAATAAAGTAGTGAAAAACGTTTCAGACAAAAAGATTCCGGAGGGGAAGAAAACTCTTCCGGTAAATGAAGATGTTATAAAGCCGTTGCCTGCCAAATCGAAGCCTGAATCTCGTCAGGAAAAAAAAGTGGTTCTGAAAGAATTCCCATATAAAGCTTTAGTTGAAAGCTTGAAAGAGAGTAATCATTCTATTTATTTACTTCTTGGTTCTTGCCGATTTTTAGGTTTTGATGGGCAATCGATTAGCCTTGGTGCACCATACTCTTTCCATAAAGAGAGATTAATGAGTAACAAAATCAGAACAATAATTGAGAATGTTTCGGCGGAGTTGGTTGGAGCTCAGGTTGTTTTATCATGTGATTTATTAAGTAAAAATGAAGAAGCTTTAAATCTTACGGATCACAATGTTAAAATGCCTAATAAAGATGTTCCCTTAGAGAAAATCTTTGAAGAAGTATTCGGAGATGATGTGACGTCTTCTTGATCGAGCAATCTTTTTTTATCATTTGGATGACTCTTCCTCGATATATTCAAAACGTAATAGATTCGTTTGAAATGCTTCCCGGTATCGGACCGAAGACTGCACAGCGATTGGGCTTTTATCTAATGCGATTGCCCGAATCCGAAGTTTCGAAATTTTCACAGGCTCTTAAAGTTTTAAAAGAAAGTTCTAATTATTGTAAACGGTGTTTTAATATCTCGGATGATGAATTATGTTCGGTTTGTCAGGATCTCGCGAGAGACAACACGACCGTCTGTGTCGTTGAATCTCCGCTAGATCTCATCGCACTGGAAAAATCTAATTATAAGGGCATTTACCATGTATTGAATGGAGTTATTAATCCGATTGCAGGTATTGGACCTGATGAGATTTATATTCCTCAACTATTTCAGCGACTCGTAGAAGAGCCTCATGTCTCGGAAATAATTCTTGCGACCGGAACTTCGTTAGAAGGTGAAGCAAGTGCCATGTACATCTATAAGGAAATAAAGAAAAACTTTGAGCATATAAAAGTTTCACGAATAGGGAAGGGGCTTCCGATTGGGGCAGACATCGAATACGCAGATGAAGGTACGTTGAGCGATGCTCTTGCCGGAAGAGTCCTTTACTAGTGCGGCAAACCAGCTTGGTTGATAGTCTACATAAACCTTCTGGGATATAATCCTTTCATGAGTAAATCCAGTAAACCTGAATTACGTTTGTACAATACACTTTCACGCCAAGAGGAGTTGTTTGTTCCTGTGAATGATTCATATGTAACCATGTATACCTGCGGTCCTACTGTTTATGATTACCAGCATATCGGTAACTTGAGAACCGCTACATTGATGGATACTGTTCAAAGGTCTTTAAGATTATTTGGATACAATGTGAAGTCGGTCATGAATATTACCGACGTTGAAGATAAAATAGAACGTCGTGCAAAAGAATCCGGTGCTTCGGTTGATGAAATTACTTCCACCTACGAAAAAATTTATTTTGAGTGTTTGAACAAAATGAATATTGGTGCGGATTTTTATCCTCATGCATCTGAACATATTATTGAACAAATAGAAATCATTAAGGACTTGGAACGAAAAGGGTACACATATCGGACTGATTATGGCGTGTATTTTGATGTATCTAAAGACTCCGATTACGGAAAGCTGGGTAACACTTTTAAATCAGATAAATCACGCTCAAGAATAGAACTGACGGAGCAGAAAAAAAATCTCGAAGATTTCGTTTTATGGAGAATCCCTCAACCTGAAGAATCCCGCGAAAAACTTTGGGACAGTCCGTGGGGCAGAGGATACCCGGGATGGCACATTGAGTGTAGTGCAATGTCTATGAGGCATCTTTCTGAGAGTTTTAAAGATAACCACTTTCAACCTGAATCATTTCAAACTATAGATATTCATATCGGCGGGGAGGATCTCAAAGAAGTTCACCACGAGAATGAAATTGCTCAAAGTGAATCTTCCACAGGCAAACCCTTTGTAAAATATTGGATTCACGGTGCAATGCTTAATATTTCAGGAGATAAAATGAGCAAGAGCCTAGGAAACTTTCTTACATTGAAAGATGTTGAAGCTTGGGGATTTAGCCCTTTATCTCTTAGGCTATTCTATTTTACTGCTCATTATCGTAAAGAATTAAGCTTTAGCCGTGAGGCATTGGAAGCTACACAGGCTTCATTAAACCGACTGAAAAGTAAAACGTCCGCTTTGCTTATGGACTCTGATACGACAACAAATGTAGATGAACATCCTAACTTACTTGAATTTACTGATTCATTGGCTGACGATTTTAATATGCCTAAGGCAGTCGCTGTCGTGTGGAAAACTGTTGATGACGAAACCATCCACTTACCGATTAAAGCAGCTCTGGTTGCAAAATTTGACATGGTTTTAGGCCTTGATCTTGATATGCCTTCGCATATAAATTCCGCTCAAGAAGTCGATATGTCTCAATTACCGTCTGATGTTGCGAAACTAGTCGAAAGCCGCGATAACTACCGCACGCAGAAAAACTGGGAAAGATCTGATTCCATTCGAGTTGAACTCGAAAATAGGGGATATAAAGTGATAGATAAACTGGGCAAAACCGTATTGGCTAAGTGATAACAGGCGAATTAGATCAATCTATCTGAGGTAATATACAAGATTTTGGGGATATATATTTAGTGCCCTGAGCCGACTTTGAATTCGATAACATCTCCGTCTTTTACGATGTAGTCTTTTCCTTCAAGCCTTAAACGCCCGGCCTCTTTAGCTTTTAGCTTATTCCCGAATTGTTGATAGTCTTCAAAATTTATAACCTCTGCTTTAATAAAGTTTTTGGCGAAGTCAGTATGTATAGTTCCTGCGGCTTCTTGTGCCGTTGTGCCTTTATGGATTTCCCATGCCCGCACTTCTTTTGGACCCGCAGTAAGAAAACTGATTAGCCCGAGTTTTTCAAAACACACCTGTGCAACCTTATCGAGTCCGGACTTTGGAATACCCAAATCTGTAAGGTATTGGGACTGATCTTCTTCGGAAAGAGATGCAAGTTCCGCCTCTAATTTAGCACTAATAAAGATTTGTGCTTTTCCGTTAAATATTTGAACTTCGTTGTTTCTTAGGCTAGGGTGATCTTCATCTACATTAAATGCGTATACGAATTCTTTATCTGTCAGAAGAAATAGCGGTTGTATGATTTCCTTGTAATCTATTGGGTCAATCTTAGATCGAAGATCGAATGCAAGTGAACCACGGCCTAGTTCTTCTAAGTAGAAAATAACCAGTTCAGACTCTTTTTTGCCTATGGAGCTTTTCCAGGCTGCCTTTAGCCGTTTCTCGAGAGTTTCAAGCTCTTTAAGTATTAGTTCACTGTTTACAATTTCAATGTCATTTTCAGGTGTTGTGCTTTGTTCACGAATAATATTTTCATCTCTAAAGCCACGCACTACTTCCAGAATCATGTCTGTTTCCCTTATATTTGCGAGAAATTGATTTCCGAGGCCTTCTCCTTTGCTTGCACCCTTAATTAGCCCCGCAATGTCTATCATTTGGATAGTTGCATAGATTTTTGGAGGTAACACACCCTCATCTTGATTAATAAGATCTGCAAGGACATCAAGCCTCCGGTCGGGTACGTTAATAGTTCCAACATTGGGTTCAATCGTGGCAAACGGATAGTTTGCACTTAACGCTTGTTCTTTTTTTAGTATTGCATTGAATAGGGTAGATTTCCCGACATTGGGAAGTCCTACTATTCCGACTGATAAGCTCATGCGTCATATTTTAACGTAAAAGTTGAACTGTACAAACGGGAACATGTTTTAGGTTTATGTCTGAAGTGTCGGATTATGGTTTTCTGATGAGTTCGAGTAATTCCGAAAGAGACTCAATCATAGCCGAATCCGGACGTTCGTCGGATTTTTCTCTATTAATATAAATTGGATTGAATCGCCCATATTTAACAAGCACATCTATGACCTCGGGGTTATCATCAACAATGGCTGCTCCTTCGGGTATTCTACTAAGAAATTCGTGGGATCTTTTAGTCTGACCGATAAAGATCAGATTATCTTTAAATACACTCAAATTAAGGTTCTTCAACTTGTTAGCCTGAAAGCGAGGTACACCTTCAGAGAATATACCAATATCAAATCCAATTTGTTTCAACGATATTAAAGTCGTGTCGACATCGCTATATTTAGGGTAAAGTGAAGCATCATTTAGGTATCGGTCTAACAACAAGCTTAAAGTTTCGGGTGATTCGGATATACGTTCGGCCAACTCAATATAGTCAAAATAATAGGAAGATTCTATAGAATTCACATAATCCTCAAATTGATCTCGTGCTATTTTTGAAGTGATTCCCAGTGTTTCTGAGTGAAAATTGATTAGGTTTCTAATAAATAGGGATGTGTTAAGTAGCGTGCGGTCAATATCAAAGAGAATCGTATCTGTTTCAATTTTTTCCATATTGCAAACTATACAGTGTTGTTTTCGATTATTAAATGGCGTTATATATGTATGTTCAAAACTCTTTTATGATAATATGTGGCTGAAATGAATGAAACTTCAGATATACACGATACCTTTCCGCGAGAGGATCATATGGCCTTTCTTTCGAAAAATATTCCTGCCATACCGGGAACTCCATCTGAGCGTAGGTACCATAATGCTGTAGGGCATGCAGTTAATGGGCTATTGGCAAGTTCACCGGATTCCGAGAAGCCATTAGAACAATTGGAATTTGCAAGGCAGCTGGCACATACATCGCTTCAGCTTATGATATCGGAAAATAATACCGATTTGCACGGGATGATGGGAATTATGTATATTCACCTTTCAGGAGTTTGCCTTACGTCGGCGCATCAGTTTCAGGCGGTAATGGGAAATACCGATGATGAGGCATTACTCGAACTCTTTTCTCATGTTTCTCACCAGTATTTGGCTGAATCAGCTGCGACTGGTGTTCTTGGTGCCCAGATGCTTTCGGGTAGTAGGGCACATCGGTCTTGGGGAGGATATAAGGCAGTTAGGCCATTAATCGAGCTCTCTAGAGAGGATGAATATTTGCTTGATATCGCAATTAAATTCCTCGTTAAAGCCCATAAAGACTTTGTAATGGGTGTACCCGAAGAATTAGCAGGAAATCCTGATACACGAGATGCCATCAATAAATTGATTGTATGGGGAAAGGGTTTAATGAAAACCGACAAACAACTCTGGGACGAGCTATAACCCAACGGTAGCTCATCTATAGTCTTTACCCCAAAAAACTCAAAAAGTGGCCATTTAT
This sequence comes from Patescibacteria group bacterium, assembly GCA_048499955.1. Taxonomy (GTDB): domain Bacteria; phylum Patescibacteriota; class WWE3; order 2-01-FULL-39-13; family 2-01-FULL-39-13; genus JASNYX01. Next base: position 1,820 of record JASNYX010000009.1, on the reverse strand, counting down.
TATTGTGACATGCCTCTAATTATGCTAACATTCCGCTTGATATGAATACCTATGAACTAATGTTAATTTACACCCCAACGAACGGAGAGTCTGAAGTTAAAAAGCACTTTGAGACTGTCAAAGAAAAGGTTTCCGGAATGGGAGGAAAAGTTAAATCTGAAGATTTCTGGGGCTTAAAGGATTTGGCCTACGTAATGAATAAAAATAAGCAGGCCTACTATATGATTGCGACTTTTGACCTCGATGGGATTAAAATAGCCGACTTCAATGATTACTTGAATAGGCAGGAAAATTACATTATTAGAAGTATGGTAACATTGCTTAATTCGAAGGATCAGGATTCTTAATCGCTGTTTTCACGAAATTTAATTTAGGCACTTTATAGTAAAGATACTTTCCTATCTATCAGCCCAAGACATGGATGTCGCGGAAGAAGGGGAAATTAAGTAAAAGTTAATTTAGGAGGAAAAATGGCTACCAGATCAATAAACAAAGTACTTTTAATGGGGAACCTAACCAGGGATCCTGAGCTAAGATATACAGCTAGCGGAACTCCCGTGGCTACTTTTGTTGTCGCTACTAACAGAACTTATGTAGATTCAACCAGCAATAAGGTTGAAACTGCCGAGTTTACGAATGTTGTTGCTTGGGCAAAACTAGCGGAAATATGTTCTAAGATACTTAGAAAAGGTTCAAAGGTATTTATAGAAGGAAGGCTCCAGACCAGCAAATGGACGGACAAAAATACCGGACAAGAGGCTAAGAGAGTAGAGATTGTCGCCGAAGATATGCATCTCGTTTCCAACCCCGGTGGGGGAACTGCTCCTGTGAATGGATCAGCCGAACCGGATTTTAACGAGTTTGAGATGGAGATCGGTTCTCAGGATGTAGATTTTTCTGCACTGACTGATAATTCATCGACTGAGGCTAATAATAGTCCTCAGGATGATAACTCTGACAATAAAAGCCCTGCAAACGATCAGTCGACTCCGTTTTAGTTCATAATTTTATTAAGTAGATGCCAAGACCAACAACCAATAAAAGAACAGATAACAGAATTCAGGTAAGTAGTACCTTGAAGAATGTAAAAACAAAAGAAATTGATTATAAGAATGTTTCTATATTAAGGATGTTCTTAAGCGGCAGATATAAAATTTTGCCTTCAAAAATCACCGGTTTGGCTGCTAAAAAGCAGAGACTGCTGAAAAATGAAATTAAGAAAGCCCGAATCATGGGATTACTTCCTTTTACTGATCGACATTCAGTTAAGTAAGTTACTAATGTTTGAATAACTTTAATGCGGCTCTTTATGGGCCGCTTTTTTATTCCCGGCATCCTCAAATATTCTGGTATGATTTCTATGTATGATTCTAAGTCTTGGTTTAGGTAGAAATTTAATCTTCGCAGCATTAGTCGATGAATCGAACATTCAGGGTATTCACACACAAAAGATTGAGCTTGATTACCAGGCAAATAAATTTGTACCAATTATTACTCCTGGTAGAATAAGTGAAATTGCCCAATATCTTGGGTACGATAAAGAGGTCTTCTCACTAAAAATAAATATACTAAAGCTTTCAAGAGATGTTGTAGTACCTCAATTTAAAGATTTACAGATCGAAATTTCAGAGTTGGAAAGTGTTAGAGGTTTTAATTTTGTTCCGATTGTCTTAGATCCTGCTTTTATAAAAGAAAATGAGAGTTTATTGAAAGGTAATGTAGGAAAATATTTAAATTTTGCTCATTATCATGTTCCATTTCCTGTTACCGATCTGCATGAAATAGAGGAAGGAATTTTAAACTCGAGCTTAAATTATTTC
>JASNYX010000008.1:0-45757 GCA_048499955.1 Patescibacteria group bacterium | reverse complement strand
AATTAAGACTCTGTTGTGAGAACCAGAAATCTTCCGGAGGCAGTGTTTGTGTGTTGGCTATCATTCTTATGATTCCGAAATCCATTATTCTTTCGATTCCATGAATTTCAGCATGCCTTGATTGAGGGAAATAAATAAGGATCGTTAGTATTACAAAAACGATCGAATACTCCACAACAGTTTTTATGTCTGATTTTAGGTTGTAGTTGTTATGTCTGGTTATTAGAAGGTATGCATTAGGAATAATCCATAGAGCAGTCGCTAAAAGAATGGCGTAGCTTATGGGTATTTTAATAATGGTACTTAAAAAGAAAGCTAAGAATGTTATAGAAATCCAGCCAAGAGCAGATGCGAAAGCAAAGCCTTTGTCACTATCTTTTTTAAAGAGGAAGGCAACTGTAGGCCAGCTAAAGATACTTACTATTATATGTATAAGAAACAATAGGCATAAAGCTTGTATATCAAGTACCTGATCTGTAGATAGCATGGAAATATATTATCACTTGAATAAACTATTGGTGGTATAGATTTCGATTGCCCTATAGTATAATCTGCGAACTTTGATGAGGAAATAAAAGTATATCGCTTTCCGATTTTGTTTATAAACGATTTTGAATTAAACGTGGTCGGTAAGCGGTAGGGTCATACAAGGAGATCACTATGCGAAGATTTTCGGTTTTGTTTTTGATGATGTTGGTTTTGATTGTGATGTTTTCGGCAGTGGCGAAGGCGGATACCTCGTATCTCCCGATCGTCTCGCTACCTTGGAAGATCCAAGGGCAACGATGCATCGAATGTTGGGACTGGCCCTGGGTTGGAGGCCAGTGGAGGGTTGTCGCTGACAGCCCTCAGTGCCAGCGTGCAACAATGGTTGCGTTCCGAGGGGAGCGCCTCGCTCAGGATGCATTACGGGGTCTTCAACTCCTGATTGGCCAGGATGGGACCTGTGCGCTTTCTGCGGATGTAAGCCAATGGTGGGCATGGTCCACGTCGGGGTCTGACAACCCCGCGAATTACGAGTTTTACGGCAACTAGAATCACATAGAGACCCTACCGCAAAGGCGGGCGATGAACTTTACTGGTTTCTAAAACCATCTAAACTTCTCGTCCGCCTTAGGTCTTAGTTGCCCCGCATGGTTAACAATAGTGCGAACCTTCAATCACAAAATTTTTGCCTAAATTCGGTCTTGAATTCCCATTAACTTTCTCTATAATGATTGTTACAGTTTGATTAAGTGTATTTGCTTATGCATACACTTGGTTAATGTTGTATTCAACAACCTCTTAACTCATGGTCTTGTTTTAAATTGCGTAAACCATTTGGTTTCAAGGCCGAACCGCATCATTTGCTTGCGGTAATTCTTTTTAAATATATGTATAATTCGTGTTGTATCCCTTTTATCGTCGGGTTGGAATTTTTTCACCCTGAATTTAAGTGGGTTGTGGTTAACCAAAACAACACGGGCCGATAGCTCAGTTGGCTAGAGCGCCTCGTTTGCACCGAGGAGGTCAGGGGTTCAACTCCCCTTCGGTCCACCAAGTATTTTGCACATTAACTAGTTCTAACATTAAAGTTCTACTTTGAAGTTTTACCGTCTGTTGAACCGATTGCTTTACAGCCGTCGGCGGTTGACAGATTCGGGAGCCTATAAATTAAAGCCATTTAACATCTTCGGGCTTTCCGGATATATAGAGCTTCAAATCCTGGATTTTAATAGATCACATGAATGCGTGGCGTTTATTGTGAATCATAGTCGATATAAGTACAAATTGTATTCGGCATAATCCGTTAAGGATTGGCACTCTTAAAACCGAATAGATCAATAATTCCGGATGTGCGGAAATTTTTCCGTAACATCCAATTCAATTCATTTCGTTAGAGGATCGCTTTAGTTCGAAGTTGAGCAATCAATTTCTTATTTAAAGATCATTAAAAAGACGAAAGGGCGTATGGAGGATGCCTAGGGATCTTGAGCCGAAGAAGGACGTACCAGTCTGCGATAAGCCTCGACAAGCTGACAAGAAGCGTTATAGTCGGGGATTTCCGAATGGGGAAACCCCTTAAGGTAAAACCTTAGGAACCCGAGCAATCGGGTGGGGAACCCGGCCAACTGAAACATCTCAGTAACCGGAGGAAAAGAAACCAACGAGGATAATTCCCTAAGTAGTGGCGAGCGAAAGGGGAACAAGCCCAAACCTTCGAGCAATCGGAGGGGTTGTAGGACCTTCATAATTTGTTCTTAACATATAGAAGAATTGTCTGGAAAGACAGACCATAGTGGGTAATAGTCCCGTATTTGAAATATGTAGGAGAACAGAGGAAGTGCTCCTGAGTACCACGAAACACGAAAATTTTGTGGGAATCCGCCAGGACCATCTGGCAAGGCTAAATACTCAAGATCACCGATAGTGAACTAGTACCGTGAGGGAAAGGTGAAAAGTACCCCGGATAGGGGAGTGAAATAGTTACTGAAACCATACGCCTACAAGCAGACAGAGCCTCCGAGTAATCGGGGTGATGTTGTGCCTATTGAAGAATGAGCCTGCGAGTTACCATTATTCGCCAGCTTAAGCTCCTCAGGAGCGGAGGCGAAGGGAAACCGAGTCGTGTTAATAGCGCGCCGAAGTGAATAATGGTAGACCCGAAACCGTGTGAGCTAACCATGGGCAGGATGAAGTTCCGAGAAGTCGGAATGGAGGTCCGAACCCGTTTCTCTTGCAAAAGATTGGGATGACCTGTGGTTAGGGATGAAATGTCTATCGAACACGGAGATAGCTGGTTCTCCCCGAAATATATTTTGGTATAGCCGTCGGTTAGCTTTGCCCGGCTTCGGCTGGGCAATAGCATTTAGCAGTGCGGGGGTAGAGATACTGAAAGGAACGAGGATCGAAAGATTACAACTTCCTACCAAACTCCGAATACCGCATTTGTGATTCCGTCGAGTCAGTCCCCGGGAGCTAAGTTCCGGGGTCGAAAGGGTAACAACCCAGACCGTCAGTTAAGGTCCCTAATTTCAGCTAAGTGGGAAAGGAAGTGTTATTCCTTAGACAACTAGGAGGTTGGCTTAGAAGCAGCCATCCTTTAAAGAGTGCGTAACAGCTCACTATTCGATGCTCCTTTATGGAGCAGAGGAGTGCGGCTGCCCGGGAAACCGGAACGGTCGCACTTCGTCTGGGAGTAATGCGCCGAAGATTTAACGGGGCTTAAGCTGAAAACCGATACTACGGATACTTGAAACCACTACTATGGTCAAAAACAACAAAAAACTCGTTCGAGTAATCGAGCGGGTAAAGTAATTGTTCTTTGGCCATACCTTGTGGTTTCGAGTATGGTAGGGGAGCGTTCCAGTAACCTGTGAAGGTACGCCGTGAGGCGTGCTGGAGGACCTGGAAGTGAGAATGCAGGCATGAGTAACATAAGCACGGTGAGAATCCGTGCCGCCGTAAACCCAAGGTTTCCTACGCCATGATCATCATCGTAGGTTTAGTCGGCCCTAAGGTAAACTCCGAACAATCGGGGGTAGCCGATGGACGAACGGTTAATATTCCGTTACTTTAGCTATATTGCGATGGAGGGACGCATTTTGATAGGTTGAGTGTTCGCATGGTTGAACATTTAAGCTGCAAGCTAGGAAATGTAGGCAAATCCGCATTTCCGATGCCCGAGTAATCGGGTGCAAGCGAGCTGTGGACGAGAGCTTCGGCTCAAGTCAGCTGACTTAAGATGCCTGGAAAAACTTCTAAGTTTACATATAGTTAAATCCGTACCGAAAACCGACTCAGGTGGGTGGGTAGAGCATACTAAGGCGATCAAGAGAATTGAGCTTAAGGAATTCGGCAAATTGTTCCCGTAACTTAGGGAGAAGGGAACCCTGACCCTCTAGCAATAGAAAGGTTGGGGCGCAGAGAATCGACGAGAGCGACTGTTTAACAAAAACACAGCACTCTGCTTAACCCGCAAGGGGATGTATAGGGTGTGACACTTGCCCGGTGCCGGTAGGTCAAATTTGGAGGTGACTGTTCGAGTAATCGAATGGAGGCTTCTGAGCTAAGCCCCGGTAAACGGCAGCAGTAACTATAACTGTTCTAAGGTAGCGAAATTCCTAGCCACTTAATTAGTGGCCCGCATGAAAAGTGTAACGACTCTCGTACTGTCTTAAGCTTAAACTTGGTGAAATTGAATTACCTGTGAAGATGCAGGTTTCCCGCTGTGGGACGAAAAGACCCCGTGGAGCTTTACTGTAGGTTGATGCTGGTTAGCATCGCTAATTGTTCAGTGTAGGAGGGAGCCCGACTTTGTCGGGCGACAATGAGACACCTCCCTCTTAGTGATGTGAGCCTAACTCCGTCGAAAACGGAGGACAACGTCTGCCGGGCAGTTTGACTGGGGCGGTCTCCTGCAAAAGAGTAACGCAGGAGTACAAAGGTTCACTTGCTCCGGATGGAAATCGGAGTGTAAGCGTAAGGGTATATGTGAGCTTAACTGCAAGACATACAAGTCGAGCAGATGCGAAAGCAGGTCCTAGTGATCCTCAGGTTGAATATGGGTTCGCCTGAGCTTAACGGATAAAAGTTACCCCGGGGATAACAGAGTAATGGCTCCCAATAGTCCATATTGCCGGAGCCGTTTGCTACCTCGATGTCGGCTTGTCTCATCCTGGTGCTGAAGCAGGTGCCAAGGGTCTGGCTGTTCGCCAGTTAAAGAGGCGCACTAGCTGGGTTCAGAGCGTCGTAAGACAGCTCGGTCTTTATCTACAGTGGGCGTGAAATGGTTGAGGGATTTTAATCCTAGTACGAGAGGACCGGATTGAGTAAACCTCTGGTGTACCAGTTGTTGTACCAACAGCAGTGCTGGGTAGCTACGTTTGCAGCAGATAAACGCTGAAAGCATATAAGCGTGAAGTTGCTCCCAAGATTAGCCATTTATATCCTCCTGGAAGATGACCAGGTTGATAGGCGGTAGGTGTAAGCACAGTAATGTGTTCAGCCGAGCCGTACTAATGGATTTATCTTTTTAGTGAATATTCTCTAACGAGATGGTTGAAATTTAAAAATTAGGATGCGGGTTTTCTCGTGTCCATGATCTATTCGGTTTTTAGGGTGTTATGTTTTCATAACTTTTAAAGGTTAAAGGATTCTCGGGATTACCCGAGTTCCTTGACCTGTAAAATTATAGGTAAACAAGCATAAAGCAGTTTTGAAAATTTTTTGGGAATAGCTTGGAATTACTTCGGTAGTTCAAGCATAGTCCGAGGCAATTTTCAAAAATACTTTATGTATCGCACATTGAAGAACAAAGTGAAGAAACACATTTGGAAATGCCTATATTAGGTAACATAAAATTGCGTAGAGTAGTTTATGTGTTAAGCCTAATCGGATTTTTTAGGTGTTTTCTGAACTGGAAGATATTATGCTGGTGATTCTAGCGGTGTGGAACAACCTCTTCCCATTCCGAACAGAGAAGTTAAACGCACCAGCGGCGAAAATAGTGGGTCCTTCTGGATCTGCGAAGATAGCACATTGCCAGCATTGTGTCTTTCAGTAAAAAGTAGTAAATTTACTCTCGCATGAAATCTAAAGTTTGATGCTTGAGTAAAAAAGTATTTAGTTTAATCCTCTTGTCCTTTGTGCTATCAAAGGAAAGATATTAATTGGGTAAATTTCCCCATACATTATTGATAGGAGCCACTCCTTATCGGTACTTCTGATAATCTTATGGCTTTATCTCCCAAAAATTTATGAGTGCTAATCAAAATCTAAAAGAATTAATGGAAAAATATTCGAAGCAGGTTAAAAACTTTGAACCTGGTGACATGGTTGAAGGTGCGGTTGTAGCCATCGATAAAAAATACGTTCTTATTGATGTAGGTTCGAAACAGGAAGGTCTTCTTGCCAGAGATGAGTTAAAAAATCTTCCTGATAAAGATGTAAAGATTGGTCAAAAAATTGCTGCTTTGGTTTTATATCCTGAAGATATGAAAGGGAATTTAATTCTCTCATTAAAGCGAGCCAAGTCTCAGCATAATTGGACATCACTTGAAGATGCTTCCAAGTCAGGTGAGATTGTTACCGCAACGGTTTTGGATTATCTCAAAGGCGGATTATTTGTAGATGTTATGGGGCAGAAGGGATTTGTTCCAATTAGCCATCTAAATAGATATCATTTTGAACAATTCAATAATGCGATGGCAGATGGTGCGACTTCCGATACGGCTAAAAATCTCGGAGGTTTAAGAGGAACTGAGTTGTTGGTGAAAATCATCGAAATTGATCCCGCTAAAAACAGGTTGGTAATGTCCGAAAAAGAAGCGATGCCTGATGAAGAAGTTCAACTTAGAGATAAGAGACTTTCAGAAATTAGGGTCGGAGATATTTTACAGGGTAAGGTTTCTATTGTATTGCCATATGGTGTTTTGGTTGATCTTGGCGGAATTGATGGACTTGTTCATATTTCAGAAATTGCTTGGGAAAAAGTAGATGCAGCCTCTGATTACTTTAAAACAGGTGATCCTCTAGAGGTAAAAGTTATCGGAAAAGAGGGAGACAAAATCGCACTATCAGTAAAAGAACTTAAAGACAATCCGTGGGATAAAGTTGAAGATAGATATCCTCTCGGAACAAAAGTTACGTCTACTGTGACGAAAGTTGTTCCTTTTGGAGCGTTTATTGAGTTAGAAAAAGGTCTTGATGGTTTGATTCACATTTCTGAAATGGCCAAACCTTTAGCTGTCGGAGATGAAGTTGAGGCAGTTGTCGTTAACGTTGACTCCAAAGACCGAAAACTCGCCTTAAGCGTTAGAAAGATTGAAGACTCGAAGATCTACAGATAATAGAATGGATTCTTTTGAAGTTTTGGACAGGCTCAGCTTAAAAAGCATTGATGTCCTTAAAGGAATAAATCCGAACTTTGAGAGCCTTGAGCAGATCAGGGTGGGAATCATTGTTGATAAAATCTCACAATCTGACGAGAAACTTTCCGTGATTTTTAAATCCTTAGGCTTTTCCTCTAAATCACGACAACGGGTAGATTTACTTGAATGGTTAACAGCAGCGTACTATGAAGCTATGCTGATTAACTCTGACAGCGTTGAAGTTCAGCACCTATTTTTCGCATTACTTCTCAAAATCGATACGGAAAAATACTACCTCGCTAAGAAGCAGTATTTAGCTGTTTTTGAGAGCAAGCTCTATCGGGAAGCAAACAACTATATAGAGGATTTTAGTGAAGTTGCCGAAAAGTCCAAAAATATATTCATCGGAAGAGAAAAGGAACTCACTAAACTTATAGTTAATCTAAGTTCTGATGATTCCACTCCGATTTTGTTAATGGGAGAGGCAGGTTCAGGTAAGACTTCCTTAATGGAGGAGTTCGCACGCAGGGTAAACAGTATGCGTGTTCCTGCAGATCTAGTAGGTGCAAAGATATATAGAGTAAAGTTTCCGTTGTTGATGAGTTTGATTTCTCCCGATCAGGCGACGTTTCCGAGCGAATATTTTTCGAGGCTTTTATTGAGCATGATTGAAAAAGATAGCACTGCTTCAAGGGTGATCTTATTTATAGATGACCTAAAAATCGGCGTTAACTTTTTCATAGGATTAGGCCCGGGAATTAAAGATAAGAAAATTTCTTTGGTTGCAGCATCACAGAATGATCTCCAGGAAAAATTCTGGGAAAGCCCTCTTTCAAGATTGTGGAATATTATAACTTTAGATGATCAACCTCAGTCTGATTATAAAGAAATACTTTCATTTCACGCTTTAGAAATTGAGAATGAAAGAGGAATAAAATTTTCTCCTAATGCGGTAGACAAGATTGTCGAAATGTACCGTTCAGGTTTTATGTTTGAATCTTTTCCGGGTTATGGAATTAAGTTATTGAGTGCACTGGCTACATATAAAACACATGTTTCTTCCAACTATAATCTTGTTTCAAAGGTTGTTGATGAATTGACTTCCACTGCTCCGAAAAGTAAATCAAAAGGATATCCGGCACCATTAAAAGATTTCATACCTTCTGAACTGGTAATCACGGAACAAGATATTCAGGCATATTTAGGTATTTCCGATGAGGTGATAGAAGAAAAAGAAAGTGCACTTCCGCTTGAAAAGCTTCTGGAAATGGAAGAAACACTCAAGAAACATATCATCGGACAAGATGAAGCCATTGAGCATTTGGCACGTAGCTTAAGGGTTTCTTCATTAAAACTTCATTTTGATACGAGACCATTGGGATGTTTTTTACTTCTAGGTCCTACCGGAGTAGGTAAAACGGAAACTGCTAAAGCAATCGCCGCTTACCTATTCGGACATAAAGATAAACATAAGAAGTCACCAAAAAACTTCTTAAGAATCGATATGACTGAATATTCCGAAAAACATGCGGTTTCTAAACTATTTGGTGCTCCTCCCGGATACATCGGTTACGATGAAAGCACGTCTCTTTCTGATTTTGCGAGAGAAAATCCTCATTCATTGGTTTTATTTGACGAAATTGATAAAGCACACCCGGAAGTTCTTAACTCTTTACTACATATTATGGACGAAGCTGAAATTCGAACTAACAGTGGTGAATATGTTTCATTCGAGAACGTTATTATTCTGATGACCAGTAATCATGGAGCCGAGTTAATTTCCAGAAGGGATATCGGTTTTGATGGTCAGATTTTAGATCAACATAAGGCGATCGCCATTGTTAAAAACCACGAAGATATAAAAGATAAATTAATGGGAAATTTGAAAAGAATATTGAAACCGGAATTCCTAAATCGGTTTGATGAAATTATCGTATATCATAAGTTATCTGAAGAAGCTGTTTTGGAAATCAGCGATGCGATGCTTGAGCCTATTGCCGCAAATCTTAAGAATAGGGGAATAACTCTTACTGTTGGTTCTAAAGTGAAGAAAATTCTGGCTTCGCTGGCTAATGTAGAAGAATACGGTGCCAGGGATTTACGAAGAACTATTAAGCGTGAAATCCTTGATCCTATAGCTAGAAAACTTCTTTCAGATTCAAAAAAGAAAATAAAGAAAATAAAAATTTCAGGTATTGGTAAAAAGATTGAAGTACAATTCCAGTAAGTGGATAAATTTTCCGATTATTAGAAGCTATCTGAAAACCTCGAGAACCTTCATAATTACAACGGATCTAAAGCTTTCCAAAGTGAGCTTGAGGCACGGAAAGGTATTGAAAGGACAACGACATCCGCCGAAACCGTTTCGAACTTTGGAAAGGTTTTTAGATGAGTTCTAATCACATATGAAAATTAAGAAAGCTAAGAATAGTATTGTTTTTGCTTGCACAGAATGTGGAAATGAATCTCCAAGATGGGAAGGTCAGTGCCGAAGTTGCGGAAACTGGAACACATACAAGGAGTTTAAAGCGGATTCCATGGTCGATATGATCGATATTCCCGGAGTAATGGTCGGAAATTCTACTGTCAAAAGGCTCTCTGATATTTCAATTAAATCCGAGATACGTCTTCAGACAGGAATTTCAGAATTTGATTCAACCATTGGCGGAGGGATTGTTCCCGGGCAGGTAATTCTGCTAGGCGGTAACCCGGGAGTAGGGAAATCTACTCTTATCATGCAGATTGCAGATTTATTTCCGGGAGAAGTCTTATACGTTTCAGGCGAGGAATCCGAGACACAGGTTGCACTTAGGGCTGAACGACTCGGAGTAAAGAAAGACAATTTTTCAATTCTTTCAACAAACAATTTGCAGGAGGTATTAAAGAATGTGGGCGAGGGTTTGCTGATTGTTGACTCAATTCAAACCATGATGTTGCCGGGTATCGATTCTTCTGCAGGTTCCATTACACAAATAAAAGAATGTGCGTACCGTCTAATCGTGCTAGCTAAACAAAAAGGGATTCCGGTTATTATCATTGAGCATATTACTAAAGAAGGATCTTTGGCAGGTCCGAAACTCCTTGAACATATGGTGGATACCGTTTTATATATGGAAGGCGACAAAAGCAGTATGTTTAGAATGCTTAGAGTTCAAAAAAACAGATTCGGAGATGACACGGATGTAGGTTTATTCGAAATGAGACAAGACGGGATGCATGGGGTAAAAGATCCTTACCTTTTTTTGAGCAAAGATCTAAATATGAATTCTTCAGGTAATGTCATTAGCGTTGTAATGGAGGGAAAACGCCCGATCGCTATTGAAGTTCAGGCTCTCACAGTGAAGACGAATTTCGGTTATCCGAAAAGAACTTCAAGCGGTTATAGTTTGAGCAGATTACAACTATTGTGTGCCGTGCTTGAGAAAAAGGCCAAAATTAACTTATCAGAGCATGATGTTTACCTCAATATTGCATCAGGCTTGAATATTCGCGAACCGGCTGTGGATTTAGCAGTGTGTATGGCTATTATTTCTTCATACAAAGATGTTCCGGTAAAAGAGCAAATGGTTTTTTACGGAGAAGTCGGGTTGTCCGGAGAAGTTCGTTCTGTTGTTGCAGAAGAACGCAGACTTAAAGAAGCTCGAAACTTAGGACTGAAGGATGTGGTATATAGTAAAAACATCCGCAATATCAGCAATTTATCAGCTTTTTTGGTGGTATAATTTGCAAGTATGCGGACGGACAGGATTAAACATTTCTTTGTAAATGTTGTCGGAAATTGGTTGCGGAAGAATTCTACAATAGTTTGGTCATTTTCCATTGCGCTTTTATTTTTTGGTCTAGCTCGGGTTGTTTATTTCGACAATAATAAATTTTTCGGTTATAGCTTTCTGGGAGAGACGCTAACCGCGGCGGTAGCTTTTCTACTTGTTTTCTTTTTTGGAAAAACAATCGTACTATACATAAACCAACTTATTGAGCGCTATATTGTGCGTTTATTTTCTACGGTTTTGTATGAATTTTGGGTTAATCAATCTTCAAAATTGGCTGAAAACCTGAAGCGGCAACTAAGAGACCGTGAATCTGATTCAGTTCCCGAAGAAGAAAACTACTTTTCGGAATGTCCTCCCATTGTTTTAGATACTTCAGCAATTATAGATGGACGAGTTCTCGGTATTATTAAAAGTGGATTTTTAGACAACACAATTATTGTCACTCAGTCAGTTATTGATGAGTTGAAGAATATGGCTGATAAGTCTAATCAGTATAAAAAAGAAAAAGGACGACGAGGACTGGATATTTTAAACGATATTAAGAAAGCCACCGGAAAAAGCCGATTTAAGATAATCGACACTCATATAAATATGAAACTAAATGGTAGTGTTGATAAGTCACTTTTGGATTTTTGTGTCAAAACTAAAGCGAAAATTATTACTCTTGATTTTAACTTGAACAAAGCAGCACAGGTTTCTAATGTTCCGGTTCTAAATGTAAATAAGCTTTCTAACGAAGTTAAAGTAAATCTTACGCCGGGAGATATTGTGCTCTTAAAATTGTTGCAAGAAGGTAAGGAGAGCGGGCAGAGTGTCGGGTACTTGGACGATGGAACAATGATTGTTGTTCGTGATTCCAGCAACTTTATCGGACAGCACAAAGAAGTTGTTATCGAGAAAGTTATCCAAACAGATGCGGGGAAAATGATTTTTGCTTATTTAACTTCTCTGGAAATTTAATTTCACACAATAACAAGTATTACTGTGTCAAACTATGTCATGTGGGGTATTAAAAAAGCTCAGCCTTTACTAACTTAACCCGTTAATCAACGCTGAGCAAGATAATTTCTACCTCTCTGGACAGGTTAGAGAGGCAGGTTACTTTAATATTTAATCTAACATAGGTATTTGCAGTGTCAACAGCTCTACGAAAAATATCCGAGTAAAATATTGCTAGAGTAATAAAAAATTTAATTGTAAGAAAATTTTTTGTAAAAGAAATTTGTTCAAACAGCAAGAGCTTCTTATAAACCAAAAATATTCAGCCGATTGTAATAATGGGGTAAGAATCTCATTTATATTGCGGGATATATATGACAAAGAAGGCACAACACCCGGTTGATCTCTATTCTTGCGACAAGTTGCTTTTATAAGTGGGTATGATAACATATTTCCAGAATTAATCTTTAAATCTACAGCCATCTACTCTTGGCTGTCAGCAGGGCAGGCGCCCGGAATTCATCAACATCTCTAGATATTTTAAGTTTCTATAGAACAGATTATTTTTCCAGAAAATGAAAACTCAAAGCATTTGGATCAGTATTTTATTTAATCCTATTTTATGAACAAAACCAACAACAACCCGGACATTGTTGATTACAATGACCTTATTAATTCGTCTCCAACCCACGCAGGCAATGCTCAGGGATCCTATTCACACAGGAAGGCCACTTCCGTTACAAAAGGTACTAATGGCGAAATTGCTATAGACCCAACCGAAAAAACATATAAAGTATCGGGAGTTCTCGAAATTAAACAAGATTATGGAGTTCTTCGGCAAGAACAGGCTGAAACCAATATGCCCAAAGATGTTTATATTGCCCAGACACAGATAAATAAGTTCGGATTAAGAAAAGCCGACCATATAGAAGGTATTGCACGTGCTCCTAAAGAAGGTGAACGATACTTATCTTTGCTTAAAGTTGAAAAGGTCGAAGGACTTGATCCGGCTGAAGCTAAGGCTAGACCAAGGTTTGAAACACTAACTCCTATCTTTCCTATGGAAAGAATCAAGATTGAAACTAATCCTGAAACTGTTACCACAAGATTGATCGATTTACTGTCTCCTATAGGTAAAGGTCAGCGAGGAATGATTGTAGCTCCTCCCAAAGCAGGTAAAACATGGTTGTTAACAGATATTGCTAGGGGAATTTCCGAGAATCATCCTGAAATAGATTTAATGGTAGTTCTTATCGGGGAAAGGCCTGAAGAAGTGACACATATACAAAGGGAAGTAAAAGGAGGCGTATGGGCCAGTAACTTCGATGAGTCCGCTGAGCAGCAGGTAAGTATTGCGGAAATTGCTCTCGAAAGGGCAAAACGTATAGCTGAAAAGGGTGGGGATGTTGTAATGCTGGTTGATTCGATTACCAGACTAGCGAGAGCTCACAACTTGAATGAGCCTCCAAGCGGGAGAACATTAAGCGGTGGTTTTGATCCGGCAGCACTTTATCCTCCAAAAAGGTTTTTTGGAGCAGCACGTAAATTTGAAGAAGGTGGTTCTTTGACTATTATTGCAACAGCTCTTGTTGATACCGGAAGCAGAATGGATGATGTGATTTTCGAAGAATTTAAAGGAACCGGAAATATGGAACTATTCCTAGACCGGACTTTGGCTGAAAGAAGAATTTTCCCATCAATTGATATACGTAGATCTATGACCAGGCATGATGAGCTTTTATACACTAAGAAAGAAGCTGAAAGAGTTCTTACGCTAAGGCGAATGATTGATTTGCTTGACGATAACGAGGCAACTTCTGTGGTAATTGAGAAAATGAAAAAAACCAAAAGCAATGAAGAGTTTCTTGATTCTTTGTCAAATAGCAAATAAGATACAATCGGTTTTTTGCCGAGATATCTTCATTTTCATTGTTTAAGATATAGTTATGATAGTATTAGCCGTGGCATTTATAGAGCTTCGTAAAAATTAACGCAGTGGAATTCGCTTCAAAGTTCTCAAAGCTGAATATCCGTAACCTGATTGAAAACCCTATTTTCGCAAGGATTTATAAAGTTGGTGATTTCATACTGGCTTTTTTGAGCTTCCTATTACATAAGGTTGATTCCCTCTTTTTCTACTTGCATTTGCTCACACTCAAAAATCTTGAGTTATTTGTGAACATGAAATTTAAAGCTGCATCCTCTTTAGTGTGGTCACGAGGGAAGTTGGTTAAGAAGTATCGATATATATTTATCGTGATCTTTTCGTCTCTTTTGTTTTTTTCCGGCGGAGTATTTCAAGGCAGACTTGTAGAAACCAATACGGATAGAGGCTCAGCTTTTCTTGCTTCAAACTATGCATTTTATCAACGGGCGACGGCCGCAACCTCAAAGGGAGATAAAACTCTTTTAGATGAGCCGGTTGAACACGTTGTGAATGAAGGCGAAACCTTAACCAGCATTGCCCAGGGTTATAATATTTCGCTTGAATCCGTAAAATTTGCGAACGACCTTACTTCAAATAATGTTAGCCCCGGACAAATCATTAAAATCCCACCGGTTGAGGGAACTTTGCATGAAGTAAAATCGGGAGACACTTTGGAAAAGCTTTCCAAACGGTACAATGTTCCTACCCAAACTATTGTGGATTTTAACTATATAGATAGCCCATATGTTTTGGAAGTCGGACAAATTATTACTATTCCGGATGCACAGCCTCCTGAAACTCAAAAGTATTATGCCGGGTCTGCTACTTATGATACTTCTGCTTATGGAGTTATTCCTTACACTGAAGTTAAAAAGAAAGGTGATGGAACTTTTATTTGGCCATTCAGCGGAATGTTAACTCAGTTTTTCAGCAGGTATCATCCCGGTTTGGATATCGCCAATAGAACCGGAGACATTCTTGCTGCAGATAAAGGTAAGGTTGTACGAGCAGGTTGGTGGCAGGGTGGCTATGGCAATGCAGTCCAGATTGATCATGGGAATGGTTATATTACTACCTACGCACATATGAGTTCCATTTCTGTTTCAACAGGTGAAGAAGTAGAAAAAGGTCAAAAACTCGGAGTGGTAGGGTCAACCGGAAGATCAACCGGTCCTCACTTGCACTTTACTGTGCAATTAGAAGGCCGTTATATAAACCCTCTAACAGTGCTTCCTTAACTTACGACTATAGTTTTTTTCAAGCGGATATCTTCATTCTATTGAAAAACGACATCGATTGAGTGATACTCTCTACATGCGATCAATATTTCCTGCCGCCGACCTATCACTAAAGGCGAAAACCATAGTAGACAATATTTCAAACCCAACTGCAAGCGAATCGAAAACAAATCCAATCGAAATGATATTCGGAACAGGTCTGTTTTTGCTTCCTTTTTTCTTTTTACCTTTTACGGCAGATGTCGTGAACCTTAACAAGACTTATTTGGTTTTATTTGTTGCGACCATTAGTTTGGCTTTATTTTTCTTTCAAGCATGGAAGAAGGGTAGTCTATACGTTAAGGATTTTAGAACCTATTTGCCGCTGATCTTGCTACTAGTCGCAGGACTACTTTCAGCCTACTTTTCGCAAAGTCGTAGAATATCTTTTTTTGGCCAATACGGAACATACAGCACTTCATTTATTACGATAGCGGCATTGGTTGCGATAGCCTTTGTGGCATCTAACGTCAGATTACGAGTTGCCAAGTTATATAAATTCCTAATTTGGGGAGTTACCTTAGCAACATTTTTTTCTTGGCTTGGATTGTATAGAGTTTTTGTTCCCGGAATAGGAAATTTGTTCCCCGGATTCAGTTTCGTGGAATCGTTTTCTGCGATGCTTGGATTACAAGTAGTTGTAGGCTTAATAACTTTATATCTGTTGTTAAAAGGTGAGCTTGGAAAATCGACTGCTTCAGGCTTAGCCTACGGATTTGCGGTTGTTCTTAACCTCGCACTACCTTTAACCGTTATGAATGTTTATGCAATCGTACTGCTTGTTTTAGGTATTGTGTTCTTGGCATTCTTTTCAGATGAAAACAGTTTCTCAAGAAATAAATATCTTATAGGCGCAATTGCATTAGTTACAGTGTTAATTGTAGGTTTCCATCAAGTTCCTAACTTTAGGGAAGTGTTGGGATTCGAATCTCGGCCGAACGCTGCCAGGCTTGATCTAACTTCTTCGTGGTATATTTCTGCCTCAGCATTAACTCAAAATCCAGTATGGGGATCGGGTTTAGGTACATTTATCAACGATTTCACGAGATTCAGACCTGCATATTTAAATCAGACTCAATTTTGGAATTTAAGATTCTTTACTCCGTTTAATGATGTTTTCCTGTGGATCGCCACAGCAGGATTAGTCGGAGCCGGTGCTTATCTAGCTTTCATGTATCTGATTACAGCAAATGCCTGGAAAGCCAGAAATGAAGTTTCAGCGAACCTTGTTTCTTATGGATTGATTATGGCGGTTCTTGCTCTTCTGCTAACCGGAACGAGCTTATCGATGTATGTACTGCTATTCATACTTGCGGGAGTGCTTTTTCAGAATTCCAGAAGCACGGTTCTTTCGGTCAAATCTAAGGGTGTTGTTCTTTCAATGTTTGTAGTTTCTGTTGTTATTGTTGCCGCATTAAGTTGGCACGCATTTAACGTGTATTCTGCACAATATTGGTTTAGACAATCTCTTCAAAAGGGATCGTTGTTGGAAAGATATCAACTTCAACGTAAAGCTTTAGCTTATGATAAATATGAATCGTTCTACTATAGAGAGGCGTTAACCACGAATATGGTTACCGCTGCCAGAATGTCTAATGCTGAAAATCTTACGGATGACCAAAAGGCAGATATTCAAAGATTAGTGATTCAGGCTGCTGCAGATGCAAAAATTATTACTGAAATTATTGATCCAAGAAGTTCCGCTAACTGGGAATACCGAGGATTGGTTTATAGAACTTTAATCGGTTCAGAGAAAGAAACCAATAATTTTAGCACTTTAGCACTTCAGTCATATCTAAATGCATTAGTGAATGATCCGACTAATCCGAAACTTAGAGTTGATATCGGTGGAATTTATTATTTGAACAAGGATTATCAAAATGCCGTTAATAACTTCGCAAGATCGATTCAGCTTAAGAATGATTATTCCAATGCTTATTATAATCTTGCTTATGCATTAAAAGATGCCGGGGCGTATGAGCAAGCTGTTATGCAACTTGAAGTCGTGAAGAGACTGTTGCCTGAAAATTCTCCGAATATGGAGAAGGTCGATAAAGATCTCTCTGAATTTAGAGCATTACTTGAAGACGCCAAACAGAAAGCTCAGCAACAGGCTCCTGTAAATGTTCCGGAAGTAAGTGCTGCTACCGAGAGCACTGATCAATCACCTGCTAATCAGAGGTTAGTAACTGCAGATGAGGAAGAAAAAGTGAATCCCGAATCTGAAGTTGATGTATCGCTTGTAGAAAAAGATCAGGTTCCATCTGCAAATGGTGCAGAGGTTGATGAGTCACAAGGGCAAACTGATGCACCTTTATCTAAACCGGCCGAATAATAATTCCAAATAGTGAATTATGTAAACGCCTCGAGAAATCGGGGCGTTTTTGTTATATAAGGGATGAAAATATATTAATCTTCGGTGTCGTCTTTATTTTTGTGAGGGTTATATTCTTTAACTCTTTTGCGAGGGTTATAAACGATCCGTCTGTTTGGAAGGGTATCTATATTAAAAACCGGTTTTTGCTCGGAATACTCATATTTTTTCTGTTCCAGTATTTTTTCCTCTTTAGCTTTGACAATGAGAATTTGGGAGACAAGCTCTCTAAGTCCTACCTTGGTGGCGGCGGATATAAATAGGATCTTTATTCCCATTTTTTCAAAACCTAATTTTATTTCTTCGCGGGTGTCATTTATTTCGGGAATATCGATTTTATTGAGTGCCACAATCTGAGGTTTATCAAGAAGTCCGGTATCCCATTTTCCTAACTCCTCTTGTATCGTGTTGTATCTAACTTTTGCTATTTCAAAAAATCCCTCGGTTTTTCCGATTTCATCTGAAATATCGACCAAGTGAATTAATAATTTTGTTCTCTCAATATGTTTTAAAAAGTTGTGTCCCAGACCTTTACCTTCAGAAGCGCCTTCGATTAATCCGGGGATATCGGCGAGAACTATTGTTTGTTGATTCCCATGTATGAAATCTTCCACTCTGAGGACCCCTAGGTTTGGCTCGAGGGTTGTAAAAGGGTAGGGAGCGGTTTTTGCATTTGATTTCGTGAGAGTATTGATCAGCGTTGATTTTCCGCTACTGGGAATGCCTATGATTCCCACGTCTGCAAGTAGTTTTAATTCTAGAATCAGGTTTTGATAGTCTCTTTTTTCTCCTTCTGTAGCTTCCATAGGAGTTTGGTTAATTGAGGATTTAAAATGCCAATTTCCAAGGCCTCCTCGGCCTCCGCTAATTAAGAGATATTTTTCTGACGGATTTGTGAAGTCTTTGATTAGGTTTTTGTTTTCATCGAAAATCAAGGTCCCAAGCGGTACTTTGATTATTAGGTCACTACCATCTTTAGGTTTCATGAGTTTTTTCATTCCTGGTCTGCCGTCGTCAGCCTTATAAATGCTTTGTCGATGAAAGTAATTCAGAGTATTGAGATTTGGATCTACCTCAACAATAACGTCTCCGCCTTTTGAGCCATCTCCGCCCCAAGGTCCGCCTCGGGGGATATATTTTTCCCTTCTGAAGGAAACTAGGCCGTCGCCTCCGCTTCCTGCCTTAACTTTTATTTCTGCTGTATCAATCATTCGCCTATTATAACCCGAGATTGTAACTAAATCCCGATATTCATGAATTCCCGAAATTTGGTGGGAAGAGTGTGTATTTACGAAAATGACATCGTAAATTACAATTTACCCATGTCAAATGACTATAATCACAAGGAAATTGAGGCGAAGTGGCAAAAAGTATGGGAAGAAAAGGAACTTTTTCAAAAAACTTACTCTAAACAACCCGATAAATCTCAAAAGAAGATATATTTACTATTCGCATTTCCATACCCATCCGGAGAGGGGCTACACGTAGGTCATGTTGAATCCAAGACAGCTTTAGATATTTTGGCACGATATTATCGGATGAATAATTATGCAGTTTTCTTTCCGGTTGGTTGGGATGCATTCGGACTACCGGCTGAAAACTATGCGGTAAAGACCGGGGTTCACCCTGCAGAAACGACACGTAGAGCTATTCGTAACTTTAGTAGACAGATTAAGAGAATCGGAATTTCTTATGACTGGGCAACTGAGATTGCTACAAGTCATCCCGAATACTATAGATGGACGCAGTGGTTATTCTTACAGATGTATAAGAAAGGTTTAGCTTATAAAGATTTGGCAACGGTTAATTGGTGCCCTGCCTGTAATACAGTGCTAGCTAATGAGCAAGTTGTTGATGGAAAATGTGAAAGGTGCGGGTCTCAGGTGACTCAGAAAGATCTTAATCAATGGTTTTTCGGTATAACTAAATACAAAGATGAATTGATAGAAGGGCTAAAACAGGTTGATTGGCCTGAACACACAAAACAACGACAGTTAAACTGGATCGGGAAAAAGTCGGGAATTGAAATATCTTATGAAGTAGAAGGCACTTCAGAGAAGATCTCTTGTTTTACAACTAGACCGGATACGAATTTTGGAGCAACTTTTATTGTTTTGGCACCTGAGCATCCTTTTGCACAGAAGGTTGCCTCCGGGGAACTAAGTGGTGTTCCCAATTCTAAAGAAGTAAGGGATTACATTTTAGCTTCCAAAAAGAAAACAGAATTGGAACGACAGCAGGATGGTCGTGTTAAAACAGGTGCATTTACTGGCTACTATGCAGTAAATAATCTTAACGGTCGCAAAATGCCGATTTGGGTATCTGATTTCGTATTGGGTGGATTTGGAACAGGAGCAGTTGTAGGAGTTCCCGCACATGATTTACGAGATTTTGAATTTGCTAAAGCTTTTGATCTCGAGATTATACGAGTTGTGATTGCCGGTGATGGTGATGATTCTCCGGTTACAGAAGCCGGCCAAGTACAGGAAGATAATGGCACGATGATTAATTCCGATTTCCTTAATGGTCTGGATATACATACTGCCACTGAAAAAGTTATGGATTACCTTGAGGAAAAAGGTTGGGGAAAGCGAGTAGATACATACAAGTTGCGTGATTGGTTGGTTGGTCGTCAAAGGTATTGGGGGCCACCTATTCCGGTTGTTTATGATCCTGAGGGGAATGCACATCCTGTGAAGGACGAACATTTGCCTTGGATATTGCCGACAGATGTTGATTTTCTTCCAACAGGTGAATCACCATTAAGATTGTCGAAAGAATTTAAGGAGAGGGTTGAACGCCTCTATGGAAAAGGTTGGACGCCGGAGTACGATACCATGGATACTTTTGTTGATTCTTCGTGGTACTTTCTAAGATTTGTCGATCCGAGAAATACAGGAGAATTTGCTTCATCGGATTCCATGAAAGCCTGGTTACCTGTGGATTTTTACATGATTGGTGCAGAGCACACTGTATTGCACTTATTATACTCAAGGTTTTTCACTAAATTCTTGAGAGATGAAGGCTATCTGGACTTTGATGAGCCTTTTGTAAAAATGAGACATCAGGGAATGATATTGGGGCCGGACAACAAGAAGATGAGCAAAAGTAAGGGTAATGTTATTAACCCTGATGAAATTATTGATGAATTTGGGGCGGATACTTTGCGAATGTATGAAATGTTTATGGGACCAATTGATGCCGACAAGCCATGGGATACCAATGGGGTTGCCGGTATTAGAAAATTCTTAACTCGCGTATGGCGGCTTGCAAACAACCCTCCTTCAACCGGTAGTTCGTCAGGAATTAATAGATCTTTCCATAGAACTATAAAAAAAGTTACTAATGATATTCAGGGGTTGAAATATAACACTGCAATCGCAAAATTGATGGAATTCATTAATGAATGGGAAAAATCTTCAGAAGGGCTATCCCGAGACGATTTATCAAAATTTATTCGTTTATTGGCACCTTTTACTCCATTTATTTGTGAAGAATTATGGTCGAGCTTGGGTTACGCTCAAAATGGAATAACCGTGCATCAGGAGTCATGGCCGACTTATGATGAGTCGCTTGTAAAGGAAGATGTTGTCAATATAGTTGTTCAGGTAAACGGCAAGGTTCGTGGTAATTTGACCGGCATTTCAGTCGAGGAATCGCAGGAAAATATTGAAAAATTAGCCAAAGAATTAGCGACTAAATATACCGTGGATAAGGAAATTATTAAAACCATTTACGTACCGAATAAGATTGTAAACTTCGTCGTTAAATAATTGAGCTTCTTTAAATTAGACTCTTCAAAAGGTGGCAATTTCCCCATTTTTAACTTTTAGCCGAGGGGTGTTCATTTTTTTTGTATCTCTATTTAATAGACCCTTTTAGATGTATTAATAACATCCCTCTAAGCTTGGCATTATGCCAAGTATAAATGGGTTCCCAATTGTTAACTGCACTATATTGATTTTGTTATTCAGCATAAGTGCTTATAGGATCAATAGTCATTTGCTTGAGAAAGAATCTCCCGTTAAAGGTAAAATATTCACTGAAATCGAAGGGACACTTTGGAAGTATCCTTATGACAGGGGTTCATTTCAAATTATCGAACTAAAAGGAACCCGTATAATGGCTCCGCTTTACCCAAGGTACTATCCGGGTGACTACATAAAAGTAAAAGGGGAATCCGTTAATGGTCGGATGTACTACGCCAATATTTCCAAGAAACATGAGAATTCTATTTTTGTACTCAACAGAATTGCATTCATCAAAGAAGCCATCGTTCTTCGGGTCCGGACGGAAATGCCTGAGCCTTACGCAGGGCTTTTGTTGGGCATGGTGATCGGATATCAAGAATCTTTTACTAAAGATTTTGACCAAGTAATAAAATCCGCCGGAATATCACACGTTTTGGTTGCTTCCGGGTACAATGTATCTCTTTTGATTAAGACCTTCGCTTTCGTAACCTTAAGATTGGGGAGGTTGTGGTATTTTACCGTAAATTTTCTCTTTATTAGTTTATATTTACTTCTTGTCGGGTTTTCTGCCCCAATTATCAGGGCTTCAATTATGGGTGTGTTATCGATTTATGCACGGTATATGGGGGAGGTTAATGATTCCTTTTATTCACTTTTTTTGGCCGGAGGTTTGATGCTTATGTTTTCCCCGGCTTTTTGGACCGATTTCGGATTTAGGCTTTCATTTGTTGCTACTTTTGGTGTGATTTTAGGTTCAAAGATATTTTCTGGTCTTAAGTTGCACATTCAGGAGTTTTTGGTCGTTCCTTTTGTGACTTTGTTTATGTCTCCGTATCTGCTTCATACCTTCCAGGTTTATTACTTTGGCTCGATGGTGTCTAATATTGTTTTATCTCCGTTGTTTGGAGTTTTAACAATTATTGGAGCTATTTATATTGTTCTCCCGGTAATGATTATTAAAATACCGTTGGTTGCCTGTTACCTTTTTATTGTGAAAGTATTGGAGTGGGCGAGCACGTTCCCCGCAATTGGGTCACAGGTTAATCCCATAGTGACAGTGCTGATTTATCTTATAGTACTCCTAACAGTAGCACCTATAGTATTCGGCCGAGAGAGGGAATGACTTTGAATATCTATATGTTGATATATATATCAGTGATTCTATTAACATTTCTTAGGTTTGAAGGTCAAAAAATTTTGGAGTATTATCGCGACGAGCTCTCGATATATTACTTAAATGTAGGGCATGGTGATTCGATTCTTATAAAAACCCCCTCGAGGGATGTAATACTTATTGATGGTGGTCCATCTAGAGATGTTGTGCATAGAATTTCTACGGTTTTGCCATTTTGGAGGCAGGAAATCGATCTAATAATTCTTACCCATTCACATGTTGACCATTTAACAGGATTAATAAGTGTAATTCGGGAATATAGAGTGAAATGTGCGGTTTATAACCTTGAAGATGTTTCAGTCAGTTCGAATGAAGACTATTTCAGATATTTAATTGCTGAAAAAGACACCAAATTGGTTGACGCAAGTAGAGTGGCTGAATGTCTCAGTAATGAGGTATCAATAAAAAATTTTGTGCCTCAGGTTAAGGGTTATTATAAAGACCAGAATGTGGAGTCGATCGTTACATTACTTGAATATGGCAGATTTAAAGCATTGTTCCTTGCAGATGCTGTGGTAGGTTTTCAAGAAGAACTGTTGCAAACCGGAGTTATCCCGGCTCCCATTGATGTTTTGAAAGTTTCTCATCAAGGTTCAAAATACTCGCTTAGCAAGGATTTTTCGCGTGCAATTTACCCCCCAGTAGGGATCATTACCGCCGCAGAAAACATTTACGGTCATCCTCACCGAGAGGTAACGGATTTTTATGAAGAAATTGGAACCTCGTTATATAAAACCGGTGATTATAAGCACATACAAGTTAGTACGAATGGAGAATCATTTCAGATAAGACCTATGCGTTGAATTTTCGGTATAATCTCACTATGAATGTTGAATTCAAGTTTCAAACCTTAGTTAGTGTAGCCCTTCAAGGGTTGGGAGTTAGTATTCTTCCTCAGTTAGTTAATATAGATAGGCCATCTGATAAAGATTTAGGTGATTTTTCTACAAACATTGCACTGAATAAGTTTTCTTCAATAGATAAGGAGATACTAAGTGTTAAAACCCCGTTGGAGTTTGCTGAAATGATTGCATCTCGTATTAGGGATATGAATGATCCTTTAGTTGAAAGAGTGGAGGTTGCGCGTCCCGGATTCGTCAATTTTTTTATTAATAAGAAGGAATTTGCACGCGAGGTTTTTGAAACGGTAAAACAATTGCACGAAAGGCCAGCTAGGGCAGGAGATCCTCACGAAAAGATAATTATTGAGCATACCTCTGTAAATCCTAATAAAGCTATGCATATTGGTCACTTAAGGAACGCCGTATTAGGCGATGTATTGGCCAGGTTATACAAGAGATTAGGATATAAGGTTGAAGTTCTTAATTATATTGATGATACAGGGTTACAGGTGGCAGATACTACAAACGCAGTAATGAATCTTAATATTCCTCAGGCAAAAGATGTTTTATTCGATGACTACTGTTGGGATATATATTCCGAAATTAATAAGCTATACGAAACAAATAAAGGCCTGGAGTCAAAAAGACGGGAAATTTTACACGCAATGGAATCCGGGAAAGGTGAGGTCTACGAGATTTCGCAAGAAATTGCACGGAAGGTTATTAAGCAACATTTGAAGTTGATGGATCGATTTGATATCCATTACGATTTACTTGTTTACGAAAGCGATGTTATTAAAGCTGGTTTCTGGAAGCTAGCATTTGAAGAATTGAAAAAATCCAAATACTTTGTACTTGAGACCGAAGGTAAAAATGCAGGTTGCTGGGTGTTGAAATATGATTCACCTAAGTTTGGAGATAAGATTTTGGTAAGAAGTGATGGCACCTTAGTATATACGGCAAAAGATGTTGCATATCATCTATGGAAGTTTGGGATAATTGCAGATCGGTTTAAATACGATGTCTTTGATGAAGAGTTTCCTGACCTGTACCGTACATCTATTACTGGTGAAAAAGAGATTCAGTCTTTTGGTCGAGGTGATAGGGTGATGAACATGGTAGATGACAGGCAGGCTTTTCCGCAAGAGATGGTTAGATATGCACTCAAACTATTGGGGCATGTGAAAGAGCATGACAATTTCAGCCACATATCTTATGGCGTGGTAAATATTTCTTCCAACACAGCGAAAGCTCTTGGTGTAAATACTGAAGACGATAAAAACTCATATGCAATGTCAGGAAGAAAGGGAATTGGGGTTAAAGCTAGAGATGTTTTTGAATTGTTGAGTAAAAATATAAATGCGATACAAAAGGATAAGGATGAGTCCAAGGCAGGGGAGATCGCTTCAGGTGCACTGAGACATTACATGCTTAAATACAACCCCTCGACAGAAATTGTCTTTGATTATGAAGAGGCACTAAAGACCAAAGGTAACACCGGACCTTACTTACAGTATTCATTTGCTAGAGCTTCTAACATTCTTCATAAGGGCGGATTCAACAATTATGAATACCCTGAATACTCGATTCCTTCTGATATTTCAGACTCAGAGTTCGAGTTACTTAAGGATATTTCCCAATGGACAGCAATGTTAGATAATGTCGCGGAAACTCAAGTTTTATCTTATTTAGCTGAATACGCTTTTAAGCTAGCTTCGGGATTCCATATTTTCTACGAGCAAAGCCCTGTATTGAAGGCAAACGACGACATTCGCAAGTATAGAATTATGTTGGTGACTACATTCGCAATTGTCCTAGAAGATGTGTTATCTGTTATGGGGATTAAAGCTTTGAAATCGATGTGATAACTTAGAGTATCAGTCTCGTCGGTTGATTGATTGGTTCTGTGCTAAACTTTGCATGCCATGTTCATAAATAAACGAAATTGTTGGTTGTCGTGTTTGTCATCCTGCTATCTACTTGTCATTCTGTTTTTAATCGGAACAGTTCTATTGATAAGATACGGAACGGAATGGGCATTTGAGACTCAAAAAGAACCTATCGTTAAAAGTAATGACAAGGAGGTCGCAGGTAGAATATTTATCGTATCGGATACTGAAAGCGACTGGCAAACATTTGAACGGTTCGTACTATTCCTTGGAACTTCGGATTCTAAGCCTGATGCCATAATACATTTGGGAGATATCACCAGTCTTGGTGTTAAAGATGATTTTCGAGAGTTTAAGGATTTGGTTGATAGAACTTCAATTGATTTTCACTTTGTTCCCGGTGATAGGGATCTTTGGAAAAGTTCCGGTCCGGATAATTTTAAGGCTACTCTAGGCACTAACTACAAGGTTTTTACCCTCTTAGGTCAACAGATCTTGCTGATCGACAATTCTAATGAATATGAAGGCATAGATGAAGAGCAGTTCAAATTCATAGATGAGCATCTGGGTTCATCTGATTTTGTTTTCCTGCATAATCCGATATTTTTCAACAATAGCGTTCTTGGGATGATGCGCAAGGGGATGGGACAGTATTCATCTGATGTTGAAGGGCAGCGACTTGAATTACTTAGTAAGATTAGGGCATCAAATGTAAAGGCTACTTTTGCAGGTGATCAACATTTTTTTAGCAGTACTCCTGATGATGGGTCAGATGCCTTGGTCCACTTTATAATAGGTGCTCTTACAATCGATAGGAATTTGGAAGCACCAAATTATGGTGCACTAAATATTTACGTTGATGGAACTTACGACGTTGAGCAAGTTTTCTTGGAATAATAAGAGATGCGTAGTTGGTGTTTATTTAATTGCGTTTGATGTGGTGCTCCCGGAAGGAATCGAACCTTCGACACCAGGTTTAGGAAACCTGTGCTCTATCCACTGAGCTACGAGAGCTTATAGTATCCAAGCCAAGTGCAATAATCTTTTAAGCACTCTGTATTATCTCATATCAGCTACAAGTATGCTTTATACATCTCATAGGCGATTCTTCGGGATTTGTGCTGAGGCTAGAGTCCTGATTTGGGGTGTTTGTCATTGTCTAAATCATGCTGATCTATGGTTAAGATCCTGTAGTTGTAATTTTGGGTAATAATCATACCCTCGTCAAAATGAGCGTATCCTCGATTATCTTGGTTTGAATCTCTATATTACCAACACGACCAGGCTGCCGACCTTTAGTATGGATTTAAGTATGGTTAAGAACAAATAATGTGTGCTAATATTTCTTGACAAACCAGTGATTACGCTAAAGCTAAGCCTGCAAGCATGTAGCTCATAGCGTGTGAATATTACGACGTCATGTAGCCTGAGAACTTTGCAAGGATCGGATAGTGTAAGTATTCATCAGGATCGTTTTATAACAAATATTTGCGTTGCTTTGCTGTGTCGAAAAGACCTCTAGCCGTTTATTCGAGGCCTTCGTCACTGACCTATTTTATTCTCAAATAATAGCTGCTACTTGTCACTCTTTAGATGGCGAGTGATAACGTAGGAAAGTTGAGTAAATACAAGGAAAATTATGTTTAATCGCAATATTTGCCTGAAATGATATAATTATTGGCATGTTATTTAGGTTTACTCTTAATACAATCGGTAATTTTTTCATAATCACAGGTCTTGGAATCTCAGTTTTCGCCTATTTCCCAATTCTGTACAAGGAAGTTGGCTATAGGCTTAATCCGCCAATACAGTCTAATTACATTACGATTGATGATCATAAGGAAATAATTGAGGATGAGCAAGATGTTGATGAAGGTGATTCGGATATCGCTCCTATACTTCCTGTAAGTAATGAGTTTGCGGTTATCATTCCTAAGATCGGTGTGAACGCTCCGGTAAAGAAGAATGTTTCAACGGTTAACGAGCGTGAGTATATGGATGCTTTGCGTGAAGGTGTTGCACATGCAGTCGGAACTTCTTTGCCCGGTGAAAATGGGAATGTATTTCTTTTCGCACACTCTTCTTTGAACTTCTGGCAATTAGGTCCATATGCGACTGTATTTAATCTTTTAAACAAATTAGATAATGAAGATGTTGTGATCGTAGTTCATGATAATAGGTCTTACATTTACAAAGTATTTAGTACGGAGGTTATACCCGGTTGGGACACCAAGCCTTTTTACGAAGAATATGATACATCTGTAGTTACTCTGGTAACCTGTTATCCGCCCGGAGCGACGCTCAATAGGTTTGTCGTTAAGGCTAAGCTTGTGCGGGAGCTTTCTTCAAATGAGAGCATGTACGCCTTATCTGATTGAAATGCTGTATAGATTGGTAGAAGTATTTTCTTTTAGTGAGGTTAATACAATTATTTTATCTCCGCCAGGAGTCGGATAAGCCTGATCGCTAGCTAGGTTTCCTGTATATATTACAGTTCTATTTGATCCATCAATTCTCACCAAACTAATCGTGTAGTAATTTTCTCTTTCAGTATCCTTTTCAACAAGAATGAGGTGGTATGAGTCTGTATACCAGTAAATTTTAGTATTTGAGGTATCTATTTGATTCAAAGTTTCATATACTCTTTTTTCTCCAACAGGAACCGGGATTTCCGAATTATATACTACGACTTTATGTTTTCCCTCGGCTTGAGGATCGTCGTCGAGTATAAAAAACTTTTCGCCGTCAGGTGACCAGTTTCCTCTTGTTGATTCAAGTTTATTTATAAAATAATCGTTAATATTTTGGCGCTGAAGTATATTTTTCTTATTCTCAAGAAAGTTGAGCTTCCAATATGCATGCCATTTCTCCTCGTTTGCAGTCATGTCGTTTAGTACAGTTGGTCTTATGGATGGATTATTTAAGTCGTTGGTTTGATATAAAAGATAGCCTTTTTCGTTCATTCTCACTGCCATTTCTTTGTCGTCAGGAGACCAATGTATTGAGTCGCCCAGTGACGGAGTGTTTGTTGCTGTGTCGGGAATGAATAGGTAACTTTCGTTGTTGAATAGGTTTATCGTGTTTCGATTTAGGGGTAATATCCAGATTCCGGGCTTTTCAATATTCTTTGTTATGAAGGCAATGTTGTTTTGAGTAGCAGATATAGAGAAGGCTTTTACATCTACATTTGTTAGTGGCTCAAGCTTTGGGCTTTGTAATATAAGTACTGCGGTGATGTCTGTGACTAGTTCGGGGAAGACTTCGACTTCTTTGCTCCATGTTTCGAATCCGGCTCTTTCAATTCTGAGTTTGTATTTTCCCGGAGTTAGTGAGGTTATTGTGTCGTCAGTTGCTGTTGAGGCTTCGTCGTTAAGAAATACCTTTGCACCTTCCGGGATTGAGCGAACTGCTAACATACCGGTTCTGGTTACCACGGAGTTCGACTGATCCGTTGATTCGCGTATAAAGTTATTAATTCTCCAACCTTCGCTGTATAACACGGTAAGCATCGTGATAAATACCAAGATAAAGCCTGTGGTTAAGTTGGTTACTAGATCCTTCATTTCGTTATCTATTATATATCATTCATAAGTAGTTTTGCCCGACTGTTTATCGCCGTTTAATCGGCCTCTTAGTGGTGGTCGTAATTTCACTTTGAGAAGTTTGTATTACGGCGTATGCAGAACGACGAAGATCCGCTTGCCCTGATATGTCCACGCCAAAGATTTTAGATTTCGATCGGTAAAAACTCACCAAGCATGAAGGTCAGAATCACATCGCAAGCAAACAATGCACCTCGACAGGAAGAAGTGAAGTTCACTATTTGCAAAATAGACGAAACGAATATTTTGCCGAGACGACAGCGTCTTAAGAAATGAGGACGCCGCCAATCGCCCTATAGTCACAACCGTTAATTGACGTTGCGTGCCATGTTATGTAATCTGTGGACATGGCTATTGAACTACAAGATAAACTATACACGTCAGCACAAGTTGCAGATGTCCTAGGGGTAAGTTTGCGTACATTGTATAGATACATGGAGGATGGACGTATAAAGTCCATGCGTACTGCCTCAGGTCGACATCGATTTACAAAGGATCATATTGTTGAATTCTTGAATGCAGGGAAATATGATCCTGAGATACGCAGTGATTTGAGTGGTAGTCATTTTGCAGGAGCTTTCTCCGGGGATCAAGGTAGCTCTAACGCACCTGTACAGCAAAAGAAAGATACAGATGGATATGGTG
Organism: Patescibacteria group bacterium; assembly: GCA_048499955.1. Classification (GTDB taxonomy): domain Bacteria; phylum Patescibacteriota; class WWE3; order 2-01-FULL-39-13; family 2-01-FULL-39-13; genus JASNYX01. The sequence goes on along the minus strand of JASNYX010000008.1, from coordinate 16,493 downwards.
CTGGAGGCAGACCAATTGGCGGGCAGGATTTAGGTCAGGTATCTCAGCCGTCTACAGGTTTTGGTTCTCAGTTGCCACCTCAGCAGTATTCTCAAGATTTTAGTAGGGGAAGCACAGGAGGAGCAGACGATTTCTCTTTTTATAAAAAGCCTGCAGCTCAACCTGTTCAAGACTCTTATCCTGTCGAAACGTCTCAGAATGTCTATGGTCGCCATGAAGGCGTATCCCCGGTTACTCAGAGCGAGGGAGATTATCAGAGGTTGCCCGATCAACAGACGAAAAGGCCTAGTTGGGATTCCGCAGCAACCGTTGATGATACAGAAGATGATGGCTATTTTGAGTTCGGATTATCTGAAAAGCCTACTGAGCCAGCTAAAAATGAACCTGTGAATCAGGGCGTTTCTTCGGATTTTAGCAGTCGTCAAAATTCTAGCAGTTGGAGCCCTGGGATGACAGGTAATTCTTTTGCCTCAAATAGCAGGGAAACTCAGCGCATGCCTCATTCAGATAATAGCGTTGCCCAGCCACCAAGGGCTTTCCCATCCTACGCACAGCCTGTAGAGCAGACTCCTAACGTTGTTCCTAATGATTTAGGTGTCAGGTTTTACAAGAGTGAATATTCGGATTTGATTGAATTGGCAAGGAAAATTAAAGATGTATCTATTAGTAAAGACTTAGAATATGCATTTACTTTGTATGCGGGATTGTCGCTGCATTTTCTTATTAACCCGTTTACGATTCTTCATTTCTATGTAAATCCGGAGGATATCCAAATTTGGAAGAACGAGTTGCGTCTTACTCCGGGTAAAGACTCTTCAGACTCGAATTTAGGGGTATTGATAAACACTGATGTTGTATTTATGCCTACTCGAGAAATAGGGGGGTTTAGAGTTGTTGACGACAAACTCCTTTTGAGAGATCTTATGAAGATTAAGGACGAGGATCTTGTAAAACGGTTCCGTCAGCATTTAACATCCTTATAGGGTGGTATAGCATAGATACCCTTGACAAATCACGCCTATATAGTTACTATAGGCGTGTTATCGACCTCTATTTAGAGGGATATATTATTTGGTTGCAGCTTTCCAGCTCAACTGATAATTTGCACTTTAGTAACAAAAGCTTCCGATGAAGACAGGACCCTTTCTACAATCATGGTGGTTATATTCGAAAAGGGTAAAATCGGATTTATTTAAATATCAAAATCTAATCTAAAAATTATTTACCTTTTTCCATTCCTTATTGTGGATTGGGTTTTGTCTTCATCGCTTATCTATATTGTCAACTAGTATGACATCCTTCCGGATGGCGTTGTCTAACCTACATTGTTAGGACTATGGCTCGCGCATAGAAATCCGCTTCTTACCAACAAGTGATGGGCAGGACACTTGAGTAGAAGCGGTTTTTTGTATGTGAGCTTTTCTTTGCCGTGGGTGTTACTATCATAGGAAAAATAGATATCATTTCTAAATATTCGTAAAAACAGGCTCGCATTCAGTAGCCTTAATTTGTCCCAGAAAAATTAGCATATATTAAATTTGAGAACCATTAACAAGTAGGTGGGAGTTTTTAGTAGGCCAATAAGGTTTCTGTCTTGTAGTAAAGCAGGGTGTGGGTTCGTAAGGTCATACCTAGTATCCGGAATGATTTTTGGGAAATAGTCTTTCATGTTAACATTTTATTACTATGGAAAATAAGCTGAACATACTTAATATAGCGGCTGAAGCCGTGCCATTTTCCAGTGTTGGGGGATTAAGTAGTGTTATCACTTATTTATCAAGAGCCCTTGTTAAATCCGGTCATGATGTCCGTATTTTTATTCCCAAGTTTGGATCGATAGACGAGTCTAAATACAATATCGAGCTTGTATATAAGGGTTTGAAAGTCCCTACAGGCTATAAGAAAGAAGATGGAAAGCCCGTAAACCTGATTTGTAACGTAAAGATGTATAAGAGTGAAGATGGCGTTACGTATTATTTCCTCGAGAATATGGAGTATTACGAGAAGCGGTCGAATGTGTACAACTATTCGGATGATCATGTCAGATGGGCTCTCTTATCTTACGGTTCTCTACTATATATATGTAATCACCTAGATTGGAAGCCTGATGTGATACATGCCCATGACTGGCATACTGCATTGGTTCCGAATATTGTTAAATGGGATTTTAAGGATAATCCTTGTTTTAAGGATTCTGTTTGTGTGCAAACTGTACATAATATCAATTTTCAAGGGCAAATGGTTGATCCTAATAGCGATTTAAACTTTGATGATGGTAGATCCCGTATTCCCCCATTGTTTAGCGATAGATTAAAGAGACTCAATTATTTGAGAAGGGGAATTATATATTCGGATATAGTCAATACGGTTTCTGAGGGATACGCCAGACAAATTCTGACTGCTGAATATGGTTGTGGTTTAGATAAATTATTACTAGAGCTTAGGTCAAAACTATTTGGTATTGTGAACGGTATTGATGCAGAGAAATTTGATCCTGAAACTGATCCAATACTTCCTAATAATTACAATGAAGACACTATAGACATAAGATTATTAAACAAGAAAAAGCTCCAAAAAGAATTTGGACTTGAAGAGAATCCGGAGATTATGATGTTTGGTTCAGTCGGTAGATTGGATCATCAAAAAGGTGTTGATCTTATGTTTGAAGTAGTAGATAAGTTTTTACGTGATTTTGATGCACAATTTGTACAAATAGGAGCAGGTGACGGCGGATACGAAAAAATGGCACAACAACTTGCGAAGAAGTTTAAAGGTCGTGTTGGTGTACACACCTACGCTAATTTTACACTTCCGAAGCTTATTTTTGGTGGAGCAGATGCTGTTCTGATGCCTTCAAGGTTCGAGCCATGTGGAATTGTTCAAATGGAGGCGATGAGATATGGTGCGGTGCCTATTGTAAGAGCCACAGGGGGTCTAGACGATACTGTACAGGATTTCAATCCTGCAACGTTAGAAGGTAATGGGTTTAAGTTCAAGGAATTTGATGGCTGGTCATTATACGGACAGATGGTTCGTGCTCAAGAGACATATAGAAATAGAAATGTCTGGAGGCAGATACAAAGAAATGCCATGAAAACAGATTTTTCATGGGACAATGTAGCAACTCAGTATCTTGAACTATATGAGAAAGCTTTGTATTTTAAATCCGAAAAGCTTTTTCAGAAAATAGGTTCATATTAATTGAAAATTAACTATGAAGTGGGGACATTTTATTCACATGTATCAGCCTTGGTGGCAGCATCCGGGGATACTTGAAAAGATTACAAACGAATCATATCGGCCTCTTATTAGAGGTTTTCTCAAGATTGAAGAAACCAAGATTTCTATAAATATAAATTCTGTGTTAACTGAGCTACTTTTCGAGCATGGATATCGGGATGTTGTTGATAATTTAAGGCTATTAGTAGAAATGGGACGGGTTGATCTTACAGGTTCTGCTAAATTCCATGCATTTCTTCCGCTTATACCTGAGAATGAGATTCGTAGACAAATAAAACTAAACGAAGAAACAAATCGAAAATACTTCGGAGAAATTTACAAACCTAAAGGTTTCTTTTCTCCCGAGATGGCGTACAGCCCTAAAGTTGCCAAAATAGTTGAGGATATGGGTTACGAATGGATCTTAGCGGATGAAGTTGCTGTTAAAGATCAAGCTCATGCGACAAATTTTGATAAGACATATGTGATTCAAGGTGGATCGCTCAAAGTTTTCTTTAGAGAAAAAAATCCAACAAATGTAATTATGTCTGCACAGGTTCGCTCTGCCGAATCTTTTAAGAGAGTGGTTCAGGATCGTCTTAACAGTGATACCTATACGATTACTGCTATGGATGCTGAAACATTTGGTCATCACAGGCCCGGGCACGAAGAAGTTCTTTTTGATATCTTGGCTTCTCCGGAGATTGATAATGTTTTTATTTCTGATTTAACTAAGTTTTTCCCTGAAGTAGAAAACGTGATGCCAAAAGATTCTACATGGGCATCGAGTTGGAAGGATGTTCAGGAAGGAAATCCGTATAACTATTGGTTCAATAAAAGCAATAAAATTCACAATTATGAATGGGAAATGGCGGATATTGCGATTAGAGCTGTTAACCAGTCGAAATACTCTGATGAACATTTTCCGGCGATGTTTGAGCAATACGAGAGTTGGGTTAATTTAACACAAGATCAGCAGCAGGAGGAAGAAAGTAAGAGACGATGGGTGAAAGCGCGTGACTTACTTGATAGAGCTTTGAATAGTGATCCATGGTGGTGGGCATGTGCAATTCCGTGGTGGAGTATCGAAGAAATCGAAAAGGGAATGAACTCACTATATAAAGTAGTTCTTGAAGTTCCCGACAAAGAGCAACAGGACTTGGAGCGTATAGATGAATTGTATAAGAAGATACTTATTACAGCACACGAATGGCAGAGAACCGGGCTCGTTGATGAAATGAGAGATACAGATACTAAAACTAGAGCTATACCTCTGTCTAAAAGATTTGCAGCTGAACATCACTATAAAGCTCTACTCACAGCCCTAAAGGAAGAAGAAGAGAGAGCCGCAAGCGATAGGGAGTACGAAAAAGCCATCAAGTGGAGAGATTCCCAATATAAATTGGAAAGAGATCTAGATATTTACGATGCTGTTCATGTTATGGACGTTTTCAGAACCGAAGGTAATTTTAAGCGGTTTGAAGAAATATTAGCTCAGTATAAAGAAGAGTATAGAAAAATTTCAAAAGGCCAGCCGGAATAATAATTATTTTATTTTCGTATGTTTATAACTTCTGCCGCAAAGTAATACCCCATGAATAACAATATTTTAGCTGATACTTTGAACAAGTATTCGTTAACGCTTACCGATGCGATACGTGTTCCTGATGGTTCGATGATCAGGTCACATGTTGTAAGGTGTGTAGATGCTCAAGATAACGACTTATGTTTAAAATTGTTTGACTCTACAGACGAAGAAGCCCGTCATAGATTCGTAAAGGAAATTAATTCCATTAAGTTGCTTAGAAAGCAGTTACCGTCGAAATACAAATCCTGGGTACCCTCTATTGTTAAATCTCATACCGGTGGAGTTCACCCTTTTTACATTTATAAATACATCAAAGGGAAGGATCTGGGGAAATTCATTGAAACATTCGGCATTAATTTCGGAAAATTCGGACTCGAAAACTTTCATGAATTCATCAAGTTCTTTGATGCAGTATCTGATATTGATGCAGGGTCGCTTGATTTAGGTCGATGGGGAAGTCGAACTGCTAAGAAAGAGTTGCGATATTATCTTGAGAAAATGGAAGGGGATTTGCCATCTGACCTATTCAATAGCATACACGCTTACTTCGAAAAGAATTTCAATAAAACTTTTAGAGATTATGAGCTATCTCATAGAGACTTATATCCTGAAAACGTGCTTATAGAAAAAGACATGACCAAGAAGTTTACGTTTATCGACTGGGAATATTTCGGATATGTACCGTTAGGGTTTAATGCTGCGTTTTTGTCTCTAATGTTTTGGAGAGAAGAATTCTGGAAAGCGCGAGTTTTTACCTATTACTATAACAAATATCAAAAATATGAAGACGGTAAATACCTAAAGGTTTTTACTGACTCGTTTACTTTCTGTACGGTAGTTTTAGCTTTGAGGTTTTTTTATCAACTTACAAGCTTTGCGAAAGATGATACTAATGACGTTCAAAATGCAAAGCGAACCTTTTTATATGATTTGGGGAGAGCACTAAGCGGTGAAATAGTTCGACCCAATAACATTAAATTCTATATAGATAAATATAATATACAGAAAGTGGCGGAAAAATATGGATTAGGTGAAGTAAGGGATTACGAAGTCTTTTATGCAAGCAAAGGTAATACTGTAGCTAAAATAAGATTTGTCGATAATTCAAAGCTAGTTTTTAGATTTTATTCGGATTCCCGTTCAAAGTATTTAATAAATAGAGAGTTAAAAATATTTAAGAAGCTTAGAGAGTCAGGAATTCAAACCTGTGACGTTTTGGAGACTCCACAAGGTAAGCAGGTAGTAGAGTATAAACTTTATGGGAAAGTTCGTCGTATCGCCGCATTAAGCTATGTTAGAGGGCAAAAAATAAGTAAGGTGTGGGCAAACGAATCGAGTGCCAATAAACTCGGTAAAACTTTGAGGAAAATACATGACTGTAACGTAACGCATGGAGATTTTAGTAAAGAGAATGTCTTGTTTATTAAAGATCGGATAACCGGAGTTATTGATTTTGAGTGGGGAAGGTTGACTTCTTCTGTGAAACAAAAAGAACACGATTTAGCTAAAGCAATCGCTTTGTGGATGACTGATGTCAGATCGAAAGGTATCAGCGATGAGCGTTTTATTGTCGCTGTCGTGAAGGGATATTATAACGATAAGAAGGTTTCCTCTAAAAAATTCGATCATTTATTGGATCTTATAATTAGCAAAATTCAGGCGGAAAGAGATATATTTTTGACAACATTAGATCTTTCTTCTGTAAAGTCGAAAGCTTCAAGGTTTAGCGTTTCAATAAAGGTCATTCATCGTTTAAAGTCTTATAGTAAAGATAAACGTACTTTTTAGCGCTTTCTTCCCAACTGAAGTCTTTTTTCATCGCTGATTCAACCATTTTCCTGAAGTGAGGTTTGTTATTGGCATAGACGTTCAATGCTCTTTTAAGGCATTTCAAAACTTCGTCATAATTTAGATAACTAAAGGTGAATCCGGTTCTTTCATCTTCTACCGTGTCATATAAACCACCAGTTGCTCTAACTATCGGAAGTGAGCCATACTTCATGGCAATCATTTGAGTTAGCCCACAGGGTTCAAATCTGGACGGAACCATGAAAAAATCAGAAGATGCATAAATTCTGCGTGCAAATTGCTCGGAAAATTGAAGAATAGCTTTATACCTACTTTTATATTGAGGTAATTCAGCGACCTCTTTAAGTTTTGTTTCCAGCATAGGGTCACCGGTTCCTAAAATCACAACTTGATATCCGAGTTTCAGTATTTCTTCTAACATCTCGGAAATTACGTCGATCCCTTTTTGGTGGGCGAGTCTACTGACTATACCGATCATAGGTATTGAGTCGTTTACTTCAAGTCCGAGTTCCTCTTGTAAAGCTTTTTTGTTCAGGGATTTATTGGTTTGCCAGTTAGATAGCCCGTAATTATTCAAAAGCAGCTTATCAGTTGCAGGGTTAAAAACTTCATAGCTAATTCCATTAAGTATTCCTACGACTCTAGATTGTCTTGCCTTTAGGATTTCTTCGAGGCCTTCTCCAAATTCGGTGGTTTGAATTTCTTCTGCATATTTAGGTGAAACTGTCGTGATATAGTTCGCACCTACAATTCCTTGTAATAGAAAATCAAGATTGTTGTCTTCGGCATCCCATTTTAGGCTTTGGTCCAAATTAATATTTATGCCTAGCTTCTCTACTACTTCCAGCTTACTGAAACCTTGATAGGCAAGATTATGGATAGTAAAAAGAGTCTTCTTCATTGTGGCCTTAGGGTTGTATCTTAAGGTATTCTGTAAAATTTGAGGAACCATGCCTGTATGCCAGTCATTGCAGTGGATAACTTCCGGGTTGAAGAAATCATTTTCACTGCCGAATACCACTGCAACCACCTTGCTGAAAACCGCAAATCGTTCCAGTTCATCTTCGGGGCTTGGCATAATCTCCGGAGAAAAATATATGCCGCCATTTGAAATGTATTTATCACAATATATTAGGTAAACGGGGATATCTGAGTTGGGAATTGTTGTTTCATAAATTGTTACTTCGAGTTCTTCATCTCCGTACTTGATCATGCATTCGAGAACGGACTTAACTTTATCCTCCATCTTATTTTCTTCAATAAAGTCTTTGAGTGGTTTGTAGTAGGGAATTGCGAGTCTTACGTCAACGCAGAGCTTTTTGAGTGCTATGGGTAAGCTCCCGATAACGTCGGCAATGCCTCCGACCTTTACTAATGGAGAACATTCCGAAGCAGTGATAAGTACTTTCATCACACGATTCTACTTTAGACTTTCGGCGACGTGAAGAATTAAATTCGGAGACTCAGTCAGTCCTGCTTCTTTTTTGCTTGTTGATACGTTAGGATTTATGTATTAATTGGAGGCAGAAATTTGTATTCTACTAAATTCATTATCATCTCAGTAATAATGGGGTTCATTGTATGTGCCACTGAATCAGTTTTGGCTCAGTCATCGGGAACCTTAGGCATTTCTCAGCACGTTGTAATTGAAGAACCCGTAGAAGAAGGTGATCTTATTTCACATAGGGAAGGCAAGTACGTTTTATCGGATTTAGCCTTGGATAATTCCATTGTTGGCGTTGTTACCTATAAGCCTGCTGTTTCAATTATTACATCCTTTGATGACAATTCGGTTCCTGTTGTCAGTACCGGAGAGGCCTCGGTTAGAGTTTCCAATATTAACGGTTCTATACTAAAAGGAGATATTATTGGTGCATCCGGACTTCCAGGTATCGGAATGAAATTAACTACTGACGGATATGGTTTAGGTATTGCTTTGGAAGATTTCTCTTCAGATGAAGATAGTATCGGTATGATTAAGGTATTATTGAACCCTCAATACGTTTCAGTAAATTCGGAAACTGCTGACTCATTCATACCACCCACGATATTAGATAACTTTAACTTATCCGCATTGAAGCAATACGATAGCATGTCAGAGGTATTAAAACTTGGTGCGGGTTTTACCCTCGCAGCTGCCACTTTCGGGTTTGGCTTCCTAACTTTTAGAAAAATTGCAGTCAGAGCCGTTGATGCAACCGGCAGAAATCCTCTCGCTAGTAAAGTGATAATGTTTAACCTTATATTGAATTCCGTTTTGACTCTAGTGATTATTGGTGGAGGTCTCGCTTTATCTTATCTGATTATTAAAATATAATTGAAATACCTGCCATGATAATTGAATCAATTAATCTACAAAACCTCATCTTCGCAATCAACTTCATCATACTGTTTCTGATATTCATGTATGCTTTCTACCTGTATTCAGTTGAGAGGAAAATTCGAAGTAAATATTCGAATCTCGAAACATGGGTAAATGAAGTTATCGCTTCAGCAAATAAAAGGGCATTGGAAATATTGATGAAGTCTGATTACATAAGCAATTCCCTGAAAAATGAAATTAATCAGAATTTCGATGTAATTTTAAAGGATTTGAAAGGCGAAACCAGGAAATTCTATAAGGAGCTTTCAAATGATTATCAGGAAATGACTAAGAATTTTATTCAAGACTTGCAATCCGAAGGGAAAAAGGACCTTAAACAATTTAGTGAATCGATGGTGAAAGAGGCAATTAAGATTGAAAGGGAGTTCGATTCTACCTTGAGAGTTGATTACGAACAGGCTAAGTCTGAAATTACAGCTTTCAAAGAACAAGAAATTAAAGACATCGAAGAACAAATGCGTTCTCGGGTTTCTGCACTTGCTTTGGAAGTTTTACCTAATTATATCCCCGTTGAATCACAGGAAAGATTAGTTATAGAAGTTCTTAATCGGTTAAAAGAAGAGAAGCTCGAACACAAAAACTGATTATGTGCTTAAAATTTCCCGAACGAAAAGAGAATTTACAAACACTTATTGATAAACTGGATAACCTGAAGCAAGGAGCATATAAATCCGGCTTTGATGCATCCAAATCGCTTGGAGGACTTACCGATGCTGAGTTGCAATTACTTTCTGAATTTGAAGATCTGCCTAGAGTTACAGCATTTAAGGGAGAGGATTTTATCAGTGCAATTAGCTCTGTCGTTAATAAACTTAAGGATCTTCCCGAAATCACACTAATCATGGCATTTGAGCCTACACACGATTTTAAACAATCAATATTTGAGGATTTAGAGGGCATCTACGGAACAAACCTTGTTGTAACCATGAAGGTAAATCCCCGAATCTTAGGCGGTTTGATTGTTGAGTATCAAGGTAGATACTGTGATTATTCAATACAGAATAAGGTTAACGAGTTTTTTAAAAATAACTAGCGATGTATAACTTTGAATACTATTTACAAAAGATGCAGGAGTACGGGGTTGTGAAGAAGGTTGATACTTCCATACTTTTCTGTTCAGGATTACCCGGAGTCAGTTTGCATGAGTTACTGATTTTCCCAAGTGGTGCATATGGCCAGGTATTATCTCTGGATGAAGATGAAGTTGAGGTCATACTATTTTCAAGAGAAGGAGTGAAAGCCGGTGATAAAGTTGCACGCACAGGTGAGACACTCCAAATGCCGGTTGGTGTTTCAATGTTGGGAAAGGTAATAGACCCTCTTTCAAGAGTTATTATCGGAGGCGCGTTTGATGCAAGTGAGTTTCGCAGTTACGATTCGGCACCTAGGAAACTCGGAGATCGTCGCAAGATCACGAGACAGCTCGAAACCGGGGTAGGAATCATAGATTCGATGCTTCCCCTGGGAAAAGGTCAAAGAGAGCTAATTGTAGGTGATAGAAAAACAGGTAAAACTTCTGTTATTTTAAATATCGTTAAACGTCAGGCCGTTTTAGGCTCTGTTGTAGTTTATTCATGTGTCGGAAAGGAAAAATCTGAAATTAAAAGGCTCTATGATTTCCTTAAAGACGAGGGTGTATTAAGCCAATCGATAATCGTTGCCAGTTTCTCAGATGATTTACCGAGTTTGATTGATTTAACACCATATGCGGCTGTTACAGTTTCGGAATACTTTCTGGAAAAGGGAAAAGATGTGTTAATGGTTCTTGATGATTTAACCACTCACGCCAAGCATTACAGAGAAATAAGCTTATTATCAAATAGATTTCCGGGTAGGGATTCATACCCCGGCGATGTGTTCTATCGACACGCCAGGATTCTAGAGCGTGCAGGTAACTTTTTTATCAACGAGAAAGAAGTTTCATTGACTTGCCTTCCTGTTGCCGAATCATTGGATAGCAGATTGTCGGATTACATCGTGTCAAATTTAATTAGTATTACCGATGGTCACTTCCTTTTTGATGTTGAGTCCTTTAATAAAGGGCGTAGGCCTGCTTTAAACGTGTTTCTTTCTGTAACGAGGGTAGGTAAACAGACACAGAATAATATTGCACGATCATTGAACCGCAAGTTGTTTCGCTTAATCACTTCTCACCTAAATGTTGAAAGCTATACTCATTTCGGAACTGAGCTAAGCCCGGAGTTTCAAAGAATATTGGATCGTGGAAATAAGATTTATAAGTTTTTTGAGCAACCTTCAAGCCTCGATATACCACTTGAGGTTCAGACGACCTTTCTATCAATGATTTGGATGGGAATTATGGACAATGTTCCTGTGATTAAAATTACGGAATATAGAGATAATTTCTGCAATAAATTCAAATCCGACAAGTCAGTTCAGGAAAAATTCGATAACCTAATGAAATATGAGACTTATGATCAGTATCTCGAATCGATTAAGAAAGATGCCATTTACTTCCGATCTTTATGCAAAATCTAAACGATATTAAAAAGGAAATCGATTATGTTGATAATGTTAGAAGTTTTCTTCGAATATATGAAGAGATTGCGGTAATGAAAATGAAGAAAATCCGCGAATCCGTAACGGCAACCCGTGCATTTGCAGATGATTTGTATCCGATTTTCATTTCAGTTAAAGAGCTCTATAAACACGAGGTCAGTAAGCACGCTATTGATTCAGAGTATGTATATTCGACGGTTAATAAAACAGGAAAAGATTTAGCTGTTATAGTTACGCCCAATGAACGATTAGTCGGAGATGTTGGTGAAAATGTATTTAATAACTATAAAAACAGCAGTGTTTATTCCAAGCCTCACAGCTTGATCGTAATAGGTAGATCCGGAAAGAAGATTGCTTCATCTTTCGGGCTAGAGGGTAAGTACAAGTATTTTGATTTTCCGGAGAAGACAAACCAGGAAAATTACGAGTTGTTGCTTGATACGATTATTCGTTATCAATATGTGCAGGTTTTCTATCCGAAATTTTTAAGTTTTATTGAGCAAGTTACGGTTGAAGATGGTTTAAGTGGTGAAGCAGAAGAAAAATATCAATCTAGCAATGAGGTCGTTAAGACTAATTATATAGTGGAGCCTTCGGTTGAAAGTGTATTAAACTTCTTTGAGGTTGAGATATTTTCTACGATATTTAAGCAGAAATTATATGAGTGTGAGCTTGCGAAATATGGCTCCAGAATAAGTGCTATGGAATCAGCCATTGCAAGCAGTGAAACCAGATTAAAAAGGCTAAAAGCAGAGCGTTTTATCTTCTTAAAACGGCTTGATAATAAGTTACAGCAAGAAAGATTATCCGGAGTCGCTTTGTGGAGGAAGAGATTATGAGTATAGGTAAAATTTCAAAAATTAAAGGACATATCGTTTACATTAAGTTCCCTGAGGAACATATGGCAAAAGTTGGAGACCTTCTAGAGCTTGATAGAGACACGGAAATTAAATTTGAGGTTATAAGTAACGATTCACATAATGAATGCTTATGCTTAGTTCTAAATAAATTCGAAAACTTAAGCAGGGGAGATATTGTGACAAACACAGGCAAAGGTATTGAGGTGCCTGTTGGGGAAAATTTGTTAGGGCGTGTCATTGATTTGTTTGGAAATCCTCAAGATGGAAAACCACCGCTCGAAAATACACCCAAGGTTTCGTTACACTCCTCCCAAACCGTTAGCACCGGACTTGACCAAGTGCTAGTGCCTGTTGAAATACTAGAAACAGGGATAAAAGCCATCGACTTTTTTTGTCCTATACTCAAGGGTGGCAAGTGCGGATTGTTTGGAGGTGCAGGGGTTGGCAAGACGGTTCTGCTCACCGAGTTAATAAATAACATCGTCGTGAACGACAAGGCGAGACAAAGCGTGACTGTATTTTCAGCTGTTGGCGAACGTTCAAGAGAGGCACAGGAACTGATTGCAAATTTAGAAGAATCAAAAAGTTTAGATTACTCATGCCTTGTAATAGGACAAATGGGGGAAAACCCTGCCATAAGATATAGAACGGCATACTCTGCTGCGGCGATCGCAATGTATTTTTCTAGAGAAGCTCAAAAAGATGTCCTCTTTTTTATGGATAACATGTATAGGTTCGCACAGGCTGGTAGCGAACTTTCTACTTTGATGAATAGACTGCCTTCTGAAGGTGGCTATCAACCGACTTTAACTTCAGAAATGGGCGGATTACATGAGATGATTTCTTCGTATGGTGATAAATCGATTACAGCTATTGAAGCTATTTATGTACCATCAGATGATATGGCTGATTATGCAGTCAGAGCCGTATTCCCGTTTTTAAACGCAAGTATAATCATGTCTAGGGAAATCTATCAGACCGGAAGATTTCCTGCCATTGATTTACTTTCCTCTACTTCCTCAGCGATTAGCCCGGATGTTGCGGGACATCTACATTACCAGACATACTTGGATGCAAAAAAATTGCTAGAAGAGTCTGTGCGTATTGAGAGGGTCGTTTTGCTCGTCGGAGAATCTGAGCTTTCGGCTCAAGATCAGGTAGTTTATAAGCGGGCGAATATACTTAAGAACTATATGACACAAAGTTTTTATGTCATTGAATCCCAGACCGGATCTGAGGGTGCTACGGTAGCACTTAAGGATGTAATATCTGATGTTGGTGATATTCTTGATGGGAAATATGACTTAATTGATCCTCAAAAATTCCTATATTTAGGAACTATTGAAAAGGCGAGAAAAGATAACGTTTTATAATCTACTTCGGTGTTATTAGGACACACCTCTAAAAGTTAAAGTCGTCAACTTTCAAAAATATTCTTGCTTCGTTGTTCTCGATTTTTATAACTCCGGTTCCGATTTTATATCGCTTGAAATTCTTTTTATCTTTCCAGATTTTTATTTCGTCAAATATTTGTGAAATAAAATTTCGGTGACCATATAGGATATCAAACTCTCCCAACTCATTCTTAGAGGATAGAGCATAAATTTTATCCGTAAGGATTTTACCTTTTGGTGATTCAATAATTAATTGCATTAGCTCTTTCTGATTTTCATCTTTATTCATAATACTAATGTAGCAGACATATTTCATAAATTGAATAAATTATTTTTTCTTGTTGTTACTACAACATTTCTCGCCGCGAGAAATAGAGTATTGTTATTGCACAAAAGAGAATATATACTTTTCTCATTAAGAGATTTTCAGAAATCTTGCCCGATGAACCCAGAAAATCTTTACAGAAAACACAACTTAATCCCAACGGATGAGGTTGTAGAAAAAGCCAAGACGCTTGGCGTCAAGTTTGGCTATGGTAATTATAAAAATCGAATAAGATATTTTATTAAAACCGGTCTACTGCCTCACCAAGTTCGCAAGTTTAAAGATGGACAAATTGTTCCTCACTTGCCAGAGAGCTCTGTTGAGCGACTTGTAGAAATCCAAAAACTCCAGGACGAACTCGGTTATAGAATTCCTCAGATAATTCAACATTTTAATGCAACACCAGAGTCTTCTAGTTCCTCTAATGCAAACTCGGATTCATCGGGCGATATTCCGGTTATAAACCCAACTGAGGAGAACGAAGGTGGCATCGATAATTCAATTGATGAGGTGCAGGATGATTTAGTTGATGAGTTAGATGAATCAGCCGAAGATTCAAGTTCAAGTTCGGATTTGGAGCTCGTCGAAGATGTGTCATCTGAAGACAATAAGACAAGTAGTGTACCTTTGGATATGTCTTATGTCGGCACAGGGAATGTTGATGATGTAGCGGCTACAAATAACACTTATCGTAAAAAGGTTAAGTTGGCATATATTGTTGTAGTCATCTTGGTGATGATTATTCCTCTTGCATATTTCTCAATTACAAGTGCTTCCGGGATTCCGCTTATCAGTAGTGCATATAAATCGATAAGTGGTTGGATGGCGAGTTTGGGCAATGACTTTGAAGAAAGCGATTATCCTAATAGTAATTCTCGTGACGATATGTTTGCAAGTGATTTATCACGTGCAAATAATAACGAGGAATTGATTAAACTTTCGCAGGAGGTAAAAAACCTGACAGCAAGTTTTAATTCTATTGAAGGTCAAGATGTTAATGCTTTATTCACGGTTAATCTTCCTGCATATTTTTCAAATCAAACTATCTTCGAGTCTGTTAACATTCGTGAATCCCTTACTGCTCCTAATATTATTTATAGTGTCAGAGGTGGAGAAGGGTTAGTTGTCACCGGTGGGCAAGATCTGGTGTTAGCAAACACAGGTGTATTGAGCATTGGAGGATTGTCAGGGAATATTAATCTCGAAGCGGGGAATGGTATTTCAATAGACGGTCTGACAATTATAAATAATGACCCGGGTTCAGCACAGAAAATATTCTCAAGCATTAATGTTGATGGCAGTGCGACAATAAGTGCAACTGAAAATCAGGATACTGTTTCCTTTATATCTGGGAATGGAATAAGTCTTAGCGCTGATGGCAAGCAAGTGATAATATCCTCAACCAATGCTTCTGCGTATGAATATTGGATTTTGAATGTTAATGGCGTAAACCATGACAATGTTCTAAGTCAATCGGTCGTGAAGTTTAATGATGGAGGAGATATTGATGTAGTTAGATCTGCAGCCGGCGAACTAACCTTTTCGTTAGAGTCAACGCTAGATACAGTTGACACTATTAACTTCGGGACTTCAGGTAATATAAACGCTGACACTTTGGTCATAAATTCCGACAATTTTGATGTGAATGCATCCGGTGACATAATAATTCCTGTTGGACAAACATTATATGTAGGTAGTATAGGGTTAAACAGCATTGGTGTTTCTCCAATTACTTCGGGAGCATCTTTAATTGGAGTTTTTGATGAGTTTGCAAATTCCACAGGTACGACTGTGCAGGAAGTGTTAAATGATTTGGATGCTGCAATCGGTGGTGGGTCAAGTAAGTTTTCCCAATCAACAGGATATGTTTACTTAAGTAACACTACGGATAATTTGCTTATTGGAGGCTCAACTGATTTAGGAGGCAAAATTTCGGTTGATGGTGATGATGATCAGATTCAACTTTTGGTTCAGGGTAACTCAACTCAAACTTCAAATTTAGTTGTCTTTGAAAATTCTACGGGAACTGATTTATTCACTGTTTCAAATACCGGTAATTTATTCATTTCCGGCGATCTTACTATAGGTGGTAATGATTTGATTATGGCTACCAATACTTCCGGTTTTATGCTGGTAGCTGACGGAAGTTCTTACAAGCCAGTCGATGTTTCCGGAGATATAGATATTAATGCTTCCGGTGTTGTTAGCATACAGCCTGACTCAGTCGCATTAGGAACCGACACCACAGGCAATTACGTTGCCACAATTGCTGATGCAGGCAATGGGTTTTTTACTGTGGTTGGTTCCGGTGGGGAAAGTGCTGCAATTACTCTTAATATCGCAAATAATTCGCTAAATTTTGCTCAATTCAGCGATTCGCTCAGTCTTGACGCGG
>JASNYX010000007.1:0-56780 GCA_048499955.1 Patescibacteria group bacterium | reverse complement strand
CAAAGATACATGTTCATCAATAGTTAATTAAAAAGGGGAGACCCCGTGATCGCGGTGGTCGTCGTGATCCCCATGATAGACCCCCCTCACAGCTGTGATAGGATTATTATATGCAGCTCCGTCCATTAAAAACCAACAAACTTCCGGATCCACCGGCCTCATTTTTAAAATTAGTCGGCCCTAGTATCATTTTCATTGGCCTTGCACTAGGTAGCGGGGAACTCATCATGTGGCCATATTTGGTCTCAAATTGGGGGCTAGGAATCATCTGGGGAGCTCTATTGGGCATCACCATGCAATACTTTCTCAACATAGAAATTGAGCGATATGCATTAGCTAATGGTGAAAGTATATTCGTAGGGTTCGCACGCCTTTTTTCGAAACTTCCTTATTGGTTTATATTATCTACTGTTATTGCATGGTCTTGGCCGGGATTCGCATCTGCATCAGCTCAAATACTGACTTTTTTCGGTCTACAGGATGCCTGGTGGGTGGCAATATTAATTTTGATCCTCACCGGTGTAATTCTGACTTTAGGACCGGCTTTATATAAAACCGTTGAAACCGTCGAAAAAGTGCTGGTTATGATTAGCGTTCCTTCAATCTTGCTGATCGCTTTTGCCGTGGTCAAAGGAACCGATGTACAAATGCTATTGCAAGGCTTAGTTGGAATAGGTGAGGGCTACTTCATTTTTCCTGACAGTAAGGAATTCCCTTATGCCAATTTTCTAGCCGCATTAGCATACGCCGGAGCCGGAGGTAATCTTCTGTTGGCACAATCCTTTTATATTAAAGAAAAAGGCTATGGTATGGGCAAATACGCGGGTAAAATTACGAGTCTAATTACCGGTAAAGATGAGCACGTCGAACTTGAAGGCAGCACATTTGAAAGAACACCTGAAGAAATCAGCAAATTCAAAGTCTGGTTCAAAATGGCAAGCCGAGAACATTTGGTAGTTTTTTGGGGAATGGGTCTGTTTACGATGTTATTATTGGCTTTGATTTCATATGCTTCGAGCTATGGCCAAAGCGGAAACGCAATCGGCATACAATTCCTTTTCACACAGGCAAACATGATAAATACATTATTTCCGATTCCATTGGGATCATTTTTGTTGGTTATCACAGCGGTTATGCTTTTCTCAACTCAACTTACGGTTATAGATGCCGCAGGAAGAATCATCGCAGAAAACATCGCCCTGTTAAAAACTCCAAACTTGAGTGGAAGATCAGTACCAAAGTTTTACTACCTTTCGATCTGGATCATAATTCTATTCGGAATAGCCGTTTTACTTGCCGGATACACTGAACCGCAGTTCCTACTCGTCACCGGAGCCATAATCAATGCTGTATGTATGTTCTTTTTCTCAGGAATTCTCATTGCAACCAACGTGAGATTCCTACCTAAGGAAATACATCCATCATTGCTGAAAAAGCTTATTGTTTACGCCATTTTTGTAATAATGGGTCTATTTAGTGCATACGTGATTGCAGAAAAATTAGGCATATTCTGATACTTGCCTGTAATGCCCAATTTTACAATTGAGTAGGGAATATTATGAAGAACCACCAGCTTACTCAGATGGTATCTTCTCATGTCGCTATGATAAAATAATGAGCGTATCTGATGACCTTGATGCGTAATTAGCTTCAACCGGTCAGGAATACAAAGCGTTTACAACTTGCGGGTATCGTACTTTGCGTAAGCAATGACGTACCCACCCTTTAACAATAATAAGCGGGTATCGTACTTTACGAAGGAAAGACGATGCCAACAAATGTTCATATACCTAGCGGGTATCGTATAGTGGCTATTATATCTCCTTGCCAAGGAGAAGATACGGGTTCAATTCCCGTTACCCGCTCCATTACAAAATTACCCCATGCCAAAAATTCAAACCGAATCACTATAGCTAAAATTTGCTAAAATAAAATTATTATCAGATTAATTTTGGGAAAATCATGAGAAAACTTATTGTACTAACATTTCTTTCACTCGACGGTGTAATGCAGGCACCGGGGGGCCCCGAAGAAGATACTTCAGGTGGTTTCAAATATGGTGGTTGGGTCTTTCCTTACTTTGATGAATTTCTTGGTAAAACCATGGATGAACAAATGAATAAGCCTGCTGATTTGCTTTTAGGGCGAAAAACATTTGAGATATTTGCCTCGTATTGGCCACAACATGAAAGTGATTGGCCAAGTATCAACAAGATGACCAAGTATGTTGCTTCCAATACATTTACAAGTCATGAGTGGCAAAATACTGTCATTTTAAAAGGTAACATTGTCGATGAAATAAAAAAGCTAAAAGAACATGATGGGCCGGACTTACAAGTGCATGGTAGTGGTAATCTCATTCAGACATTAATGAAACATGATTTGGTAGACGAGTTCTGGCTCAAAATATTTCCTGTCACACTAGGAGTAGGGAAACGCTTATTTGCTGAAGGCACTGTTCCTGCAGCGTTTACACTTGAGGATTCCAAAATATCACCTAAAGGGGTTATCATTGCATCCTATAAACGCTCAGGTGATGTTAAATCCGGTTCATTTTAAATGAAAAATGAAGATTCAATCAACAACAAACGACAGAATGATAATTACAGATTTTCCGATCTGGGTTCTATTAGGTGGTCTTATGTTTCTGTCGGTGGGATTACTTATTAAAATCTTTCCGGGTTCGGTTGAACAACTACCGCCACCATTTGTTATTAATACTTTTATTATCGGAGGTAAAATAGCGATCTTACTTTCACATAGAACCACCATCGATATTAATAAATTAACCAGCGAGGCTAAAATCAGTAAATTTTCTATATTTGGGATTAGTAACAAGAGCTATCCGATTCAATCCATTACATCAATTGTTGATAGACGATTTATAAAGGCAAGAACAACGTCCTCAAATACAGGATCCACAATGAGAACTCAAAGGTCTCAACTTAATTTCCAACTTTCTGATACGTCGCTTGTTCCACTTACTATTTTTCGAACCACCGGAAACGAAGAATCACAAAGAAAAATCGGAAATAAAATATCACAATTCCTAAACGTTCCATTCACTCAAAGCGATACTGATGTTCGTTTTTTTGGAATATAGCCGACACATATATGCAATATCACGATTCTGTTGAACAAATAGTTCAATTGCTAATTTCACACAACGCATGGTTTGAAAAATTCGTGCACGAACCTGTTAGAACCAGCGATGAAGCTGCAAAAGTGAGGCATGGATATTCACTGCATCAGGGTGCGAAAGCTATTATTGTCAGAATCAAAACTCAAACAGCCGGCAAAAAATTTGTAATGCTAGTACTGCCCGGAGATGCCAAATTTAACAATTCAAAAGCAAAACAATTATTAACAGCCAAAGACCTAAGATTCGCAACCGAAAACGAAGTTTTAGAAATAACAGCGGGAGTTCAACCCGGTGGAGTTCCACCATTCGGGAACATATTTAATTTGGAAGTAATAGTAGATCCGACATTATTAAAAAACGAAAACATAGTTTTCAACGCGGGCGACAAAAGAGTTTCCATCGCCATGAAATCACAAGACTACCTTAAGATAGTAAATCCAAGAATCGCCGAAATTATATAGCGAAGTTTAGTATCTTATCATTCGATAACTTGTGTAACATTCACAACCCCGTGAATATCATATATTGATCCGCCATCGATTTGTTCAACCGGTACGAATAGCCCTTGAACTGTACCTCGTTGACCAGCCTGAAAGGAATTAAGCATTTCAAAATCATCAATTCGTAATGCGTAATAAAAACCGTCATCCGCAAGAATTCCAAAGGCACATTCCATTGTTTGACCGCCTGAAGTATCTTTGTGAGGTAAACAATCAAAGGTTCCCGAAAGGGTCGTCTCTACTCCGCCAGACGGAAAAGCATCCGGTTGACCTGGCATTTGAGGACTACTTACAGTTGAATTCGGATCCTCTACGATGTCCGTATTATTCGTATCCCAATTAATTACATACCAACCTGCAAATAGTAAAACAATTATTGAAACTGTAGCGAAAATTATTTTTGACATATTTATTTCGGCAATCGGAAACTAATTAATAAGTTAATATTTATTATAATACAAATTCGAGCACTTGCTTATTGAGATATCCGAGGTAAAAATACCACATCACCAATCTCAATCCTCCAAGAATTTCTCGGTGTGATAATCAATTTCCATTTCGTACCATCTCCATAGTAAGTTTCGGCAATAGACCATAAACTTTCACCTCGTGTCACAACATGTATAAACTCGATTGATTCATTCGGAAAATATTCAAAGTCGGATGCAGATATTTCCGGAAGTATATATTCCGAAGTTTCAACTTCTTCAACATCTAAATACTTAAAAGATAGTGCATTAGGAATATGCTCTGTATAAAACGAACTCAAAGGCAACCAAGAAAAGAAACCGATTATAAATCCCAAAATCGCGACGGTCCCGAATTGTGGAAGATGCAAATGCACTTGCTTTATTTTATGACCTTCGGCTTCCCATATATGTAAAATCACAGCAAATAGAATTAATAGCGTATAAGAAACCGCAGTAATGACAGTGAACCAAAAGTAACCGATAACATCATCATTTCCTCTTAGCTGGTAAATGTATATAGAAAATAAACAAAAGCCAACTATGAAAATGTATGGACTAAGTGTTCGTATATTCACAATATCAAAATGGCTTTTCTTTTTCGGAGTAACGCGTGCAACGGGTTTGCTTCCGGAAATTTTTACGTGTAACGCAGATAGGCATGCTAGTAAAACCCAAGGCCATCTTGCGAGCTCAAACAAAGCATTTTCCCAACTAAATATTTTTATATCAACCGGGCGTAAATGTTTTTTGAAATAAATGTACGAAAATATCAAATATGATACGAAAACTTGTGGCAAGAAATAATTTAGAAATTCTGAAAAATCAACATGAACAGGCGGAACACCTGTCACTAAGGCTACAAATGATACCAAGATAGACAACAACCAAGCTAAAGCACTAACCGGATACCAAAGTTGTGTAAACACAAACTGAAACTTTTGCTTAGGAGTTAACTTACCCCAATATTTTGGGAAAAAAGTAAGCATCAGTGTAAATAGGCTTTTCGCCCACTGGTAATCTTGGATAATCAAATCAGCAAAATTATTAGGTCCGATTCCCGTGGCCTTAGCATCCCCGCTCCAGACACCTTTCCACCCATTAGCGTTCATCATAAGGGTCGTAGAATAATCTTCTGCTAACTCCGGTCCGATACCTCCGATTTCCTTAAGAGCTTGGGTTCGAACTGTATAGTGCGAACCGATACACAACGGTACCCAATCATCGTTTGCACCTGATTGTATTGGCCCATGAAACATGGATTCCGAATATCCTCGTGCACGGGATGACCAAGAATTATCAAAATTACCATCGCACACACTAGGAGCAGACACGTATCCGACTTTTTTATTATGGAATGGCCTAACCATATTACTCAGGTAATCCGGATCAGGTATATGGTCAGCATCGAGTTGAGCAACGATATCGTATTTCTCGTATCCGTAATGATCATAAAAATATGCTAAATTACCTTCTTTGCATTTCTTTCTTCTTGGCCAAGTATCATTGTGGTAACCGGGCACATCTTTTCTACAGGAAACCTGAACATTGTGACGCTTATACCAAAGCAATGCTTCCTCTGTAGGATCTTCATCAGCTACCCAGTTATCGTGAGGATAATCTTGTGCTAACATGCCTAAGATTGTTTTTTGAACAACATCTAGCGGTTCTGAGGGTGCTTTTGTTACAATCATAGCCACGCGAAATCCATCCGGAACGCTTAGCTCGCTTTGAACTTTTCTCATCTTGAGGAGAAAAACAAAGCAAAAGCCCAGTAAAAACAGTGTCCAAGCAAAAATTATTGAAATTATGACAAAACCGGAAATAGTTCCTACATTTAATATGAAAAATATATTATTACCGATAAAATGGGATATGTTTAATCGTATGATTCTATGCTATGGGATATAGTATTTCAATAGTTATTTTTGTTATGACTGCCATATTTACTGTAATTGCGAGCATTTCTGTTGCCATATATAGTTTTTTTCAACCTGATATGAACTGGGGTATATACGACCCAGGAGGTGCATACAATGGTAACCAAAGCTTCCAAACTGAAGCGGCGTACTACGACTGGAATATTAATCCCGGGGACTTCGAATATGACATCAAACATATATATTCCAGCCAAAGATTACCTCTAATAACCCTTGAACCATGGCCAAAACCTGAAGATATACAAAATTTTGACTATTTAAAACAAATTCCGGCAGGGGAGTACGACGAACTGATTGTTAATTTATGTAAAGTTATAGGGGAAATACCCGGGGAAGTCCACGCTAGATGGGGACATGAAATGGAATTAACTAACTCACGTTATTTCTGGTCCAATAAAAACCCTGATGACTATATATCCGCATATAGGTACTTTGTAGAAAAGTGCCGTGAGCATAAAAATATTAAATTTGTTTGGTCACCCGCAGGAGATAACGGCCTTGAAAAATACTGGCCGGGAGATGATTATGTTGATTACATCGGTATCTCGTTATATAGCTACGCTGACTGGGAAATTTCAAACCACGGTTATCAAAGAAGCTTTTCCCAAATTCTCGACGAAAAATACGATCGTATAAGAGAATATAACAAACCGATTATTATCGCTGAAGGTGGAGTCACAGGAAACGACCAATATAAACTGGACTGGCTGAAAAAGGCGGAAGAATCATTCAGAAGGTACAGGCTTCTCAAAACATTCGTATATTTCAACTCTAAAGATGTAGAAGGTGTGTGGGGGCAAGATTACCAAACCCCTGACTGGACGGTAAACAGCAAGTTACTCAATGAATTTTTTAGGTGACACCTCGAGTCTCATTAAACGTTAATTTAATAACAAAGTTGCGACACTAAAATAGACAAGGACACTCATAATATCCTGAATAACGGTAGCCATAGGACCACTCACATCAGCAGGATCAAATCGTAGCTTCTTAAAAACATAAGGGATTATTAAACTTGCGAAAACCGACATCAAGCAGGAAATAAAAAGTGAAATAGAAATCACAAGACTAATCATAGGTAGCCCATGCAAGAATAAGCTAATTATATATAGTGCAACAGCAATAATACCTGCCATCGTAGCTACAATCGTAAATTGCTTTGTGAAATATTTAATAAAATCAAATTTTGTTCCCGATGATAGATCGCGGATTATCAGTGCTTCCATTTGTGCCCCTATTGCATCAGTCATGTAAACGATCAGCGGTATAAAGGATGCAAGAATAAGGTTTTGTGAAAGTGTATGTTCATATGATGAAATAAAGCTTGCCGCAGTAAGTCCGCCAAATAAACCGATGAATAGCCAAGGCAAGCGATGTTTAAGCGATACTTTTAGAGGATCAGCAAATACATCATCATACCCGACATTTGTACTAATACCTCCAAGATGCAATAGATCTTCAAGTGCCTCACTTTTGATAATCTTAAGAATTTTTTCGTAGGGAACTACACCAATAAAATTCTGATGACTGTCTACAACCGGAACTTGAGTAAGTTTTTTTCTGATTGCTAAAATTCCAACTTTTTCACCGCTCGAACCGGCTTTAATTATAGGGAAGTCCATTCCATGAGTCATGATCTTGTTCACGGTCTCACTTTTATCGGTTGTTATAAGTTTTCGGAGGGGAACAGTTCCAACAAGTTTCTCACCGTCTAGTATGTAAATATGTGAAATAGAAAAGTAGGAGTCATTTTTCTCAAGAATTGTTTCTATTATGTCTGCGGTTACATCATTAATTTGAGCAACAGGAACATTTTGAACGGCAAGTCTTCCGGCTGACTTTGGAGGGTAGTTATTTACTGGCGTTTTATCAGGCACGATTTAATGAAACTTTAATCAATCCAATCATAACCTAAATTTATAACTACTGCACTTTCAAAGCTTTATGATAATATCTATCCGTATGAACGATATCCCATTAGCATTGACCTTCGATGATGTTTTATTAGTTCCCACATATTCTGAAGTTTCTTCCAGAAATCTTGTAAATTTAACAACCCACATCACAAACAAAATTAAAATCGATTTCCCCATAATCTCGGTGAATATGGAAACAGTTACGGGTATAGATTTAGCCGTTGCTATGGCTGAGTACGGCGGGATCAGCTTCTACCCACGGTTTAAACCTCCAACCCAACAGGCGAACGAGGTCAAAGAAATCCTATCAAAAGGGTTAAGAGTAATCCCGGCAATGGGAATTAAAGATGAAGAAGATGAACGTGTCAAAGCACTGGTGGATGTTGGAGTTGATACTGTAACCATTGATGTTGCCCACGCCCATCTCTCTCAATGTATAAAATTCCTTAAACATATTAAAAAAGAATACTCCGGAGTCGAAGTAATAGTCGGAGTGGTAGGAACTTACGAAGGAACTCGAGATCTATTCGAAGCCGGTGCAGACTCCGTCAGAGTAGGAGTAGGTCCGGGAACAATCTGTACCACTAGAAAAGTCACAGGAAGCGGAGTTCCACGAATAACCGCAATTATGGAAGCAGCCAGAGCGGCAAAAGAATTCGGCAAACCAATAATTGCCGATGGAGGCATGAAAAACTCCGGAGATATCGTAAAAGCACTCGCCGCAGGTGCAAACGCAGCTGCAGTCGGTAGCATTCTAGCCGGTTCAAAAAAATGCCCCGGGGAAGTTATTGAAAAAGACGGCAAATTTTATAAGTCCTATAATGGCTCCACAAGTAAAACCGAAAAAGTTAATCAGCTCACCAAATATTCCAAAGATAAACATGAAAAATACGTTGAATATGTCGAAGGAGTTGAATCACTCGTCCCTTATAAAGGCGACGTTAAAGATGTTCTCGATATGCTAGATAAAGGAATCAGATCAGGATTAAGCTACGGAGGGTCATTTACGATTGAAGAGCTTCACCAAAAAGCCCGTTTTATTAGGGTAACTACAGCCTCTTCAAATGAAAATGGTGCTCATGGAGTAATAGAAAAATAACAGAATATGGATTATAGCTGAACCGTGTAGCAATAAATCCTTACGCGGGCTTTATTGTTGCGTTATAATCTAAGGGCTTTTGTCAGAATAGGTGATGAGGTATCAAGCGGTATCATACTTTGTGAAACAAAGACGATGCCACCGAAAATTCATATACCTAGCCGGTATCGTACTTTGTGAAACAAAGACGATGCCATCAAAACTTAATATCATGCGGGTATCGTATAGTGGCTATTATGTCACCCTTCCAAGGTGAAGATGCGGGTTCGACTCCCGCTACCCGCTCCAACACATTTCGAATGCCCAAGCTACTATTTTTGTCTTATTCCAATCCATATCTATCCGTCAAATAATCACAAAACTGTAAGAATATGCATTTATAGGTTCACACTCCCACCGTATTATGTTACTTTCAAAATATGAACTATCCATTTGAATTACCACAACTCCCATACGAATATTCATCATTAGAGCCATATATCGACGCACAAACGATGGAGATTCACTACACAAAACATCATCAAACTTACGTGACAAAATTGAATGAATCACTTGAAAAACATACAGAACTTCACACATTAGATCTTAAAGATATGCTTTCAAACATAAATGATGTTCCTGAAGATGTTAGAACAAGCGTGAGAAATAATGGAGGAGGCCATATGAATCATTCGTTTTTTTGGGAAAATCTGTCGAATCCTTCATCTCAAATCTCCGAGATGTTAGCCCAGCAAATCGATTTGCGATTTGGTTCATTTGAAGAATTTAAACAAAAGTTTACAGAGGCTGCCATGACCAGATTTGGAAGTGGTTGGGCATGGCTTGTACTTACGGACGACGGAAAGCTCGACGTTTACTCCACACCGAATCAAGATAGCCCTTACATGGATTACAGAACACCACTATTGGGACTTGATGTATGGGAACACGCTTATTACCTCAAATATCAAAATAGACGTCCGGAATATATAGAAAACTTCTGGAATATGATCAATTGGGAGAGAGTAAGCTCAACTTACGATAAATGCGTTTCAGTACATCCGTAAGCTTCGATTTTAACCATTAATCAAACCAATTAAGTATTGGCAATTAGTGAATTATCGTTCTGAAATTTCGATAGATTTAATAATTGGTGCGTTTACAGGTTTTGATACTTCTCCGGAATCTGAAAGTGTAACTTCCTGCTCGGCGATTTTATCTAAGATATCTAAACCCTCGATTGCTTCGCCAAAAATCACATAGTTTTCAGGTAACGGATAATCCTGATGCATTATAAAAAACTGGCTGCCATTTGTATTTGGTCCGGAATTCGCCATCGCAATTGTTCCTCTTTTGTAAGGACCTTCAAATGATTCATCGTCAAATTTATAAGCCGGTCCGCCCATACCATTTCCTAATGGGTCACCTGATTGAACCATAAAACCCTTAATCACCCTGTGAAAAATCACATCATCATAAAATTTCTGTTTCGCGAGATAAACAAAATTATTAACTGTCTTTGGTGTCATAGCGGCATTTAATTTTATTTTTATATCACCAAGAGAAGTCTTAATTATTGCTTCGTAGTTTTTCTTAGGATCAATAGCCATGTCCGGCGCTCTAAGATTTAATTTTTGTTGAACTGTTAATTTGGTATCCATACTTTCACTTTCTGAATTATTTACTGATGTATCGGAATTGCTTTCGCCTAAAATTGCTGAATCAGAATCCTCATCTGAATCAGGCAGTGGTTCAGCATGAAATTCCGGTTGTTCTTCTTCATAGTTATAAGTATATAAATCAGAAGTCGAAGCACCGCCTTTATTTTTTTGAAATAGAAAATAAGAACCCGTTACACCTATCAATAATAAAATCGCACCAATAGCAATATATGTTTGTTGAGTTTTATCCATGAAATTAATGTTATCACAAAATTTTGAGATGAAACTGAAGATTAGTTTGAATTTGCTACATCATCCGAATTCGGACACATTTCGCACATAGCGGTTTCCTGAGCATCAAGGTTAAAACAGACTGAATATGGAAGTGAAGCAAACCATCTGTTAAAATTACGGCACTGATTTAAATTACTGGAACTTAATCCGATTTAATTTAAGGGCGGTTAGCTCAGCTGGTAGAGCGCTCGGCTTACATCCGAAAGGTCATAGGTTCGATCCCTGTACCGCCCACCATATTTATATTTCTTCTATTCATCCATATTCTAAAAATCATGGCTTTCTAATAACGTGCAAGGTAAAATATGCAGGTTATTGTAGGGTGGCCTCACGCAGTGCACCACCCGGAACATAAAGATAAATCAAGCCGAGGTGGTCTCATGCAATGCACCACCAGGAACTATAAAGGTAAAATCAAGCCGAGGTGGTGGAACTGGCAGACACGCAGTCTTGAGGGGGCTGTGCCGTTAGGCGTGGAGGTTCGAGTCCTCTTCTCGGCACCATTAACTATTAGCGAACATACTAAATACAATTAAAAAATTATGCATAACCCCGATGTTAGCCAAATAATAGAAGTTGGGGAACCCGATTATGGTGAAATTACAGACTATATATTCCTTCAAGACCAGGAGCCATCTGCTGATGTTGCAATTGTTTTCGGCACAATAAAGGCGTGGCAGGATTCTGTTACTACCGCTGCCGAGCTGTATCACACGGGGCAAATACCTAGAATTATAGTTACCGGAGGACCAAACAAACATACCGGAATTGTCGAAGGTCAATTTATGTACGAACGTCTTCTGGAATTTGGTGTGTCGCCTGAAAATATTTTAGTCGAAAGATCAGCCACCAATACTTTAGAGAACGTTATATTTTCCGCATTACTGATGGCACAAAATCCGGATTGGCGAAAGATACGGTCAGTGACTGCAGTGGTGAAAAACTACCATGCCCGCAGAGCATTTATGACATTACACAATCATTTACCTGTCGATTTGGAATTAAAAGTCGCACCATATACTTCAACTCAATTTCCATTTACAAGAGACGACTGGATGCATAGCGAACAGGGAAGATCACTTGTTTTCGGTGAACTGGATAAAATACAAAAATACCTGGCTTTAGGACATATTAAAGAGCTCTAGGGTTCACTCAACATACTATCGAAAATTTTTCGGCAAAAGTGTATGATTAAGGGCATTAGCACGCAGGCCTGCAAATACACTGTATATCATAGCCTGATAATCCAAAAATGTGCCGAGATGGCCTCATGCAAATGCGCCATCCGGAATATAAACAAAAATACGTGCCGAGATGGCGGAACTGGTAGACGCGCATGCCTTAGGAGCATGTTCCAACAGGAGTGGAGGTTCGAGTCCTCTTCTCGGCACCATAAAAATCAAGATTAACCCTAATTTACTCGAATAAATTTTTGCATACTCCAAAAAATACTTGAATAAAAACATAATCTACTCGTGTATAATTTGTGAAGCAAAAACTTCCTCGTTAGCGCCAGTAGCTCAGGGGATAGAGCAACTGCCTTCTAAGCAGTAGGTCGTAGGTTCGATTCCTACCTGGCGCGCCATAAATACCCCGTTAATATTATCCGTATGGCTAAATAATACTTACAGTTTTCGTTTACATTTCAAATGTATATGTGAAGTAACTTAAGAAAGTATGACATTTGCACCTGCATTTTCCATTTGTTACACTAATTTTCGATGACAACTGATTACGATCAAACTGTGCCCAATGCACCCGTCTTCCAGTCTACAGCCTCAAACTTGAAGCGGAGCAATAAATCTAAGCTCTTCATACTTCCATTTTTGTATTTCTATGTGCTTTCTTTTTCATTAATCGCAGCTTTATCATACATGCTTGTTCGAAACCCAATGCAAGCCGACAGCACTTTCGCCCATAGTGGGAATAATTTTGACACCGATATTATTATTGATCTGTCGGTCTCAGATTCTGATGAAAGCGAAGAGGTTTTGGGAATCGCAGTATCTGAAGAATCACCGAACAATGCCACTTCTGCATGTCGAAATACAATTGCTGCAAAAATTGATAAGTTTTTTGGTAAATACAAAGTTCCACTAACAGGATTCGGTTGTGATTTCGATTTGCACGGGCAAGAAAGTAAAGTAGATCCACTAATGATTGCTTCAATCGCTTGGTGTGAAAGTACCGGTGGAAAAGTGACACCACAATTCCAAGGTAAAGAATCATATAACGCATGGGGTTGGGCAGTGTACGACAGCAACGAAACAACGAAAAGCGTAAACGGATACTCATGTGATAGTTGGGATCACTGCATCGGAAGAGTTACAAGAGGAATTGCCCGCAATTCAGAAAAACGTAATCTTACGTCATTACCCGAACACGTCGTGACTTGGTACAACCCGGGATCAGTCCAAAGGGCAGGGGGCGAACCTACCGAATCCTCTTGGTACAAATGCGTATCGGGAACAATAGACAAAATGAATGCATTGTAGTGTCTCGTGATACCAACCTTGAACACACGGTCTCCCCTTTTTAATTAACCATTTATTAACTATCACCCTGAAGACATTGTATAATTACTTAGTTAATTGTTGGCAGATAGCTGCGGATACAACCTTCTGTTGTACCGATTTATTTAGTTACAATAGCAAATACAAAGAATTCATTATCAAGCCGAGATGGTCTCACATAGTGCACCATCCGGAATTACAAAGGTTAAATCAAGCCGAGATGGTGGAATTGGTAGACACGCAGTGTTCAGAACGCTGTGTCCGCAAGGGCGTGGAGGTTCGAGTCCTCTTCTCGGCACCATAACAACAAACACTTATGGACATCTTCGATAAGATTAAAAAATTAAATCTACAGCAAAATCAATTCGTGGTACTTGGAAGCGGAATCTTAGCCGCAAAAAATATCAGGTCGACAAATGACATCGATTTGTTAGTATCACCAGAACTCTTCGATTCGCTCAAAAATTCCGGATGGAAATACGAAGTCATCTCTATCGACAGCAAAGATAGGGAAAGGATCTCATTCGATATTTTTGAAGCCTATAAGGATTTTTGGAACGGAGAAACACTACACGACTACATAACAAATAAAGGTTGGATAGAAGTAATCCAAGGCATTAATTTCTGGTCCCTCGAAAAACTAACTGAAATCAAACAAATATGGAAACGCGAAAAAGACTTAACCGATCTTGAGCTAATTAATCAATGGTTAATTAAAAAGGGGAGACCCTAGATGATAAAAACGCTTATATTTCTCACTTACATCTTATTGTTCTCTTTACAACCGGCACACGCTCAAGGCACAAACATTGAGGTTGCATCACAAAATAGCCCATACATAGCTGCCGGAGAAATAATCAATATCGATCGTGATAATCTTGGAGACATTTTTATAGCTGCAAATGAAGTCATTATTTCAAAACCAGTAAGCGGAGATGCATTTATTGCAGCTCGAAAAGTCGTAATTAATGCACCTATTCATGGAAGCTTACGCGTTGCAGCCGAACAAATCGAAGTCCGGTCACGTGTTGGTGGTTCATTCAGCTTTATGGCATCTCATGTATTTATTTCAACCTTGGGAGAGATCGAAAAAGATACATACGGATTTACCGAGAAATTTAACTTTGAGGGAAGAGTAGGGGGAAACCTAAAATTAAATATTCCTAACGAATCTGACAGTTATATAGGTGGAAAAGTAATCGGCAACTTAGAATATTCGGCATCAAATCTAACTATCAAAGATAGGGAACTAATTTCAGGTGAAATCGTAGAAAAACCCGCAAATGAGAAAGGATCCGAGCATAAAGATAACATCGGATTTACAATTTATAAGGCGATTTTCATGATAGGTATGGGGATGTTGATCCTTACTTTATTCCGAAAATTATTTGAACAAACATATAATCGATTTATAAACCCCAAACTTCGACCCACTGTGTACACCATTTTATTTTTGCTTTTTCTACCGTTCATACTGCTGTTACTTCTGATTTCTATAATAGGAATTCCGGTAGCAGTCTTTCTCGCGGTGACAACTGTTCTTCTGATTCTTTTCTCTGAAATACCATTATCGATGTGGGTTGGCCAAAAGCTTTTTAATTCTACAGAGCTTTCCTATAAAAATCTTATAGTTGGAACTCTTGTTGTAGGTCTGTTAAAATTGCTCCCGATTATTGGATGGGTACTTTCGTCAGTTAGTGTCATCCTATTCTTAAGTGCCTTTTTTAGGCTTGTTAACGCCTCCCGCAAATGAGCTACAATCTACTAGTATGAAAATTAAGCGCAAGCATATCATTATCACAAGTTTGGTTATTCTTTCCGGAATAGCAATTTATTATTTTTTCATCAAAGAAAAGCCGGTTTTAGTCGAGCAAGTTCCGGTTCAAGTTGAAAAAGTAGTAAAAACAGTTTCCGGCAATGGACAAGTTAAGTCTCTCGTAGACCAGGATTTATCTTTTGCTTCATCAGGTAAATTAAAATCGGTTTATGCCAAAGAGGGAGATTATGTTCAGGCAGGTCAGCTACTTGCCCAAATGGATTCTTCTGTACAATTCCAAAATATACAGGCGGCAAGGGATGCACGAGACATAATGCTCAGGAGTAGACTTATTCGTTAAGAAATATCACAATAATGATGATAATTTAAGAGAACTTGGTGGAAAATCACAATATGAAATCAGCATATGTCGTTTGGATGAGCAAATCAGCCAGGCAGAAGCCCAATATAGAGCCCAACAGGCCGGTTTGAGAAACCTCAACATTAGTTCGCCGGTTGAGGGAACCATCGTAAGATCTTATAAAAACGACGGAGATACTGTAACTTTAGGGGAACCTATTTTCAAGATAATTAATAAAGAAAGTTTATATTTCGAAATTCTACTCGATCAAGAAGATTTCGGCTCAGTTACAAAATCACAGATGGCGGAAATCGAACTGGATGCTTATCCTAACGTGATTTTTAATGGAGAAATATTCGAGTTTCCACAAATAATCGAAAACAATCAGACTGTGATCCCTATAAAGGCAACGATATCCAATCCTGAGCTACTTCAGATTTTATATGGAATGACAGGTGAATCCAGCATCGTTGTTTCCGAAACCACAAATCAAGTACATGCACTGAGCTTCGATGAAGTATTCATTGACGAAAAAGATCTTTATTATGTCTGGATCGTAAACAATGATAATCGTCTGGAAAAACGATATGTAAACGTCGGTCTGGAAGGGGATATCCTAACAGAAATTAAAGATGAAATACAAAACCTTACGATCGTTATCCCAACGGCTAGCAATCAGGTTTTAGAAGAAGGACAAACAGTTAAGATCCAAAAGTGAAAAATGCCTCAAAATCTAATACTCGAAACGAAAAACATAATCAAATCGTATCAACTGGGCGACACACGAATAGATGCCCTAAAAGGTGTATCACTTAAAATTCATAAGGGAGAATATATTTCCATAATCGGAAAATCCGGTTCCGGAAAATCTACATTAATGCATATTGTCGGTTTGCTTGATACTCCAACCTCCGGAAAAGTTATCTTAAACGGAGAAGATATTAGCGAACTTCCCGAAAGCAAACTCGCTCGAATTAGAAATAAGGAAATCGGATTTGTATTCCAAGCGTTTAATCTTCTACAAAGAACCTCCGCTCTTGAAAATGTCATTTTACCTTTAAAATACAGTAATATTCCTAGGGAAAAGTGGCAGCCTCGAGCAGAAGAAATGCTTGAATTGGTGGGATTAAAAGACAGAATGAATAACAAATCTAATGAGCTTTCAGGCGGACAAAAACAAAGAGTTGCCATCGCACGTGCACTTGTTAACGACCCCTCAATTATTCTTGCTGATGAGCCAACAGGAAACCTCGACAGCAAAACCGGAGAGGATATTATAAAAATATTTGAAAAACTACACAAAGAAGGTAAAACAATTGTGATTGTTACGCATGATGAAGATTTAGCGAAAAAAACCAAACGCCAAATAGTAATAAAGGATGGTTTACTGGACTCTTAACATATGTATTTTTTTGAAACTTATCGAACTGCAATCACCGCCATTTTTTCTAACAAAGTGAGGTCATTTCTGACTATGCTCGGAGTCATTATCGGAGTTATGGCAGTTGTTCTTCTTATTTCAATCGGAAAAGGAGTGCAAAATTATATTACTGATCAATTCGAAGCACTTGGGTCTAATCTGATTTTTGTTTCTCCCGGGTCAGAGGCTTTTGGCCAAGACCCAGCAGCTGCATTCAGCAGAAATAAACTTCAAGACAAACATGTTGAACTCATTCAACGATACGCCGGAGATGTTGTTGATAATGTCACCCCATATGTTGTAACTAGCGTGAGCTTTATTTACAAAACCAAAAGCTTTAGTGGCACCATTAATGCGGGTAATGAACTTTCACTAAAAGTTTATAATTTCGAGGTTGCGGAAGGCCGCTTTTATACCAGAAGTGAGGTTAGATCGAAAAGCAAAGTCATTGTTTTGGGCCCCGACGTTGTCAAAGAACTATTTAGCACGGAACCAGCAATCGGGAAAAAAGTGAAAATCGATAACGACTCATATGAAGTGGTTGGTATTCTAAAGCCCAAAGGGCAAAACTATGATAACGGTGCTATTGCTCCCCATACTTCGATTATGGAAACCTTCAACATCAGAAATTTTTCAAATATTGTTGTTAAATCTAAATCTGGCGTAGAGATGAGCGACTCAATACGTCTAATCGAAAGAGCATTACGACGTGATCTTGATGAAGATGAGTTCAATATACTCTCGCAACAGGATATTCTGTCTTCTATTCAAAATATCCTTCAAATGCTCACGATTGGATTAGGCGCAATTGCTGCCATTTCATTAGTAGTTGAGTGAATAGGCATTATGAATATAATGTTGGTATCAGTAACTGAAAAGAACCTGAGAAATCGGGCTTAGAAAAGCGATAGGTGCAACTCCGAATGAAATCGCACTTCAGTTTCTGTTCGAAGCAGTAATTTTAAGCGTAACCGGCGGAACTATCGGACTTTATTGGGCTGGCTTGGTTCACTTATATAGAGCATACATCAGAAACCTGAGGTTCCAGGGCAGTACTGCTAGCCTTTTCATTCGCAGCAGTTGCTGTGCTAATCTTTGGGACATATCCTGCTATAAAAGCAAGTAAAAAAGACCCAATTGAAGCATTAAGATACGAATAATTTACTGTAATTAATTTTATCCCAGTAGTGGGAAGAAAGGCAAAAAAGTCTTATATTAAAAGTTAGTTAATAAAGAAAAGAGCAACACATAAAGTTGAAGCAAACGAATGATAAAGAGACCGTAACAAAATACTTAGACGAAGCTCTAAAGCACGAAGCAGAACAGATTGAGGTAAAAGGATTTAGAAAAGGAGCAGCTCCGATTTCCATGGTAAAAGAAACCGTCGATCCTGCAAAACTTAGAAGTCACGCCTTAAATCATTTGATCCCCAGAAATATATAAAAGAATATTAGCTTTCGAGAATAAGTTTGGTAACCTATTGTCGGACCTAGAATCGAACTTAAACAATTTGAAGAGGGCCAAGACTTAATTCTGGTTATCAATATCGTCGAAAAACCTGATATTAAAATAGGTGACTATAAGAAAGCCTTAATTGAAGCAGGAAATAAAAAATCGCAGGAAAACAAAGATAAGAAACCTGAAGAACAAAAACCTTTTAATAACGAAGATGTAATAAATGCGATATTAAGCATTTCAGAAATCGAAGTCGCAGACGTACTGGTTCAGGAAGAAGTCGCGAGAATGGTTTCTTCACTTATTGACCAAACTTCTAAAATGGGTGTCACCGTCGATGAATACGTGAAAGCACACAATAAAACCATCGAACAAATTAGAGAGGAATACAAAAAAGCCTCAGAACAAATAATTAAAGCAGACTTTATTATTACTGAAATTGCTGCAATCGAGGGTGTTACTATAAATGACGAGGATGTTGAGGCAATGATAAACATGGTACCGGATGAACAAAGCAAAAAACAACTGGAAAATCCTGAGCAAAAATTGTATATCAAAGCAATACTTCTAAAAAGCAAAACGCTCGAGAAATTACTTGAATATGCAGTTCCGGCAACTCCTAAACAAGTAGATACGTCTGATTCATCAAAATAACTCTTGGCAAACAACGAGCACGAGTGATAGAATCCAGTCAATAGTTTGAAATTACTTCGCGTAATAAAAAGTTAAAGGGCAAAAACGTACTACCAAGATTTATTTTATTAATTAAGTTAAGACGTTTTTGATTAATATTAATGAGCGTGCTAGTTCCAATCGTCGTAGAATCAGATCCAAAAGGATTTGAAAGATCATACGATATTTACTCCAGACTTCTCAAAGATAGAATTATTTTCTTGGGCAGTGACATAGACATGGCTGTTGCAAATACGATTATTGCTCAGCTTCTATTTCTTGAAGCCGAAGACCCTAAAAAAGACATTCATTTGTACATAAATTCACCCGGTGGCATTGTATATCCCGGCCTGGCAATTTACGACACAATGAAAAATATAAAATGTGATGTATCGACAATCTGTATTGGTATTGCAGCCTCAATGGCTTCTGTACTTTTAGCAGGTGGAACTAAGGGCAAGAGATTTATTCTTCCACACTCAATGGTCATGATTCACCAACCTCATGGGGGAGTACAAGGACAAGCAACCGACATCGAAATTTCAGCTCGTGAAACTTTGCGAATACGACAACAATTATATGAAATCCTTGCAAAAGACACAGGAACTAACATTAAGAAAATCCAAATTGATGCCGAACGAGATTACTACATGGATGCAGACTCGGCTATTAAATACGGAATCGTCGATAAAATGCTTAAGAGTAAATAGTCTGTCTTTCGTGAAAATAGACGAGTAATACAATTAAACTGATATAATTCACCTAGGAAAATTAGGGCGGTTAGCTCAGCTGGTAGAGTGCTTCAGTGACATTGAAGAGGTCATAGGTTCGAGCCCTATACCGCCCACCAGAAAAATTCAATTCCCTTCAAATATAATCAAAATTCATAAAACAGATTTAACTTCTATTCTCGATGAAATCATGGAATGCGGGTCAAAAAGTGGTGGGAGGAAACCTCGTGGAGTTTTTCGCCCACTGAGACGATCCGACGCCATTGTCGGAATCGTTGGCCCCCGTCAAGGCCGGGGCGAAGAGGTACGGAAATTATACTATAAGTTTATCTTGATTTAAAAGGTAAATCGTACTTCTCAATAAGCTCGAATATATACCGGTCAGATAACCCCAACGATTTCATTATTTTTTCATCAGGATTCCACCTGTATTTGGTCATATCTACTTCAAACCTGTCAGAAACTTCGACCTTTTCGGCAAGAAGAAATGTCTTTTGATCTTCTACGGAAAACTCTGAACCCTTAATGGTGATGCGACCTGAGTTATTAATAACTCTCCACCAGGGAAGATTTAACGTATGATTAGACTTATTTAAAATCCATCCGACTTGTCTGGCAGCACGAGGAATACCTACCATCGCGGCGATTTGTCCATATGAAGCGACTTTTCCTTCCGGAATATTTTTTATTACTTTTATTACTCGTGATTTGAATTCAGACATAGCCAGAAACCTGGACTTGAAAGGTAGAGCTCCTACCTCTAGAATCCTATTAATGCTAAATTATAAATCGATTCCTTTTATTTTCGGAATTTTCCTATATTCCTTCTTTTTAAGCTTTTATACAAACGAACTTTTCGTGCAAATCGACTTTCTTTTTGACGTAATGACCGGAATAAAAAGCATACTAATTATTTTAATTCTCATAATGCTTTTACTAAGCTTTGCCGGAACAATATTTCTACTATTAGCAGATAAGGCAGAACGATGGGCTACTACGTTATTCGGATGCATGGGCTTTTTTATAGGTTACCATTTTCAAGGGTTTAACCCTGAAATGCTAGTGAGATCAGTTGTATTGGCCATAATATTCGGAGTAGGCTTGGTAAATTACGATATCCAATTGGGGAATAAATATCGGAATATGATTAAACCGCGATTTATTGAAGCAATTTCCGACAGCTCCGGAGGCTTTCTAGTTTTCTTTTCATTGATTATCGCAATGAATTTCTACTTATTTAATAATTCGCAGGAACAAAGATATCAGCTAATTCACAAATCGCTTTCGTTAATTGTTGACCCGGTTTCTAAAGTAACCGAACACAACGAGATGAAACTTTTCAGTAATCTTTCACCCGAACTAAAATCCTTATTCGGTATAGAAGAACAGGAATCCGAACAAACAACGACTCAACCAACGAGTACACCAACACCTTTCACACAACAAATGACAGAGAACCTGAAAAGTTCATTTGCACGAGAACTGGAACCATACACCACAATGATTATCAATATTATTTCGGTTGCGATTTTCTTCACCTTGTTTTCTGTTTTTAAACTTGCCAAAATAGCGATTTGGCCGATGGGATTTTTAATTTTTGAGGTTCTTAAATCTACCGGTTATATTAAAGAAACCAGAGAAAATGTAGAAGTAACTAGGTACACTATCTAATATGATTATTGCAGCACTATTGCAAAAAGATATTTCTGACAGAATACAAGATTTGAGGTTGGAGCTTTACGATAAAGGCTACAATTTAAACGCCCCGGAAATCGATTGGGAACCGCATACCACGCTAAACCGCATTGAATATGATCAATCTGATGAGACCATGACTGAAGTTTATTCCGAAATTACAAAGGTTTCTGAGAACACAGGTGTAATCAAAACTAGTCAATTTAATTTAGTGAATGAGCCGGAAAACGAAAATATTTCCTGGATAGCAATAACACTTTTTAGCCAGGAACTACTAAACCACAGTCAAAAATTTGAAAAAATTCTTCAAGCATATGAAATCGACCTTACAAAAGAATACCGAACGCGTATAGCAGCCTTAAGAAAGTCTAAACACGAATCTGTTGTAGACGATACTAAATGCATCGCAGATCACATCAATTTAATAAATAACTGCAAAATTGAGCTATCCGGCGATGCGTATAACAGATTTCAAAGTATACTGCCTGTCGAGCTTATTTACGACAGACTCGTCATCGGCGAAGACGGAAAATATCTACATACCATTAACTTATAGGCCAAATCCTTTAAGCGTGATTTCAAGCAATTTTCAATATATAATACCAATAGCATGGGTGGTTAGCTCAGCTGGTTAGAGCGTTGCGTTCACATCGCAGAGGTCGCAGGTTCGAACCCTGCACTACCCACCAAAACAATTAAGATAAACTTAAAACCATATTTATGAACGAAAACGTATATAAAATATTTCTAAAGTTCTCGTACCAAACGGGGATACATATTAAAAAAATCCTAGATTTCTTTTACTTAGTAAGTAAAATAGACAATCTGACAAACTCAGATCTGACCACACTAACAGGTCTTTCACGCAGGTCAATTGTACTGATTGAGAAAGAGTTTTACTCGTATTTCAAACATGATAACCAATATGTTCAGCTTTCAGATAAAGCCAAACTGGAAATTTCGCACATTAACAATCAGGACTATATTATTGAGGAGAAATACTACGAATGCATTTCCTCTCACCAAGCAGAAATAAATGACCAAATAACAAAAATCGGCTCTAAAAGGCTTCCACCCGAAAGAGATTATGACCAATTTTTAGCTACAACTGAGACACTTTCACGCAGAGCACTATTAATGTCACATCTATTAGACATAGACTTCAAACGAATACTCTTTATCGGAGATGATGACTTTACGTCTCAGGCAATTCAACAAACAGGCACCCCTGAACTGATAAAAGTAGTCGATATCGATAAACGAATTCTCCAAACTCTGAAGACTACTTCTAAACAAGTGAAAACCGAAGAGTATGATGCAAAAATTGCGTTACCGAATCACTTAAGAAACTCATATGATGTAGTTTTTACTGACCCACCTTATACAACCGAAGGTTTTGAGTTATTTCTTTCTCGAGCGGTACAAGCCTTAGATATCCAAAATAAGTCAGCACGAATATACATTTGCTATGGAAATAGCGATTTGGCCAAAGAAAAATATATTCCGATTTACCGTGCCATCATAAAATCCGGGCTTAAAATTGCATACCTATTACCTAACTTCAATAAATATGTCGGAGCAGACAGT
Organism: Patescibacteria group bacterium; assembly: GCA_048499955.1. GTDB lineage: Bacteria > Patescibacteriota > WWE3 > 2-01-FULL-39-13 > 2-01-FULL-39-13 > JASNYX01. The sequence goes on along the minus strand of JASNYX010000007.1, from coordinate 33,592 downwards.
ATAGGGAACTCTTCAGATTTAATAATTTGTGAGTTAACACCAACAACAAGAGCTATGATAAAGGGTAATTACAAAGATAATATATATACAGGGCAAAAGGGTATTAAAAAAACCTAATAGTTAAGGCTGTAAACACGAATTTTATTGGGCTGAAAATTTTTTTCCATTGCTTTTTTCACTTGAATTTTATCGATAGTATCCGTACAGGTAAGCAAATCAACATGTATATAATTTATCTCCGGCCAAGTATGAATAGAACAATGTGAAGTAGCCAAAACATAAGTAATTGTTATTCCCACAGGATCAAATTTATAGAAAGAGTTGCTAACAATTTTCAGTTTTAGTTCGTCTAAAGCTCTTTTCGCCCGATCATCTAAACTCTCAATAGACACACAAGCCTCCATCGGCACTCCGAAAAGCTCAATAATATAATGCTGAAAAAAGGCACGCTCAAGTTCTCTCACGAGATTCATTATACCGAATTACTAACCCACACATCAAAAGTGCTAAAATCAGACTATGGATCCAGCAACACTATTTCTGATAACGTTAGTCGGTGCAATAGGAGTGTTCATTACCTTTCTCGGTTTACCCGGGCCTTTTATTGTCTTACTCGCATTATTAATCTACGGCTTTCAAAATAACTTCACAGAGCCTTCTACCAATATTTATGTATTGTTTGTAATTATCACAATTCTTGCGTCGTTTGCTGATAATATTGCAGTATTCTTAGGTGCAGGTAAGTTTGGATCATCAAAATATGGTCTACTGGGTGTCTTTTTGGGTAGTATTATAGGAACAATCTTCTTCTTTCCCATTGGCATTATTCTTGGACCATTTGTCGGAGCATTTATTGCAGAATTTATCGCTTCAAAAGACCTTCAAAAATCGGTTAAGGTCTCTATCGGAACTGTAATCGGCTATATTTCAGGAATAATATTAAAAGCAATACTTGCCATAGCTCTTTTCACCTGGCTAATGTTTATAATTTGGTTATAATCCAGAATCTCAGGTGAAAACTTCTCAAATTCAATCGATCGGCTTATAATATGTTCATGGTTGCAAACTTTTTCACTCTTGTATGTACTACAACAACCCCGCAGGGGGTCATATGATTTTCTCCCAACGAATGCCTTTGCATTTAAACTTTTATTTAAATTTTTACGGAAAATAATTAAATATGGACAACCCTAATTCAGAACAACTTCATAATATACGACATTCTGCGGAGCATGTGCTTATGATGGCCATGAGAGAGCTGGGATATAAGTTTCACATGGCAATGGGCCCAGCCACAGAAGATGGTTTTTACTTTGACTTTGAATTGTTAAGTGGTGAAGTTTCCGAAACCGATTTTCCCAAAATCGAAGAAAAAATGGAGGAAATAATTCGTAGAAAGCTGCCATTTAGCCTCAAAAGCATTAATGAGGAAGAAGCTCGCAAACTTTTTTCTGATAACCCCTATAAGCAAGAGTGGATCAATGAAATCGTACTTCGAGATGAGAAACCCACAATCTATTGGATGGGCGAACCGGGTCATCCCGACTCGTTTGTAGATCTGTGTAAAGGACCACATGTAGAAGACACTTCAGAAATTAAGGCAGTCAAACTACTCAGCATTGCGGGTGCTTATTGGAGAGGCAACGAAAAGAATAAAATGCTAACCCGAATATACGGTACTGCATTCGATTCTCATGAAAAACTAGACCATTACCTGGAGATGCTCGAAGAAGCAAAAAAACGCGACCACAGAAGACTCGGGGAAAAACTCGACCTGTTCACCTTCGCAGAAGAAGTCGGCCCCGGATTAGTTTTATGGAAACCCAAAGGAACAGCCATCCGAGATGAGCTTGAAAATTGGGCAAAAGAAACCGAAAAACAGTGGGGATATGCAAGGGTTGCGACCCCTCATTTAGCCAAACACACGCTTTTCGAGATATCGGGTCACTTGCCTTACTATAAAGATGATATGTATAGCCCTATGGATATAGATGGCGAAGATTATTACCTTAAGGGGATGAACTGTCCACATCACCATATGATTTTCAAATCGTCACCTAAGTCATATAAAGACTTGCCTTTGAGATATGCGGAATATGGAACCGTTTATAGATTTGAACAATCAGGCACGCTATTCGGACTTATGAGGGCCAGGTCAATTTGCCAGAATGATGCACATATTTACTGCACTATAGACCAAGCTGAAAAGGAATTTCTTGATGTTCTGAAACTTCACGAGTACTACTACAATACACTAGGATTGGTTCGCAATAAGGACTATCACATTGTAATGGGACTCCCGGACCCGGCTAAACAAGATAAATATCATGGTGACAAAAAACTTTGGGAAAAAGCAGAAAATCTAATGCGATCGGCCATAGAAAAATCCGGTATTACCTCTGTTGATGATATCGGCGGAGCTGCCTTTTATGGACCTAAAATCGACATAAATATTATCTCCTCTATCGGTAGGGAATTTTCCATATCTACAAACCAGTTGGATATGTATATGCCCACTAGATTTAACCTTGAGTATACAAATCAGGATGGCAAGAAAGAACTATGTGCTGTTATACATAGGGCACCATTAGGTTCACATGAAAGATTCATCGGATTTTTGATCGAGCACTTTGCCGGGGCTTTTCCTGTATGGTTATCACCCGTTCAAGTAAAAGTAATCCCGGTTTCTGATAAATTTATGGATTATGCCAAGAAAATTTCATCAGAACTTGATAAGATGGGTATCAGGTTTGAGCTAGACGATAAAAGTGAAACAGTCGGAAATAAGATACGAAAAGCACAAGAAGAGAAAGTTCCGTACATGATGATTTTAGGTGACAAAGAAGCACAATCGAACACCGTATCGATCAGGAACCGCTTAGGAGAACAACAAAACCTAGCCGACATGCAAACCTTTACTAAGCATGTTAAAGAAATTATAATATCCAAGTCGTTAAATTTGTGATTATTACCGAATATTTAAGGTTTTCAATTTGAAAGTCTCAAATATCGGAAAGATATAGATATAAAACCAAGAAATAATATTAACCACCAGATTAAGGCCTCTCAAGTCAGGCTAATTGATGAATCAGGGGAGAATGTAGGAGTAGTTTCATTGCAAGACGCTTTAAATAGAGCCTCAAACGTAGATTTAGACCTAATAGAAGTATCAGCAGGAGGAGGAACTCCAGTCTGCAGAATCGCTGATTTTAATAAGTATATTTACGATCAGAAGGCTAAACTGAAAAAGGCAAAACCCAAGAAATCCGACCTTAAGGAGTTCAAGTTCGGTCCCAATATTGGAGAAGGGGACCTCAAGGTAAGAATTGATCGCGGAAGGGAGTTTCTTGAAAACGGAGATATGGTAAAATACACCGTAGTATTTAAAGGGCGAGAAGTAGTATTCCCTGAGATTGGAATAACCAAGCTTAAGATTGTGGAATCAGAATTAAGCGAGGTCGGAAAAGTCGAACACCCTGCAAGACTCGTGGGGTATATGATGAGTATAACTTTAACTGCAAAGAAGAAATAGATCACGATTTATTAAGGAATTTTTATGCCTAAAGCAAAAACAAGAAGAATTGTATTAAAAAGATACAAATTTACAAAAACCGGTAAGGTAAAGAGAAAACATAGTAGAACATCCCATAGAAACAGGATTGATTCTGCGAACACGAAAACCAGGAAGAAAAGAGTTGCAAGTGTGACCGGTAAAATCGCAAAGAAACTAAAGGAAATGGTCGTATCTAATTAAACTTAAAGGCGTAAAGCTTTTCAGCATTTTAATTCGTTTAAAATAGCTGGGTAACTTTACGGGCAAATTTGCCAAGAGCTAAAACAGGCGTTGTCAGACGACGTAGACACAAGAAAATATTAAAACAAACCAAAGGTTATTACTTAACTAGAAGTAAACTTTTTAGGAGGGCTAATGAAGCTTTCTTAAGAGCAGGTGAGCATGCATTCAGAGGTAGGAAACTGAAAAAGAGAGACATGAAGAGTCTATGGATAATAAGATTGAACGCAGCCCTAAGAGAAGGCGGACAGAACTATTCCACGTTTGTCAGCAACCTAACTAAAAGTAATATTGAAATCGACAGAAAAGTGCTATCAGAAATCGCATTGAGATATCCGGAAACCTTCAATAAGATAGTAGAGAAGGTAAAGAAATTTGCATAAAGCCTCAAAAGATCGTTGTAGATCTTTTTGAATAATTTTACAGGATAAAACTTAATGGCATCTAATATCGAAAAGGCGATAAAGGATATAAAATCGTCTTATTACAACGATTTGAAATCCTCCGACTACGACTCGGTATATATTAAATACCTAGGGAAGAAAGGACTTGTAAACAACCTTTTTCAAGAAGCTAATGCTCTCCCTCAAGAAGAAAAAATCCCGCATCTTAAACAGATCAATCAACTCAAATCAAAACTAGAATCTGATATCGAAACATTAAAGACTAAAGAAAAGAACCAAGAGTCAAGAGGTGTGGATCTCACTATGCCGGCAGGTGCCTCGAGAACAGGTCACCTTCACCCATTAACCATCGTAAAACGGGATTTATATCAGTTTTTTCATTACTATGGCTTTTCGGTTTTTGATGGTCCGGAGATAGAAACCGATTTCTATAATTTTGAGTTACTCGGAGTACCTAAGGATCACCCTGCAAGGGAACTTCAGGATACTCTTTATATTCTTGAACCTGATTTTCTTTTGAGAACACAAACCTCTAGTATCGAAGCCAGGGTTCTTTCCGAAAACGAGCCTCCGATCAGATTTGTCGTAGGAGACCGTGCATATAGAAATGAAACCAACAACAGAAACAACTCATCTTTTTTCCATCAGTTTCAAGGAGTATACGTCGATCGCAATGTGACCATCGGTAACTTGAAGTGGATATTTACTAAATCTCTTAAACATATTCTGGGAGATGAAACTACAATCAGATTTAGAGCAAAATACTACCCGGAAGTAGAACCGGGAATCAGTCCGGACATCCTATGTTGGAACTGCAGTGGCGAGGGCTGTGAGGTATGCAAAAAACGTGGATGGATTGAGATTGCAGGAGGAGGAATAATTCACCCGCACACATTAGAAAAATCCGGAATCGACAGTAGCATTTACTCCGGATTTGCCTTCGGATGGGGACTTGACCGTATAGCTATGGCTAAATTCGGAATCAAAGATCTTAGAGTTTTATATGATGGAAGCTTAACCTATGAAAATACCGTTAAAATGGCTTGAAAAATACATACCACTTCAGCATGAACCCAAGGAAGTAGGGAACATTCTTACATCTCTGGAATTTATGCAAGACGGTCCAATCGAAGACATTAATGGCCAGCCTGTCCTAGACATAGAAGTAAGGCAAAATAGACCGGATTGTCTTTCAATTATTGGAGTGGCACAAGAATATGCAGCGTATTTGAACAAAGAAGTCGAATACCCTAAAGAACTCCATGACTTTAACGTCGAGTAAGCAACACAGACACTAACCCGTCCGCTGTTACTGCAAACGACCTTAGTAAATCACGATTCCTCCTGTTCGGTTGAAATTCGCAATACAAAGGTTAAAAGAATCACCGGACTGGATAAAGAATAACCTTGAGGCCTATGGTATCCCATCTATCAATAATATTGTAGATATAACAAACTACGTAATGATCGAATATGGTATACCACTACATGCTTTTGATAGAGATAAATTGGATAAAGACACAGAAACAAATACGTTGCTAAATATCCGTAAAGCAAAATCCGGGGAAAGCATGACTACTTGGCAGGGAACTGAACTTAAACTATCAAGCAAGGATCTTATTATTTCCAGTGGAGATAAACCGGTTGGAATTGCCGGCATAATAGGTGGTGCAAACTCAGATATTGATGCAGAAACTCATTCCATAATATTGGAAGCAGCCTGTTACAACCAAGCAAGCATTAGAAGAACAGCACTGAGACACGCATTACGAACAGATGCTTCTACTCGGCACGAAAAATATCTAAATCCTGAAATGGTGGCTACGGCAATACGCCGGGCACTGTTCTTAATTCTGGATTTAGCAGGAGGAGAAATCGTAAAAATCGAAGATTACTACCCACAAAAAGTTTCCCAGCAAACAGTCGAGTTTAACTTGCTCGAAATCCCGAGAATTGGTGGAATTGAAATTGAGACTGAAGAAGTAATCAGTTTGCTTAACAGACTAGGATTTGAAATCCTGGAACAAAAGGAAGCTATCGGGCTAAATCAGCATATCTTGATTATCAAAGTTCCTGAATGGAGAACAGATGTGCAAATTCAGGCGGATGTTTTGGAAGAAATTCTTAGGCTCTGGGGATATGACAAAATTCCTTTGCAACCTATCACACAAACTCCTCCGGACTACACAACTCCGGTTCCCATACAATTAGAAGAAAAGATACGTGATTTACTTGTAAATCTAGGATTAGATGAACATATAACAAGCCCGTTAGTCAAATCAAGCGGCAAGTCGAATGAACAGATTGTTCTCGAAAATCCGTTAAACAAAGATGCAGATGCCCTTAGATTAACAATCACTGAAACATTACAATCAGTCGCCGACACATACGAAAAAATTGGAAAGGAAACCATAGCACTTTTCGAAACCGGAAAAATCTATACAAAAATAAGGCAAGGCGAGTACCAAGAAGAAAAGCTTATTACTACTCTTTATTCAGGTTGCGATTTCATACTTAGAGTAAAACCCGATTTTCTAACAGTTCTATCAAGACTTGGATTTGATAATAACCAGTTAACTTGGATTGATAAAGAACAATATCTTGAATATTTCTATGAAAACAAGCATGTTGCAACACTTAGAAGCAACGGTTTTGACTTATTGATCGAAACTATTTCTAAACACATTAACATCCGTAATGTTCCCGTCACCCATGTAAAAAGTGGGTTTTGGCAGAGGATCATTGAGGAAATCTCTCTTGTCGTGCCGGTGCATTTAAACACCGGAGAAATTGCAAAAGTAATATATGAAATCGACCCGCAAATTACAGAGGTCAAAACAGTCGACGTATTTAAGGATGAAACAATGAGAGATCAAGAGTTCTCCATTACAATCAGCATTAAATTTGAAAATTCCAATAATCAACTTACAAGAGAATTTATTCAAAACTCACGAGACAAAATTATAAAAGCAGTCGCCAAACTAGGCGTTAAGCCACGAACCTAATAATAAGTGGCATTGTTTAACGAAAAGGAGGGGGAAATTACCATAGTAGCTAAAGCAGCTTAATCATCATCGTCATCGTCGCAATTGTCTATATCGAATTTATCCTTATCTTTTTCCTCTTCATACTTGGGATCAAGGTGTAAATACATCTCTTTTTCATCATCCTTGTATTTTCCTCTAACCCATGACTCTACATAGCTTTGCCATTCAGGTTTCTCAGCCTTATAGACAGTATATGTTTCATCTTTAACATCCCCTTTTCTGCAGATTTTTACTCGTTGAAACATATCGGATTTGGTTTTTGGTTCTGTGCCTTTTACAAAATATTCTATTCGTCTGTCTTCCTTGTCTTCATAAGGCTGCATTCCGGAAAGAGTTCCAACCCAAGCATCAACGAGGCCTTCAGGTTTTGGAAATTCGGGATGTGGGTTATCTGCAAGAAAATGCATCATAGCTCTATTCCAAATAGGTGCTGCACCCGTTAAACCTGATGCCAAGCGGTTATTCATTTGGGTTCCGTCATTATTTCCGACCCAAACGCCGATAGTGATATCTCGTGTATATCCCACTGTCCAGTTATCTTTCAAATCATTTGAAGTTCCGGTTTTAACTGCAACTTTATGTCCTCTTATGTTCAACTGGGAATTTCCTCCAAAAGCCGGTGTGCGTGCTGCATTATCCGATAAAATATCGCTTATTATCCAAACGTTTCTTTCATCTACTACTTGGGATCCGCCTGCATTGATTTCCCGTTCCAAAACATTTCCCTTGTAATCACGAACCTCAAGAATTGGGTTAACTGCCTTGTATTTTCCCCCTGAACCTAATGATGCGAAGGTGTTAGTTAAATCAAGCAGACGAACTTCACCACCCCCAAGTGAAATCGCTAGCCAGTGCTTTGATGGGTCATATTTGAAATTCAAACCCAGACTGTTCGCGGTTCGCACCATATTTTCTATACCAACCAAATCGAGTGTTTTCACAGCTGTGGTGTTTACCGAATTAGCCAATGCATATCTTAGTTGCATTGGACCTCGGAAACCCCAACCTCCATAGTTCTTGGGCTCATATGGAGAAGAATACTGGTCTCGTTTAAATGAAGTAAATACATCATATAAAACAGTTGAGGCTGTATAGCCTTGGTTTAATGCAGATAGGTAAATTATCGGTTTTAGTGTGGAACCGGGTTGTCTGGACCCCAAAGTAACATTGAACTGACCGTCAATTTCTTTTGAATAGTAGTCGATAGATCCGACCATCGATAAAACCTCTCTAGTCTGAGGGTCAATCGCAACAAGCCCTGCATTTCCTACATCTAAGCTTTTTGCCTTTTCAACTTCTTCGTTTACAATTTTCTGATACTCTCTCTGTAAACTTAGATCTAAAGTTGTCTTTACCTGCAAACCGCCACTCTGTACCAGATCTTCACCGTATCTTTCCGTCAAAATATCGAGAACATACATTACAAAATGAGGTGCGTTCAAAACTCCGATATTCTGTGCAAACTTCAGAGGTTCTTCAACTGCCCATTCATATTCTTCTTCGGTAATGGTCTTTTTCTGTCCGTTCTTATCAATCCAACCACGTTCATACATCAATTTAAGTACCCGAAGCTGTCGATTCTTTGCTGCCTCAGGATCTCTAAACGGAGAATAATAGGTAGGTCGTTGTGGCAAGCCTGCTATCAGGGCTGCTTCTGCCAAGGTTAGATCTCTCGCACTTTTACCAAAATAGGTTTTAGCAGCTGCTTCCGCGCCCCAGGTTGTTCCACCATATGGAACCTCATTTAAGTACATCTGCAAAATATCGTCTTTGCTATAACTATTTTCGATCTGTAAAGCTAATACGATATCTTTAGCTTTACGGGTAAAAGTTCTGTCTGCAGTCAAAAGAGCATTTTTAGCCACCTGCTGTGTTAATGTTGACCCTCCTTGTTTTCCCTGACCGGAAATATTAATATACACACTGCGTAAAATCCCTAAAAAGTCTAAACCCTGGTGTGCATAAAAATCTGAGTCTTCTATTGCTAAGGTGGCATCCAACAAATGTGGAGATACGTCACTTAACTCTATAAGAGTCCTATCCTTATCGCTAAATACTGAATAAAGTAGCTCTCCGTTTCTATCAAATATTTTTGTGGATTGATCAATAGTTCTATTTGTAAGCTGAGTAGGAGAGGGTAATGTACTTGAAAATGCCGTAAATACAAATATTAAGCTTAAGCATCCTAGTATTGTTGCAAATAGACCCAGACCTGAAAAAACTGCTATAACATACAGCAATCGTTCTTTTGGGGTTAATTTCTTGGTATTGAGTTTATCGGGGGTGATTTTAACAGATCCGATGGAGTCACCGGCCCTGTTAATAACTTTCCTCATGAGAGATATTCTACCATATCTCAATGTCTTACGAATAAAAAATTTCGTTGAAATAACAGGCTTTCCCCACTGGTGATAACGGAATATCCGAACTCTCTATTAAAGTAATCTTAGCCCATTCTATACACCTGAAAAGCTTTTTACGATATAATGTTCAAAGTTTCCAAGGGTGGCAGAGTGGACAATTGCATCAGACTGTAAATCTGACGGGCCTCGCCCTACGGAGGTTCGAATCCTCCCCCTTGGACCAATTAAAAACCCCGAAAATAAAAATTTGAAATTTACTTTTTAATCCCCTAGAATCCTTTTAGTTAATAAATTTTTTACGAGGAGATTCCATGAAAAAATGCCCGGTAGTTCACTTTGAAATGCTTGCAAAAGACAATAAACGTGCCTCTGATTTTTATAGTAAAACATTCGGTTGGAATATGAATCAACTAGGGGAAGAAATGGGGAATTACTTGTTAGCCGAAACCGCAGATAGCGTAAACGGAATGTCAACAACACCCGGCACAATTAATGGCGGATTTTACTCACCCACACCAGACCAAAAAGTCGGGCAAAATACACACGTGGTTATTGGAGTAGATGATATAGCAGCTAAGATAAAAGAGGTCAAAGCAAATGGAGGACAAATTCTTGATGAAGTTATGGATATTCCCGGAATAGGCAAGTACGTATCAATAATTGATACGGAAGGAAATACCGTCGGAATTTTGCAACCGGCTAGGTAAGCCTAAAACATACACTATATAATGCTTTGCAAAGCTAACCGCTAAACAGTAGAATAAAACTAATATATGCTTCCTGCCTCAATAAGCTTTTATGTGAAAGCTGCTACAATCTGGTTACTAATTTTAGGTCTAGGCTTTGCCGGATTTTATTTTTGGACTAATTACGGTAACACAAAGCAAACCTTTGCAACTCCCTCTACTACCGATTCAAAAGATAATGGTCCTGATATCGAAGGCATTCAAGATACCGACGAAGGTGATTTTTCCGAACCGATTGCATTATCAGATAAAGAAGCCGAAAAACTAGCTCTCCTACATAAAAAGGCGGCGAAAGATCCTTCAGATACAAGCTCTAATTTCAATATATTGATTCTAGGAATTGACAGAAGGCATGGTGACCAAAACAACTGGCGCACAGATGTTTTACAGCTAATTACCATTAATCCGAAGAGGGACAGAGCTGTGGTTACACATATTCCCAGAGATGTCTGGGCAGGAAACTACAAAATAAACGCCGTTTATAACCTTCAGGGACCGGATTCTGTAAAAGATAAAGTACAAGAAGTTACAGGGCAACGCCCCGATCGGATCATAAGAATTGATTTTGATGCATTTGTGTGGGCAATCGATGGAGTAGGTGGGCTAACAATTGATGTGCCTCGAGCATTCACAGATGAACAATACCCAAACGATAGAGAGGGTTCCGAAAAACTCATGAAAATTGTATTTGAACAAGGAGAACAAGTTATGGATGGTGAAAGAGCCCTGATGTATGTCAGATCGAGGAAAGGCAATAACGGAGAGGGAAGCGACTACGCAAGAGGCGTACGTCAGCAATTGGTGATGAGTGCGATACTTGATGATTACTTTAAACCATCAAATTTATTTAAACCGAAAACAGCTGAAACTCTTTATAACATCGCTACAAAAAAAATGTATACGGATGTTTCACTCCAAGACACAAAAGTCTTATACGAACTTCTTAAAAATTATAATAAGTTTAATATTCAAAATTTATCTCTCAATACAACTAATTTCTTAGAAGTACCGAGCAGTAATGCCCCATATGGCGGGGCTTGGGTTTTAACGGGAAAGGGTGGCTCCTATTCAGCCGTACACCAGGAGATCGAAAAACTACTAAACGAGTAGATTTCGTTAAATCGAACTACCAAATGTACGCGGGGTCGGCCTATCGTACGCGTTCAAAATAAAAGTCTTTTCTTCAAATAGCGTAACCAATCTGTTTACAAACTTAGCTGATCTATCACTTTCGGCTAGAATCCGCATTCTACGGGGTATAGAACGAATAACGTTAGCCGGTTTAATTCGGTTCCGCCTAGCGCTATCCCAGACACACACGGGCGAAGAAATTACCTTGCCCTGATAGTAACGCTCCTTAAAATTCCTACCAATGATTCCACTTTCTTCTAGGCATACTAAAGCTGCATAGTAATTATGAGGGTCGAAATCATGGTACCTGTCAACTTGAAGCCGTGGTGAAAGTAACGATAATATCTCGCTATACGCATCTGAGATTACTCCAAATCCGGAACTGGAATTTGAAAACCGCTTTAATAATTTAGTGAACGAGACCTGGCTTTGGTCAGGTGTGTATATAGTATCCTCAATGTTTTTACCGGCAAACGCGCCACCTAGCATTAAATCGACTAGATTGTTTTTTTTCAGTAAGCCAACATCAACCAATCCTGAACCGGAGTAATAGTCTCTTAGATACCTCATGAAACTCAATGGCCTTGGCTTCATATCTTCATTTCTGGTAAATTCACGGAATCTCATACAAAGGCTAACCCAATTATTACCCGTAACAGTAATACTAACCTGATCGCGATTCAATAAATCCAGATTTGTCCTTCTTGATTGCTCTAAAATAACCGTAGCAGCCCTAACGGAATCAACAGGATGACGGTAATAAGCATGCGGACATACTGTTTCAGGATTATTAATAAATGCCCAAAGCACAGGATCAAAAGACTCTCCCCATAACTCATTTAGTTGATTAGTATCATCAACTGAGATTTCAACTATCGGGATTTGGTCAAGTAATGTGGTTGAAAATTCCTGTAAGGGGACACCCTGTTCGGGAAAGTCAGGAATAGACGGATCGATACTATCTGCCATATTCGAACTATATTACCTCAACCCATAGTAATTGTGTAGCCCCAATCTAAGGAAAATATCAGACTAACGTGGAGTAACTCGAGGCAAAATACGTTATAATTTTATGGTATCAGTTTAAAAGAAAATATCTTAGGACAAGTCCCATAAAATCTGATAGACTTTGCCATTGGCACGAAATAGTGCCAGTGTGTTTAAAAAAAACAAGATTATTTCATGGCTGAAAGCATACACGTATCAATTACACCGGAACAAATTTTTGCAGTTGGGCAATTTATTGTCACCAATGCGATTATTACAACCTTCATTGTAATTGGGATATTGCTCCTGATTACTGCACAATTCAGAATGAAAATGAGCTTTATCCCGAACAAATCGCAAGCTCTTGTAGAAAGTCTATTTGAGTTTCTTTATGATTTGGTGCGTAGTGTAGCACCTGAGCGTGTCAGGCAATTCTTCCCCTTTATTGCGACGTTTTTCATCTTCATATTAATATCTAATTGGGTTGGACTTCTGCCGGTTGCAGCTATAGGTCTAATTAAAACGGGAACCGATCACTCACAAAGTCTGATTCCGCTTATTCGTCCGGGAACAGCTGATCTAAATACAACAATTGCCTTAGCATTAATATCGGTCATCGCCACTCAATACTGGGGATTTAAATACCTAGGTGTTAAGCTACATTTAGGAAAGTATTTCAACTTTCATTCTCCAATTGATTTTTTCGTCGGAATACTCGAATTAATCGGTGAATTCGTAAAGATCATATCGTTTTCATTTCGTTTATTTGGGAACATATTTGCAGGTGAAATTCTGTTAGCGGTTATGTTCTATATGATACCGGTTTTGCTTCCGGTTCCGTTTATCGGTTTAGAAATATTCGTGGGATTTATTCAAGCAGCTGTCTTTGCGATGCTGACTTTAGTGTTTTTTCAAATGGCGGTCGAAAAGAGCCATTAATTTAAGGAGGTGTATAAGTTTTCATGGAATTTGTAGATATAGCAGCAGCTTTAGCAATCGGTTTAGGAGCGATAGGACCGGGAATCGGAATTGGTTTCATCGGTAAAGGCGCACTGGAAGCAATCGGACGAAATCCGGAGGCTACAGACAAAATCAGAACAAACATGATGCTTGCAATTGCTTTTGCGGAAGCAGTAGCCATTTACGCATTTGTTATAGCTTTAATCGTTCTGTTTGCGTAAAGATAAAGTAATTAATTTTTTGGAAAAATAATGGCAGAGATAGGAATTATCGACATACAAGCAGTAATATTCCAAGTATTTAACTTCCTTGTTTTGTTGTTTCTTTTAAATAAGTTTTTATATAAACCTTTAATAGGTCTTCTCGAAAAGAGAGTTAAGAAGGTTGAAGAAATAACGCAAAAGGAAAAAGAGTTAAACGAAAAATTGGAAAAGATCGACCTCGAAAAAGCAGTGGTTCTTAGACAGGCAAAAGAACAAGCCAAAGAAAGTCTTTCAAATGCTAAAAGTGAATCAGCGGAATTAGCAGCTAAAATCGAATACGAAGCACGAAAGAAAGCTGACCAGATAATTGATAACGCCAAGTTACAAGCTCAGGAATATCTAAAACAAGCTAATAAGCAGATAGAAGAAAAAGTAAGATCTATGGCTGTCGAAATTTCGGAAGAAATTATTGCGTCTGATCTTACTCCTGATCAAAGAGATAGAATCATGAAAAGTTCAATAAAAGTATTAGAAATAGATGGATAAAGCTCATCGGGATTTAATAATTAAAGAAATTATACAAATCGTTAAAGATTCCAAAAGTAATGTTCTATTAAAAGAACTAAGCAAAGAGCTTTTAAAATTTGATCAAAGCCAAAAGGTTAAGGTTCGATATTTCGGCAAGCTTCCTGATACCGATAAACGTAAGATTGAAGATTTTATACAAAATAAATTTCCGGATGCAGGCGAAATAAAGTATGAGGAAGATCAAAACCTAATGGGTGGGTTTGAAATAATTTACAAAGATATGAAAATCGATAACTCACTCAAATCAAGATTTCATGTAGTTAAAAATATTATTAATGACAAATAATTCCGACTTATCAATTAAAAATTTAAAACTAAAACTAGAGAATCTCAAGAATGCACCGGTTATTAAGAATCAGGGCAGAGTACTCGAAGTGAAAGACGGCGTCATTATTCTTGACGGTCTTAGCAATGTAATGATGATGGAAAGAGTCTACTGTGAGGCCAAAAACATATCGGCAGTTACTCTTAACTTACAGGAAGATAAAGTTGGGGCAGCCGTTATCGGCAATTACGAAGAAATCACTGAAGATGATGTATTTGAGACTACCGGTGAAATTCTAGCGGTTGAAGCTTCATCCAAAATGTTAGGTAGAGTTGTCGACGGTTCCGGAAAACCAATCGATGGAACTCCACTTTCACACGAAGATTCAAAACTGATGTTACTCGAAAAAATTGCAGCAGGAGTTATCGAACGACAACCGGTAAAAGTTCCGCTTCAAACGGGAATACTGGCAATTGATGCCGCTACTCCTATTGGAAGAGGCCAGAGACAGCTAATAATCGGCGACAGAGGAACAGGAAAAACAGCGATAGCAGTTGATACTATTATTAACCAGAGAAATGCCGACAAACCGGTCGTCTGTATTTACTGCTCAATCGGACAAAAAAATTCCCGAATTGCAGCATTAACAGAAATTCTTAACAAACACGAGGCTTCAAAATACACGATCATCGTGAATGCATCGGCATCAAGTTCGGTCGCCGAGCAATATCTTGCACCGTATACTGCTACTGCAATTGGTGAATATTTCCTCGAGCAGGGAAAAGATGTTCTTATTGTCTACGATGATCTAACTAAACATGCGTGGGCATACAGACAACTTTCTTTGGTTTTAAGAAGGCCAGCAGGTAGGGAAGCCTACCCGGGAGATATTTTTTATCTACATTCACGATTACTCGAAAGATCTTGCCGACTAAACGATGACAATGGTGGGGGATCAATAACTTCACTACCAATTGTAGAAACACAATTTGGCGATGTGAGTGCCTACATCCCAACCAACATTATTTCAATCACGGATGGACAAATTTATGTTGATACCGATATTTTCAACTCAAATATTCGACCTGCAGTAGACGTAAGAAATTCTGTTTCAAGAGTCGGAGGAGAAGCACAAATTAAAGAAATGAAAAAGGCATCAGGTAAACTTAGGCTCGAAATTGCAACTTTTAAAGAACTTGAAGTATTTGCACAGTTTGGGGGAAGCGACCTTGATCCCGACACCAAACAAAAGCTTGAAAGAGGAAAAAGAATTATCGAGCTGCTCAGACAGAAACAATACAATCCCTATCCGGTAAGTACACAAATCGCTCTTTTAACTGCACTTAATGAAGGATATTTAGACACAATTCTGTTAACTAAGATAGAAGAGGTAAGAGATGAAATGACTTCATTTATGTCCACGCATAACGATGTAAGTAACATTACAGATAAAGTTAAAGAATTTTTCAGTATTTATTCATTTGATAATAAGGATAGCTAAATACTATGCCACTGAAGGATATTAAAAGACGAATTAAATCAATTGAAAGTGTAATCAAAGTTACTAAGGCTATGTATATAATTTCTTCATCACGCATGAAAAAATTTCAGGAAGAAACAGGAAGAGTTAAAGAATTTCAAAATAAAATAGAGGAGATTCTAGGAAGTATTCCCAAAAACGACGTACAAGAAAATATATTCTTCAATAAGAAGCAGAAATCAAAGACGATACTTCTTTTTACTTACTCACCACAACGTGGTTTAGCCGGAGCGTTGCCGGGGAATTTATTTAGAGCAATTCATGATTTCATTGAAAAGAAAAACTCTGAAGGCATAAAAACATTAACAATCAATATCGGAAACCGGCTTTCAGCAAAAATACGAAATCTTGAAGCCGAATTATTAGCTGATTTTAGAGACATACCTGAAAAACCTTCTACGTCCGATGTAAGATCATTAATTAGCTTTATCGAAAATCATTATATAAAAGGTGAGGCAAGCGAGGTCTATATTGCTTTTCCCGAATTAATCACGCAAACAAATCAGAAACCGTCTGTTAAGAAAATTCTTCCCGTAGAAGCTAAAATAAAACAACATAACCAAGCATTTACATATGGTCATAATTTACAAACACTCGTTGACGGGATTATGAATCTATATCTTCAAAACATTCTGTATCTGGGCAAAATTGAAACCACAGCCTCAGAATACTCCGCCAGAATGATGGCAATGAAAACAGCCAGTGATAATGCCGGAGAAATCAAAGAGAATTTAAATCTCGAGTATAATATAAGTCGTCAATCACAAATCACTGCGGAAATTGCACAAATATCTGCTTCCGCGGATGTTTTGGTTTTTTAAATTAAGAAAAATATGAGCACTACAGGAACCATCAACCAAATACTAGGAAATGTTGTGGATGTAATTTTCGAGAACAACATCCCATCGATCTACACGGCACTGAAGGTCGAACAAACTGATTTAATACTCGAAGTTGAACAACACATCGGGAACAATATTGCACGATGCATTGCTCTCGGTTCAACGGATGGATTAAGAAGAGGTACTCAAGTTCAAAGCACCGGCGAACCGGTGTCTGTACCTGTCGGAAATGAAGTCTTAGGTAGGGTCGTAAATGTGTTAGGTAAACCTGTCGACAATAAGGGTGAAATAAAAGGCGAAGCATACAGATCTATTCATTCAAAGGCACCTGAATTCACCGAGCAAACAACTCAACCGGAAATTTTTGAGACCGGAATTAAAGTAATTGATTTGCTAGCTCCATTCATTAAGGGCGGTAAAATCGGAATTTTCGGAGGTGCCGGAGTAGGTAAGACAGTCGTGATTATGGAATTGATCCAAAATATCGCAAAATTCCATCAAGGTGTATCTGTATTCGCAGGAGTAGGGGAGAGAACCCGAGAAGGAACCGATCTACTTATTGATACACAGGAATCAGGTGTTATCTCTTCAACTGCACTTGTATACGGACAAATGAATGAACCTCCCGGAGTAAGATTGCGAGTCGCCTTAACCGGACTAACAGTCGCCGAACATTTTAGAGATCAAGGAAAAGATGTGCTGTTTTTTATTGATAATATGTTCCGATTTATTCAGGCAGGATCAGAAGTTTCAGCACTACTCGGACGTATGCCTTCAGCTGTCGGTTATCAGCCGACATTGGCAAAAGAGATGGCAGATTTACAAGAAAGAATCACATCAACCAAAAAAGGATCAATTACATCGTTGCAGGCGATCTTTGTACCAGCAGATGACTATACTGATCCTTCTGCAGTAACAACATTTTCACATCTTGATGCAAGTATCACCTTGTCACGAAACATCGCACAATTAGGAATTTATCCTGCGGTAGATCCGTTGTCATCAAGTTCGTCCGCTTTAGATCCAAACATTGTGGGGCAGGAACATTACGACGTTGCCAGAAAAGTTCAACAAACACTTCAAAGATATCAGGAACTTAAAGATATCATCGCAATATTAGGAATTGATGAACTTTCTGAAGAAGATAAACTTACTGTTTTCCGAGCTAGAAAGATACAGAAATTTTTAAGCCAACCAATGTTTGTCGCTGAAAAATTTACCGGAACCCCGGGACAGTATGTTAAAGTCGAAGACACTGTAAAGGCGTTCAAAAGAATTCTGGACGGCGAACTCGATGATGTTTCCGAAGATAAGTTTTACATGACCGGTGGAACACCTCACGAATAATCCAATGAAGCTATCTATTACTACGATTGAAAAGACTGTCTTTAATTCCGATAAAGTTGACAAAGTGATCCTAAACTCATCAGAAGGACAACTTACAATTCTGCCTGATCACGTATCATTGATTACAGCACTTTCACTTGGGGAAATAACAATCGTTGAGTCCGGAACATTAATCACATCCATTTTTGCAGACGGCGGAATAATAAAAGTCCAGAATAATTATATTGAAATCCTCGCCGAAATGGCAGAACACGCATCAGAACTGGTTGAAGCGAAAATTGAGGAAGCAATTAGGCGTGCACAAAAACTAATAGATGAAAAACCTGTCAATATTGATATTGCGATGGTTGAGATAACATTACGTCGTGAACTGGAAAAATCAAAGTTCCTTAAAAAATCTTCTTTACGAAGTTAAAATTCACCGAGAATCACTATCAAGAATGATAGCCGCAATACCATCATATTTCTTCATTACATCATCTACATGAGTTATTAGATTAATACCTACAGAAAATTTATATGCAGTCTGAATCAGCTCCTCATATAAATTAGTAATCTGTATTAAATCAGTCCCGCATATTTCACATGTACCCGGTTTAATAGCAAAGAAATCGTGTTCAATACATCGATAACCTTCACATTTACTTATGGGGTCGACGTATAAATCTTTAACAAGAAACCGATTTTGAGCTTGAATCACGGATTCAAGACCTACGGCAGTACGACCCTCATTTGCTGCCTTTTCCAGAGATGACATTGCTACTTCTTCACGTTTTTTTTCTAGTTTTGAAATATATTCCTCGATCACTCCACGAGCTTCCTCAATCGAGTTAACGGGATTAAGTGGAATAATTCCAAGCATTTTGCCGCTAAGTACGTCAGATATATATTCGTTATATACTCTGGTGACATTATTATCACCAAGTAATACGAAGTTATTGTAATTCCCACTCATATATTTTTGTAGCTGATCTTCGACTCTTTTATAAAAATTTCGGAGTTGAGTTTTATAATATGCTTGCCCTTTTCCGGCTGAGCGTTCTGCTTTCACATTGACCTGTTGATACTCAGCAGGAAAATCGATTCTTACTTCTAAATCTTTAATTCGTCCTAAATTGTATTTATAAAACTTTGCTTCATTCTTCGAAATATCAAGTATCAACAAACGATTCTGTTCCTGCAGAATTTCAAGTAACGGGAAAATGTAGGGGTTGGGATCGATAACAAGCGTATCAGCTCTATATATTGGTTTCATTAAACTTATTACGCAAGCTAGTTGCTCACCACTTTTGAAAAAAATCAAGCTACCCATATCGCCGTTAATCATATCGGACAAATTCATTAAATACGACTGAATTAATTTCAAATCCTTTCTTAGGGATTTCTTTTGTTCGCTTTTTAAATTTTCCATAAAAAGCGACTGATTACTTAATTCTGATTTCATTAAGGAGTTATAAATGCTTAAATAGACTTTATCTTCCCGCAACGTTTTGTCACCGGATAAAGTTAAATACATACTTACGACCGGAAATTCATATTTCTTACTAACTATATCCTTAAGTGAGTCGAATTCTAAAATTTCGATTTGCTGAAATATTTTTTCAAGCTGATACTGATTAACTTTAAGGACGCCTTTAGCATCGTTCTTACCGGAAAGATCGTGTAAAA
Source organism: Patescibacteria group bacterium (assembly GCA_048499955.1). Taxonomy (GTDB): domain Bacteria; phylum Patescibacteriota; class WWE3; order 2-01-FULL-39-13; family 2-01-FULL-39-13; genus JASNYX01. The sequence goes on along the minus strand of JASNYX010000007.1, from coordinate 13,708 downwards.
TAGATATATTTCTCTCACGGAGTTCTCTTGGATTGACTCTAGACATATTATGAGTCTATCAATTCATTATGAAAATTGTGTAAAAATATTGAACATAAGTGGTTAATTATCGTGATCACTTTTTGAAAAGCTATTGTAAGTAGGCTTCGTAACACAAGTTTGTCACTACCTGCTAATTATTATAAACAGGCGATGCATGGATAGTATAAACCGCAGGCTTCGGATCGGGCGGATTGTCCGGCTCAGTTGGTTCCTCTGGGTCATCGGGCTCATCGGGTTCATCAGGGGGGATAACTTCCTTATCTTTTTTCTTAAGTTCGAATATTTTCATTTCCTCAGGGCTTTCTGTACCAACTACTGTGCCGTCTTGTCGAGTAATCTGTGGAGTAGAATCCACATAACAAACGTAATACGATTGGTTTGGTTCTAATGTCAAAGATTCGTCAGGGCTAACTTCTTTTACAAATGTGCCATAGCTGTTACGAATCATTACAGTGACTCCGGTGGTTCCGGGCACACAGGTATTTGTAAAAATAGTATCTTTTTCTGTATCGGTTACATCGATTCTCATTGCATTATGGTTGGGATAATATGGAACTTGTGCTACTCGGTTTACCTTGTGTTCATATAAATCTTCTGTAGTTGAATTTTGATCTGAAGACTCTGAAGCGTCAGGCAAATCCAAAGAAATGATTTTATAATCTGAGGTTCCAATGCCATTACTAGAATCATTTATAAGCATATGAGTTAAGTGAGTGGCTGCGTAACTTGCACTTGGGTCGTAATATTTAGCCATGAAGGTATTTCTGACAAGATCTCCTCTTATTTTTGGAAACTCCATTGTCAAAGCATCGGCCAATTCCATAATTTCGTCTTCAGTTGGTATTCTCCCATTTGTATCTGCAAGTCTTTTATATGCAATGGGCATAGCAAAGCTAAGACATGCCTTATAATTCGTATCTGCCGGATTACCAGTAAATTCTCTCACCAGAGTGTTGTATCTCGTATCCTGGCCATCAATTGAAAGCCTGGTAGCACAAAATGCCTGATGATAATTTCTACTCAATTCAATTATTCCTTGAGGGATTAATCGATTATAATCATCTACGACTGTTTGAGGATCACCAACTAAATCCGGAGCAAACGCATTATACAAAGCAGCGGCAGAAGAACCATAATATGGACCAAATCGCATGAGTCTAGGATCAAGATATAGTGCAAGACCCATTGCTACTTTAAATGCCCTAAGAGCTTCAGGATTATCACTTTCGAATGTTTCTGCTGCTTTTGCAACATAAACAGCATCCTTAATTCTCGCTAAGGACTCCGGCCCCCAATTCCCTTTGTCGCCTAAAAGTATTGCAGAACCACTTGTCCCGCTAGATATAAAACTAAGCGCATGATCAAGCTCATGTGCAAGTGTTCTAGCTGTTGCTAAGGGAGTCCGCACTCTTGAAGAATTTTCGAACATACCATCCTCTGAATGCCCTAAATCGTCTTCGGTATATGGCGCTGCAGTACCCGGAAAATCAATTAAGATCACACTCATATTCTTGATCTTAGGATAGTAATCTTTTTCAATTTCACCACGAAATACATTTTCAATATCAATACCTGCAGTCTCAACTAAAGTGTTTATGGCCTGTGGATGAAACCCATCCGCAAAGAATTTAACCGCAACATCCTCATCAATTCTGGTAATTGACTCACCATCTTCAGATTCAACCACTTCACGAAACTCAATGGGGAGCATATAGGGATCTTCTTCCTCCCCATATGCGGATGTTTTTGATGCCTGATAGTAGAAAACTATACCGTATTCCTGACCGTCCGTAGAAGATTCGTTGCATTTGTAAGTTAACAAAGTGATTGGCTTATCAATTTTTTCTTCATCAGGAATATGTGGAACATTAAAAGCCCAATGAAGCCTTGGCACCTGAGACGACATTATCGTCATTGCTTCAACCTGAAACCTTTCCCCTTTATATTCGACCTCATATGTTCGAACACTAACGCCATCTCGTTCTTCTACAGTAGGTTCTCCGATAATTTGCGAATGTATCTCAAGATCAACCTTCGCTTCTGCAGAGGCTTGTACTTCTGATCGCTTATTTTCAATTGAATGTCTAAGTGTAGATGTAATATGAGAACCATCTAACTCCAAGCTTAATTCCAGACTTTGGGAAATTCTTTCACCAACTTCATCGAAACCTGTGGCTTCAGCTGGTGTCGGCACATCATTATTTGGCGATGATTGAGCCCAAGCAGGTAGAGTCGCCTGAGATGCGAGACCAGCTGCTGCAAGAACACCCATTCCACGAAGAAAATTTCTTCTGGTTACCTGGCGATTTAATATACCATCAGGATAAGCAGGTGGAGCTTCAGATTTAGTGCTTTCGTGAGGGTTTATCGTCTCAATAGTGTTATTTCCGGCAGGGATCATTCGATTGGATATAAATATACTGATACCCATTGTAAAATCATTTGCCTATGACGGTAAAGCATTAGAATTTATTGGAATCGACAGCACCAGAATGTCGTGCAAAAACATCTCTGTAACTATTGAAAATAAGACAATTTAGTAGGCGAATGTATTATCTGTACATGAATAACCAAGTACTCCCAAACCCGGAAGTTAGTATTATAAAATAAGTTCAATTACCAACTTTTACAAATATTTAAATCTCACGAAGTAAATACTCCCTACGGGTGGTTTTGTAATCAGGGGGGACTTTAAAACAAAGTTTAATGACAATATAAATACTGTCAGGATTCAGGTGTTGAACAGGTCATCAAATCAGACATACGATCACTCATGGATATTTTAATGTAGATGCCTGTCACTATTCTCACTACTTTCACCTGACGGTAGCCCATTTGTCTTCGCATTATTGGTTGATGTCTATAAATTCAACATCTGTAGGGGGAATGAAAAGCTCAACGTTAGGCTGCCATTGGCTACATCGATAGCTGATAACCTGATCAGGATCAAAATTATTGTCAAAATTAAAGTATTCCTGCTCTGTGTAACGCGTAAAACCTGCTCCCGAATCGAATGGTATTTTGACTCCCTCTGACATCGCATCGCTCCACGCATAGATTTCCAAATCTTTTTTTACCATGCTTATATTCTGGTGAGTATCTTCAGTTGTTATTATAAAATCATTCCGTAGATTCCCATCGGCGATGTAGACCGTACCTACCACCGAAGATCCAAACCCGGGGTATCTAAAGTTACATTGTAAATCTTGATTCATTTCCAACAAACCCATAAGGTTATCCGTAATAGATTGTAAATCTACAGGATCCACCTCGGACTCAATACCATTGTTACTCTGTGAGAATGGGTAATTAACTTGCGTATTAGATGACAACACATACCATATTGTTACTCCAATCAACAAAACAACGCCTACTGCAATTAAAAATAAATTTCTCATAAGTCATTATCACAGGTACTAATTTACAAAGTCAACCCCTAACAATAACACACTCGAAAGCTGAAGATAAAATTCAGGTATTTATCACAAGATTACCGGTTTGGTGCCATATCCGACTTTGACCAATTTATTCTAAATATAATTACGGCTTATAGTCAGGGTTGGCACATGAATCCCAACCAATAACCCTGCCATCTTTTATGGATTCCTGATAGCATTCGGATTCAAGTTTGCATTGGTATGTTCTTTCACTTTATCGGATATATTTTCGTTGCTTAATAATCCTATCTCTAAATTTTTGCTTGGATATGTATAGTAGTAGGCCTGTAGATATTTCCCTTTGTTGACTATTACGTTTGTTCCGATCTTATAAACAATCCTGAACTTCCCCCGGAATCAGAGTAGGCTTCGCTACTGTAACCTTTATCCCACACCAATGAGTTGTCTCTAAACCCCCATCCGGATCCGGGAATTGAAATATGGGCATTTTCTATTTCATTTCCGGTTTCACAATCGAATATCCTACCTGAAATATTTTTGTTATATGATAATTGAACAAGTGTCTGTAGAGGAGTAGTGAGGTATAAAACAAGAACAATTGGGAAACTCACCAAAAAACACCTATCACTATGGTTAAAATGTGATGTAGTTTGTTATTCATCACTAATAATATATGCCCTCATATAATCATTTCCAATCATTAAATTTGTAGAGGCTAGTCTAATAATCAACATGATACTTAATATTTGCAGATGCCTTTAATGAATCAATCCAGACCTGAGCTTCCATGCCTAACTTTTGGTTTCGAAGTTGGCTCGCGATCTGTTCTTTAATTTCGGATTGGCCTTCTTCATCGAGAGTAATGCCGTTGTCAGATATAAACGCATCAATTTCTTCATCAGTTACTTGTAGTTTATCATTCAAAGCTTTTTCTAATATTTTTTGGGTCTTAATGTTTTCTCTTAATTCTTCCATGGTCATGTTTTGTTGCTCAATTGCGGCTTCGAGTGATTGACCTTGTTCTGAGAGTGAGGTTTCAATCTGTTTAATTTCCTCATTTATTTCATCTTCAGAAATGACGATTCCTTGTTTTTTAGCTTCACTGCTAATTAGATGTTCTGTAATAATGGTGTCAAGCACGGTCTTACCGATTTGTTTTTCTGCTTTTGTAACCACTGCAAGTCTACTTACGCTAGTTCCATTTACTGTTGCGGCAATAAATATTCCCTTGTAGTAAAACAATGTTGTTAACAAAGCTCCTACTACTAGTCCAGCTATAATTAAAGTTTTATGATTGAATTTGTTAGGTGCAGATTGTTCTACATTTGTTGGGGTTGTTGTTGGTGTCTGAGAATCCATATTTATTGAGTATAAACGTAAAGAAAGAAATATAAACGATTAAAATAACTGGTAGGTATTTTAGATATCAAAGGTGGAGATACAATCTTTACTTGTGTAATCTTAATAAATAACATTATAGTTAAGCTATAAGAATCACAATATTGTATGCAGAATAAGTATTTAATTTACATCTTACTTAGTATTTCTCAAGTAGTTGCCATTTGGTATTCCTTCGTTAGATTAGCGGAGAAGCTTGGATTGGAGTTCTTAGCATCTATCCTATCACTGCCATATATAATAACTTTTCCTTTCGGTACTTATCTTGCAATGTTTTCAGTCGCATTTTATATGATTATTTGGTTCTGGTTCGAGCCATTGATTTATTTCTTTTTTTTAAGACGTAAATTTTTTATAAGCCACAATAAATATCGTTTAATGAAAGAGGCGAGTTTTCTTATTGCTCCTTTGATTTTCTTTGCATCTATAAATAGCTCTGAGGTAGATTACTATTCCAATAGTAATTATTTTAATAGTGAATATCGCCCGAGATGTGCAATCCGAGAATATGGGAATCGTTTACCATATGAAGACGAATATAAAAGAATATGTACTGACCGGTCTGGATGTGAATGGGAACTAACTGACCCAAATCATGAGTTTTATAAATATAGCTGTTGCCCAACAGATTCTGCAGAAAGAAATGCTGTAATGTCAGGTGGCTTACTTTATCCCGAATGCCAATAAATTCAGGTAGCTATACCTAAGATATAGTATTGGTCACGGGAGGCTAATTATTTCTGTCCGAGAAGCTTCGACAATAATAGGTATACTAAAACAGCATTTATCCCCACTGTCGCAGGCAATACAATTACATTAGGGATTAAAAATGATAACCCGATAATACCAAGCATGATTCCGATTAGTGAAGTTGGAAATGTTAACACCATAAACAATAGAAAATTGCTCACAGCATTTTCTGAGTTCGTACTGGTCATTTGAGTATATTGTAGAAATCCAAACACGCCGACAAAATAAACTAAAACAATGGTTAACAGTTTGAGATTAATTTTCATATGCTTATTATACAGTTTATCATGTAGCTTGGAATGAAATGTCAATATATGTCAACTCAATTTGAGCTACCATTAAGTCTCGAAGATATAAGAAGATATGGCTTTGACCCTACTGAAAACCCACTGCAAAGATATGGTGGACTTAACAGCTACTTATGCCTAATATATATATATATGAGTAAAAATTTAACCTCCCATTACTTTAAGTTATTCTCAGTTCTGCCATTAATACTTCTCGGACTTGTTGCTACAAATTGGTTTTCGAGTAAGCTCACTACAAATGTCACAAGCTATCTTGATCGGGTTGGTAACAATAAAGCACACGCCGCCGGAAGTACTTATTATGTTGCTCCAAATGGAAGTGCCGACAATCCGGGTACTCAGGCTTCTCCATGGAGCTTAGCTAAAGCAAATTCAAGCTTACAGCCGGGTGATACCGCTATTTTACTGGGCGGTACATATTCGTCGATGCCTACAATTGAACCTTCTGCTTCTCCAACTTCAGAAGGACAACGAATCACATACAGAGCCGCCAGCGGTCAGGTGGTTGTATTTCAAGGTGGTAAACAGGCTTTTAACTTTACAAACAAAAGCTATATAACTATAGACGGAATAACAAGTCAGGGTGCTCAGTATTTCGGAACTATAAACGGAGGGCATCATAATCATATCTTAAACAGCAAGTTTAGGGATACGACCTATGGCAGATGGGCGGGAATGTATTTAGTAAATGCAACACATAATGTATTTAGAAATAACTTATTTAGTGGGCATGGAGATATTGACATCTCGGGTAAGGAAGATAAGGGAGATATGTTTGATCTAAGACCGAATGCAACTCACAATATCTTTGAGAATAACGAATTTACCAGAGGTGGTCACTCTTTATTTGCTTTAAAGGGTCAAATGAACGTTTTTAGAAACAATTATTTCCATCATGAAGCTTGGCTAAATGGATACGGAAACAGAACTCTGAATACACAGAAAGCCGGTACTGCTAATGGTGGTGATCGTAATTTATTTGAAGGTAACCGATTCGCATTCACTGCAGTACCTGTAGACGTTAATTATGCAGATGGAATTCAGTTGGCTTCCTCTTACAACATATTCAGGTTTAATGCTTTTTATAATAATCAAGGCAATGGAATTAAGCCCACCAGTTTTGAAATCAACGTCGCTACATATAATCAAATTTACAACAATGTTTTCTATCGAAATGGTGTTAATGGCGTGTGTAGCGGATTTACACAAGATAATTGTCCTAGATCAACAGAAAGAAATGGAATCAGATTTCATCAGAATTCCGGTGCTGTTATAGGAAATATGGTGGTAAATAATATTTTCTGGGATAACGTGAGAGAAGATATCTCTTTCGCCTCTGCAGTTAACAAATCTGCTCAGATTATCAATAATAATTTAACCGGGCAAAATCCACTTTTTGCTAATAGTACAATCCCTGCTCCATCTAATCGAAGTTTGCCTGATTTTAGATTACAGCAGAATAGTTCCGCAATTGATGCGGGTACTTTCTTGACTACTGTTTCAGCAGCCGGAAGTGGGACAAGAGTAAAAGTAGCGAGTGCCCATCCTTTTTTTGATGGTTGGGGAATTAATGGAATGAATGCAGATTCAATTAAAATTGGATTGTCAGGCCAACCTGTTAAAATCCAAAAAATTGAGTATGACAAAAATGAAATAATTTTAGCCGCAAGTCGAGGATGGAATTCCGGAGACGGAGTTTATTTGTATTCCGACAGTTCCGGAAGAGTAGTATTCAACGGATCACGTCCGGACATGGGTGCATTTGAATTCGGATCTGCTTCGACTATAACGCCAACTCCTACACCATCACCTACGCCGACTCCTTCGCCTACTGTGACTCCTGTACCTTCAGGTTCGTGTGGGAAACCAAATGACAGCAGATTGTTGCGTTACTATGGATTTGAAGACGGTACTTTCAGAGGTTTGAGACCTACCGAAAGTAGTCTTTCATACATTGCAAAAACTCCTGCTGAGCCGGCACGTTGTGGTCAATATTCCAAGAAATCCTACCTTAATTTCAAAAACCCACCTCAGCCTAGTTTGAGACATAGGTCAGAGGTTATTATCGCAAGTGATCCTAATGCTGATTTCGGAAAATCCGGAGGAATTGAACTCAAGTATGGAGAGCAGTTCTGGATTGGATTCAGCACATTTGTCCCAGCAGGATACAATAATGATCCCAGTGGTGAAATTATATTCCAAACACATGGCAAACAGGATGAGGGCGAAGAGAGTTTGAACCCACCAATTTCACTTTCCATGTCCGATGGTAAGTACAAAGTGCATATTACCGGAGATAGCAATAGAATCACGAACAAAAGTACTTATCAAAGAAGAAACATGTATGAAATTGGGACAATCACTCCATCTGAGGATATAGGCAAATGGGTTGACTGGGTAATATACATGAAGCTTTCATATAACACTGATGGGGAAACAAAAATCTGGAAGAATGGTAAGTTACTCCTCACGGATAAAGGTAGAAATGCTTTTAATGATATACGTGGTCATCACATCGCTTTTGGAATGTATAAGCCATTTTGGCGAACAACATATGGTAATACATATTACCTTCCCGGGGTTGTGGAGGAACGAACAATTTATCATGATGAGTTCAGACTGGCAGAAGGTTCTTGGGCAACGTATGCTGATGTTTTCCCTGTATCATCATCAGTTACACCGACTCCAACAGTGACTCCGACACCAACGCCGACACCTAGTCCAACGCCAAGTGAGTCGTCGCTGATGTGTCCGGTTTAGTTGTATTGATTACTTCTTTTCGCTACTACGTCGCAAGTGTGTGAGATTTTCACTAATCATCCGCACTTGTGACGACTTGAGTGATTTACATCCACAAACGTATACTGGGTAATAATTGATATAATCAACAAATGTGTACTTTCGCCTCAACGTTTATTCCGGGATTCACCCCATTTATTGAAGATCAATTAAGAAAACAGGTCAAAAATATCCAAATACTCAATACATTTGATGGGTTAATTGTCTATAAGACTTCTTCGGATTGGGATACTCTAAAAAATCTTAAATTTCTTAATAATACATATCTGGTTATATGTGAAACTAATAATGTTAATCGTAGAGTTATTGAACGGATGCGCGAGCAACTAGACGTTCTGGATAATTTACCTAAGTCAGCTAAAAGCTTTCGAATTGTAATTTCTAAAGAAAACGAAATGAAGCCGATCGACAGTCATCTAAGAGTTCAGCTCGAGTCTGATATTTCATTTTTATCTGATTTAAAAGTAAATAGAAATAAACCTGATGTGGAGTTCTGGTTCTTATTTAGAGCAGAAAATTACGGATTTTTCGGAATCAGAATAACTAAGCACCCTGATTATAAAAAGGTGCTCCCTGCCGGTGAGTTAAGGCCTGAACTGGCTAATTTATTGTGTTTACTAGCTGAACCTGATAACCAAGATGTTTTTCTGGATCCATTTGCCGGGTATGGGTCAATCACTTATCAAAGAGCAAAAATAGCAAAATATAGAAAGATAATAGCTTCAGATATAAATATCGAAAGAGCGGCTTTTTTGAAAACCAAACTTCGAGGATTTAAAAATATCGTTATCGATAAAGCAGATGCTTTGAATTTAACATCCATTGGAGATGCAAGTATTGACTGTGTGGTCACGGATCCGCCTTGGGGATATTATGAAAATAAAGATACAGATTTCAATGTGTTTTTCCCTCAAGTTTTAAATGAAATGAATAGAATTATAAAGCCAGGAGGTCTTTTAGTTCTAATGACAGCCAAAAAAGAAGAATTTGTTTCCGCATTGAACAATACCCCAGCGTTTGATCTCAAAGTTAAATACGATATTTTGGTTTCCGGTAAAAAAGCCGCTGTTTATAAGTTAATTAAAGTATAAGTACAGGAGATATGTTTGGATTTACTTTTAGATTTCCGAGAATTTAAGCGTACGTTTGTAGGAGTGTTTGTTGTAGAATAGTTAGGTATATATGGTTACCCAGCTGATTGTCTCTTTATCTTCTTTATTGTTCCCTGTCGTAGGAATTACCTTAACTGCGATGCTAAGTAGTTGGGCTAAAAATCGGTTCGTCAGGTTTTTAATTTTGCTTATTGGCCCAATTCTTAGTCTGGTCTTATTTGGAATGGTACTCAAATATGGTGGTGCGTCATCAGCGGGAATGCTTTTATCTCTATCGATTTATGGGATATTTCTAGTAGGTCTTTTTATATATTACCCGATATTATTGATTTATTATCTGGTGAGCTTTTTAAAGAATCGGCAGTGATCTTTATCCTCGTTTCACAATGAAAGACATAATTTAAAAAACCTCCACTCGCACTAACTCATCACGTCAATAAATAACAAGTCGGTTCTAATTTGTACGTATACTGACACTCGACATGCCCTGGTTTCCCGACGAATCTACAGCATAAGCGTCAATCCGATATGTGGAATTCCTGGTATTAGGTAATCTATATTTACAACTATAAGTTCCGGTACTGAAAGTACATACCGTCACACCATTGATCTTAAAATTAACACGTGAAACACCTACATTATCAGTCGCCGTAGCAGTTATTGTGATTGTCGAACCACGTTTCACTGTCAAGCCATTTCTAGGTGATGTGATGGAAATCTGTGGAGCAACTTCATCAGGGACCGGTTCATTGTAAACAGGATCTGAGGTTTGAGTAGTCTTTTTTCCATATATTGCCACTTCAGTATATGAATTCCACCAGGTGTCACTTGTTGTAAGATTTCCCCTCCCTACAATACGCACATACCTTGCAGACCTTTCCGGAAACTGGAATGCTTGCAATTCTGAAGTAGTAAAACTGGACTGACCGCTATAAACTCGAGCCCATGTGGTACCATCTGTGGATAATTCCACCTCAAATTTTGCAATCTGAAGTGAAGCCCTATAAAACGCAATATTAACTTGGGAAACTAAGTTCACTCCGCCAAGGTCATATCTAATCCATTGCTTATCACCATATGCTGACCATCTTGTGGCGTAATTCCCATCTATGGTGTTTTCAGGCTTATTACCATCATGCGAACTCGCAGATACTGATACAACTGTAAGCTTAGTAACCGGTATCGGAGTAGGTGTCGGTGTCGGTGTCGGTGTCGGTGTCGGTGTCGGTGTCGGTGTTGGTGTAGGTGTTGGTGTTGGTGTAGGTGTTGGTGTTGGTGTTGGTGTCGGTGTAATGGTGTTAGAAGCAAACAAGTTTATTCCACTATCAGGAGCCGTTCCTGAGTATGGTAAGTGAACAGGATCCCCATTCCGCCCAACTAATAGATCTATCTACCTTTACGGTATTAGTTTCATAATTTACTCCAATAATCATCACCTGTGCATTTCCCCCTATTTTTATATAATCGCCACTTACAAGGCTTTTACCATCCATAAAATACTTTGCATCGATGAGAGGTACATCGACCCCACTACCGGATGAACGAGTGTTCGTAAGAGCAACACCGGAATTTCTGCACCCTGACTGAGAAGTGAGCTCATAATTATTCTTAGTGGCATCAATAAACTGAGGTGTGGAAATATGGTTACCGTACACAAAGCTATATGCATTCTGATAATAAGTGATTGATTGACGACCATTTAAAGATAAAATCGAAATATCGGGCTGAGAGCTAAGACAGTTGCCCGCTATCACGTACCCCGAGTTAAAATAGTCAACTTTAGTGCCGCCTACTGATTGAGCTAAATCAATTTGAATTTTGTCATTATTGTTTTTTGTGAAGATATTGTTTTTTATTGCAGTATCACTCACATCAAATGAAGAAGTACCCCAATTAGTGGTCACAATACCGGCACGTAAGCTACTTCCGCTAAAACCATTGCCCACAAAAACGTTATGATAAATGCGATTACCAGTAGCATCGGAACTACCGCTGAAAGCATTAAGTTGGATACCACTAAATGAACTGTCTAAAAAGATATTATTGCGAATTATGTTACGCGGAGCTGATAATTGCAAACCCATCCCGCCATTCGACCCATTAGATGCAGGACGAGCCAACTTAAAAACATTATTCTCGATAACATTATATTCGGTAAGGACCGAACGTGTAACAAGATCAAGGCTCTTCTGCCAGTTATTTTCAAAAAGATTACCTCTGACAATATTATGTGAGCTATTAAGATCTAATAGAGCATGACCCGCATTTACAAACTGATTATTCTCGATAAGTGTATAGGTTGCCCCTTCAATACGCATTGCATCACCCCATTGACCTTCCGTCTTTCCCCAATCACGGAAAGTACTATTTTTAATAACCGTATATGTTAAACTACTCCCGAGATTAACTCCGCTGTAAGATGAGGTTGCCTTACCTATAAATGTTGCGCCATCGATAGTATTTCTTGTACCATTTCGCATAACAACCCATTCAGAACCAGGATTCCTAAAGATATATGGTCCTATAATCGCCACATAACTACGATCAACAAGATTTATGAGTGTATTTGAAGATTCTACAATTACTTCACCTGAAGCCTCATATATTATCCTCTCATTAACTTTCCCTGAATTAGCAGGTCTAATTGCCTGCCCAGTATAAGTTCCGGAAGCAATAACAACTTTGTCTCCCGGCTGAATAACTGCATTCGCCTTGGTTATTGTTTTCCAAGGTGATTGCATACCACCTGAGTTGCTGTCGTTGCCGCTAGGGGAAATATAAAATATTCTTTTGGGGGGTTCTGAAGCACTTACACCAACCGCACGATTATCCGTACTCGTCGTGGAAACTGTTACATACCATACGACTGCGAGATTAAACAAAAACAGAACCACAGCACCTAACACAGATAACAAACCCAACTTTTTAACCATAATTGATTCTGACTAATTTTATAGAATATACAACTAAGACAAAACTATTCTCTATTATTTTATAGTATCACTATACAGGGCAAATCAAAGAAGTATCATCATCCTGTGTAATAGTCGGTTCCGGAGAAACTGTAGGTGTCTGCATAACCTGTGAGCTCGGGAAAACATCGTCATACGTTGCCCATGAACCTTCCGCCAATCTGAATTCATCATGGTATATTGTTCGTTGTTCTACAACTCCAGGTAGATAATAGGTGTTACCATAAGTTGTTCGCCAAAATGGCTTATATAATCCAAACGCAATATGATGGCCGCGAGCGTCATTAAAGGCATTTCTACCTTTGTCATCAAGGAGTAACTTGCCGTTCTTCCAAATTTTTGTTTCTCCGTCAGTATTATAGGAAAGCTTCATGTATATTACCCAGTCAACCCATTTACCAATATCCTCATCTGAATTAATTGTGCCGATCTCGTACATATTTCTTCTCTGATATTTGTTTTTATCCGTAATTCTATTACTGTCACCGGTAATATGTACCTTGTACTTACCATCGGACATGGATAGTGAGATAGGTGGGTTCAGACTCGCCTCACGTTTATCATTTTTCCCATGAGTTTGGAAAATAATTTCACCACTAGGATCATTATTATATCCATCTGGAACAAATGTGCTAAATCCAATCCAATACCGCTCACCAAATTTAAGCTCTATCGGCCCGGATTTTCCAAAATCAGCATTAGGATTGCTTGCGACTATAACCTCAGATCTGTGCCTCAATTTGCGTTGAGGTGGATTTTTAAAATTAATATAAGATCTCTTGGCAAATTGACCGCAACGTGTCGGCTCATCAGGAGCTTTCGCTATATAAGACAAACTACTCTCAGTCGGCCTCAGGCCTTTGAAAGTACCATCTTCAAACCCATAATATCGAAGTAATCTGCTGTCATTCGGCCTCCCACATGAACCT
>JASNYX010000006.1:0-58048 GCA_048499955.1 Patescibacteria group bacterium | reverse complement strand
AGTAGGCGTAGGTGTAGGTGTAGGTGTAGGTGTAGGTGTAGGTGTAGGTGTAGGTGTGGGTGTTGATGTAGGTGTAGGTGTAGGTGTTGATGTAGGTGTAGATGTTACACTGTCTGCAGCACAGGCATATTCTCTTAGAACAGACATAGTATCATTTGTGTATCTACCGGTTCTGTCATCATATATATCATCTATTTTCCAAAGCTCAACGCCTCGAGCTCCAAAAGAACGCACAAACTCAAGCTTTGCTCTTACCTTTTCAGGAGTTGTATCCTCTCCACCATCATCACCAAGACCTACGCCTCCGATAATCTTGCTCTTAGCTATACCGGCTTTTGCGTATTCTCTTATCTGCCCATCCATTGGCATTGATCTTTTTGTCCAATAACTCATGATGTTTATTGTCTCAAAGTTATCCTGTAGAGGAGCAATCATACTGGGCGGAGTAATGTAATACTCGACATCGGCAGATAAGAAGCGAGGGGGAGATAGAGCACTAAGCCCGGCCTTCAATTCTCTCGCAAGCGCTGAGTACGATTCTTTGTTGGACTGCGCCTTATCCTCCCAATCCAAGTAGACACCGTCATAATCATATTGTTTAACAATAGCCACAAGCTCAGAGACTAACTTACTACGACGTGCGGAGGTTGAAGTCGCGGCAATAAATCGATCTCCCTGACCATAACTACCTAAAGTAAGACCTATCTTACGGTTGTTAGAATGTGCTTCACGCACAGCAGCCGTAGCATAGGATGGCGATAGCACCCACCAATCAACACTTCCATCATTATTCGGCAAAACCGCAAAATGAATTATGTGTGTAATAGCCTGAAAATCAATTTTGCTCGGTGGCATACGCTTTTGTTCCCAACCGGCATATGAACCTATTACCCAAAGACAAGATTGCGACTGAGCATAAACAACAGATCTGGGGGGAGCTAAGGAAGTGATCAAAGAAAACAGGATAGCAGACAGTATTAATATGCTAATGTGAATTTTCATAAAAAAATGATAGCAAGATAAGATACCATTTGTATAGCACCAGACTAACTGACTTGATCAAAGGGATTTTAGTAAAAAACCAGTATAGGAAAAATTCGAAACGCAAACACGAATATCGTCATAATCCTTTACCATTCCTAAAATAATAGGCGAGTGTTGTACCTAAAAAGTACCCCATCAAGCCAATTATCAAGAAAAATGGAAGCCAAAAAATAAAAAATAGAATACTAATATAGAGTACTACTAAGATTAAGAAAGCTATGAAAATTAAGTGAACAACAATCTGGAAGGATCGTCGATGCTTACCTACAAAAATTCTGACTAGTACCGATATAAACATTGGAACGACCAGTAACGATATTAAGTACAGTAACATTTGCATTGCAGTTGTCATATTTTTGCTATAGTTTTATTATGACAGCTATCAGCTCGATTTCAATTAGTGAGAATTACCCCAACCTTGATTTAGATAAGTATCAAGTAGAGTTGCAACCCGAAACCCATCCCAACAATTATCAAGAAGAGATGATTTTATAGAATTTACCAAAGATCTAACGGTTATATTCCCATAGCAAGCATATGTGTAACAATAGTGAAGTCTGGCAATCTATTCAATATCCGATATATTTGGTTATGCAAAATACAAACAAAGTAGCAATAATTTCTGGTGGAGCAATGGGTTATAAAGATGGTGGCGCTTCAATCGGCGGGGCTGCCGCAATTCGCTCGCCAAAGATGGTTATAAGATTGTAGTTATTGATGAAGGCGATATGGGAAAAAGAACAGTGGAACTTGTGAAAGAGAATGGCGGCGAAGCACTATTTATTAAAACTGATGTGACTGACACAAAGCAAGTTAAGGAAGCGATTTCTAAAACAATCGATACTTTCGGAGGTCTTAATTGCTTGGTTAATTGCGTTGCTAAATATACAGAGGGCATGAATAAAAGTATCCCAGAAACGGATGAAAACGATTGGCAAGATATTCTTAATGTTAACCTTAACGGCTACTTCAAAATGACTAAATACTCCGTACCTGAAATATTCAAAAGTGGTGGTGGCACAATTATAAATATCTCATCTATAGAATCTTTTATTGTTTTACCGAACTTTGGAGTATATTCGGTCTCTAAAGCCGCAGTTGATGCTATGACTAGATCACTAGCAATAGATTTAGCACCTCAAATCAGAACAAACTCAATTGCCCCAGGATTCGTGAAAATTGCTAACTCAGAAAATAATCGATCCCCAGAAGAATTAGAAAAATGGTACGAAAATATTGCGAAGTCCTATCCAATGAAACGTATATGTGAAGTTGAAGAAATAGCAAGTGTAATAGCATTCTTAGCTAGCGACCAATCATCTTATATAAATGGTCAATGTATTATCGTTGATGGAGGAAGAATGATTGCTGATAGTCACGCATTTTAATAGGTTTCTTATATAACAGGGAATATGCAATCAAGTATCTTCAAGGAATGCAAGTTATGGTGCATACGATCACGCATGACAAAGCAGAAGTGATTACTGGTAAAATATTTGTTATGAAAAAGGATACTGAACCGTTTGAGGGTTATCACACATAATATGGATGATAAAAAGTATTTAAAACTAGCAGTAAAACAAGCTAAAAATTCTGTCGATGCCGGTGGTTTTCCAGCTGGTGCAATCGTTGTTAAAGATGGCAAAATTATCTCCAGAGGGATTAGCATCGGTTTTATTCTTCATGATCCGACAAGCCATGCTGAAACTGCTTCTATGCGTGAAGCATGCAAAAACCTCGAATCTTCTGATTTAAGTGGAGTTACGCTTTATGCTTCCCTACAACCTTGTTTAATGTGTTTTTCTGTAGCCAACTGGTCTGGCATTTCTAGAATAGTTTATGGATGTAGAAAAACAGAAGATATGATCAAAAAACGATATTATGAGGGTATAACAAACATTAATGATGTCAATAACGAAAATAATAGGCAAATTGAAATTGTTTTTATTGGAGATTATGAACAGGAAATGCTTAATTTAGTAAAAAGTTGGGAAGAGAAAAATCTGTAGATTATGGATATAGACATTCGTACTATCAAAAATCCTAAAGTCAAATCTTTCTACGAGACCTATCTTGATGATCGAAAAATATTGCGTGATTTTTATGAATTACTTTCCGAAGACAAGTATGATTACAGAATGGTTAATACACCAAAAAGGAAATCTGATTCACCAAGAGAGAGTTTAGCCCATATTTTAGAAGTACAGTTAATGTATATCAATGGAGCCAGAACAGGAAAGCTGGAATTTAAGGATATGGGAGTGGATTACTACTCGAAAATGAGCAAAAGTGAATTGCTTGATGAAATGGACAAGCTTGATAAAGTAATGTTTCAATATCTAAATAATGATGATTTCAATCCTGATGAAATAGTCGAGACTCCTTGGGGCAAGGTTCTAAGAATCAGTATATTTTATGCAATGAGAAGCCATGAGATTTTACATCAAGGCTGGAACTTAGCTATTATGGATCATTTGGATATGCCCAGATATGCCTCATTGAAGGACACTTGGGGGTAAATTCATTTCTATTTTATCGATATAAGAAAATTTTATTTTTCTCCTGATTTAAGATTCCATCACTCATATCGCTAAAAGACGATTATCTTGCAGGTGAAAACCTAATGGTGACCCTAATGCACTTTTGTTCGAACCATTTCTCCCTTGGATTCAAAAGATAATGCTCGCATATCCTACTCAGGGTGAGAAAAAGGACAAGCCCAAAAGTCTCCCTTCAAGGTCAACACCTGTCTATTATATTAAAAAGATCAACTAATTACTATGATTATTAGTAATCTCAACTTTTCAAATTCTGCCTTGTATAACGAAAAAACGTTTTACACTCAATTTCTGAAAGACTTGAACAGTGCTTCTAGTGAAATCATTATTGAAAGTCCTTATATTACATCAGAGAGGGTGGAGTTATTTGAGCAAATCTTTCAGCGTTTATTACATAAGGGGATTTCGATTCATATTATAACCAGAGATCCTGCCGATCATGAGAATGAGTTTTTCCGCCATCAAGCTACTAATGAGATACTTAAATGTAAGGAATTAGGAATTCATATCACTATGTTTAGTGGGTTTCATCATAGAAAACTAGCGATAATTGATCAAAAAATACTTTGGGAAGGGAGTTTGAACATTCTATCGCACCGAGAGAGCATTGAAATTATGAGGAGAATTCATGACCAAGCTTTAACAAAACAGATGTTTGATTTTTTAAATATTAGCAAATTTACTTCGATTTGAGTGGAAATTTAAGGTTTATTTTGAGAGCTTTAGCTATATTATCAAT
Organism: Patescibacteria group bacterium; assembly: GCA_048499955.1. Lineage (GTDB taxonomy): Bacteria > Patescibacteriota > WWE3 > 2-01-FULL-39-13 > 2-01-FULL-39-13 > JASNYX01. The sequence goes on along the minus strand of JASNYX010000006.1, from coordinate 53,707 downwards.
AATATCCACAGTCGGATTCACTTCTCCACGTTCAATGCGAGCATAGTAATTGGGATGGATATCAGCCTTTTCCGCAACTTCAGTTTGCGTCAGTTTGGCCTTAATCCTTGCAGTTTTTAGTATTTTTGCCAGTTGGCTTTGTGATTCCATATTTTTCACCTTACACCACCAATTATACAACCTTTCTGGATAGTCTGCATAAAGAGGCGCAGATTCTGGTAAAATAAGGCAAATGACAATGCAAACAGATTCTTTTATCAAGATTTCATGGGAAGATATTGAGCCACTAATTGAAGATGATAAGTATAAATCATTCCTTCGCAGCATTGATCCAAAAACATTCAAACTAGTGCTTGATGAAAATAGCCGTCCTCAAGTAATAGAATCTATCCTTGAAATGCTTAAAAACCAAGAACCGGAAAATGCATCACGAGAATATGCAGAGAAAATTGTGAACTTGATGCAAACAGTGGCAGAAAAGATCAAGAAGACACCTGCTTTAACTGATGTAGTGATTGAGCTACATGTTCCCAACTTTGATGTTGTTAAGACTTTTTACTCTCAACTTGGGTTCAAGATGGTTTGGGAATATCCTCCAGAAGACCAATCGGGGTATTTGGTAATGAAAAGACATAATTCCCTCATAGCTTTCTACTGTGGTAATGAAGATGTGTATGAACATCAATACTTTGGGCAATTCGATAAAAATACTGTCAGGGGATATGGTGTAGAAATATCTATTTACATCACTGACATTAGCATAGAAGATTTTTATGCTGAAATATCAAGCAAGATTGAGAAAAAATATATAGTGCAAGAGCTTGAGGCAAAACCTTGGGGTATTAAAGATTTTAGAATTATAGATCCATTTGGATTTTATCTATGTTTCCGAGAGCCAGATAATATCTTGCTGGATTAGGTGTCAATAAATATGAACGACTTGCAGTATCTACAATTAGCTGTTCAACAAGCAAAAAAATCAGTTGACGAAGGAGGTTTTCCAGCGGGTGCGGTTGTAGTGAAAGACAAAAAAATCATCGCAAAAGAAATAAGCCTGGGATTTCTGCTTCATGATCCCACCAGTCATGCAGAAACGGCCTCAATGAGAGAAGCTTGCAAAATACTTGAAACAACTGACCTTAGTGGAGCAATACTTTACGCCTCGTTGCAACCATGCTTGATGTGCTTTTCAGTTGCAAATTGGTGTAATATCGAAAAAATTGTTTACGGATGTAAAAAAACAGAGGACATGGTTAAGAAAAAATACTATGAGGGATTGACTGATATATCAAAGATAAATAAGGAAAATAATCAGCATATCGAACTTGTTTATCGTAATGACTATGAACAAGAAATGCTTGAATTAATTAAGAGTTGGGAAAAAGAAAACTTATGAAGATAGTTTCAAATAGACTCAGAAGAATCTTTTTTGTCTCACTTGGTCTTATCTATTTGCACGGAATTGAAGAAGTGTTAACTGGATTCCAATTTAATGATTCATTCATGGTCTTTTTTGCAGGTCTTTTTGATATCACTCCCGCATCATTCTATTGGATTTCTCATATTATTTGGTGGGTGATGGTTCCCTTGTTGTATTTTGTTTTTCGTAATAATACGCGCGTCTTATTTCCGTTGCTGGCTCTTTTTGGGTTGGTTTTTGTCATTGAAATTCATCACTTGGTTAAGGGTTTGATTGCATTTAGTTACTACCCAGGTGCGGTAACGGCATTCTTTTACACCGTGGTCGGGTATTTTTACTGGAAACAAGTGTTAAGAGATTCGAATATTTTAGGGAAAAATTAGCAGATCTTGCAAAAGATACATTTTTATATGTAGTTTCTTAAATCATTAATGTTATTAGGCAAGTGATCAATGCCAGCAAATTCTGGAACGATGATACTGCGAATTTTTGCTTGAATTTCTGATTTAATGTGTGGGTAGGTCATCTCCACTTTACCTCCAATGCTTTCGCAATCATCCTCGATTAAAACATCCGGAACAAGTTCTTGAGCCACATCTTTATATTCTTGATTATTTTTTCTAAATAACAGATTTTGTTTGTCAGGAAATTGGTACTTATCTAAAACAAATCGTATATTGTCTACCTCATTTGAGGATGTCCGAGAAGTAAGGTAATATATTTTTGCTCCTTGAGCTTTCCAGCTGCGCAACTTCTTTATTACCTGACCGTTGGGGGTATACGTTCTGAAATTTTTTATCTCTTTTGACTCAGAAGCCGATTGCTTAACACGCTCTCCTCTAGATACTCCTTGAGCAGTTGAGTGCATTATCGCCGTACCTTCGGTAAATATGAGTATTTTCATGACTTAAAGTGATTATATCAAACCTTCACTTACAACTACTTTAATTACTTTTTTCATTTAAATATATAAATTGTATTTGTTTCTATTTGGTTTATTTTACCATCAACAACTACATAATTAATATCCTCCTCACTCAGCGCATTCTTCAATGTAGCAAAATGAGCCTGTCCATCCATCTGATAAATTAAACTAACAACACTCGGCACTGAAATTCTCTCGCCATCGATAATTAGGTAATTATTCTCATTAAAAAGATCGATTTCTCCCATGTAGACAACATCATTGATTACAGAAAAATCAGTGATTAGATCTCTTGAGACATACAGATCTTGCTGTCGATTCGTTTCCAGATTTATACTAACAAGCTTATTCTCAACGGTATTAGGATTTACTTTAGTCAAGCATAGTATTTCCTGTTCGCTTTTTATAAAGCCTTTCTCGCATAAGACCTCCAAGTCTTGTTCATTATAAAACGTACTTGCCCCTTCATTCTTAAGAATATTTCCTTGCCAGTAGTCAAGAATAGCTTCCGGAATATCTTTTTCTTTCTTTTTTTCAGGTAAGTTATAGACATGGGTTACTTGTTGATTAGGTCTTATAACCATTAAGTAGGGATAATGTAAGGCTATGCGGTTAGGATATTCCTCAAGTGAATAGATATCATCGAAGACATGGATAGTCGAATCCTCAATATAAACTGTTTCATTTTGCAAACCCAGATCAGAATTATCTGGTCTAATAAAGTAGAACCAAACACCAAGAAATAGTGCCAACATTACTACAACTCCGAATTGAAGTAAGCGTCTTTGTGATTTAGTTAGAATATTGCTATACATATTTTATTGCCTATTAGCAAACCAAAGCAAGCCTTGAGCAGCAAGAGAGTAGGCTCTGCTGATGAGTTCTGATTCAGCTTCTCTTGAATCTCTTTGTAATCTTGTTGCTAATTGTCTTGCACTATTTTCCGATTTATCAGGAATTGCACCAGCTATTAAAGCTTGTTCGTATATCTGCTTGTACCGGGCTACTCCTATTCGATAGCCAATTAAGTCCGGATATTGATCGCCTGGAGGTACTTGCTCAAGCATTTCATCAATTGCATAGAGGAAAAGATACTCTCTCTCCAATCTTTTTTGCAAAAAGTCATATCCAGATGGATCAATGATTAGGCTTTCTATAGTTTCCAACATGCTGTCTCTAAGATCTTCTATGAAAGACTCCCTTGCAGACTCCTCTGGTAAAAAATTAAGTTGTTTTAGCATGGACACATTGCTAGTTAGGGCAATATCTCTGTCATCAAAATAGCGACAAGCATCAAGGATGTGAAATCCGACGCTGGTGTATCCAGCATTAATCGCAGCCAGATGAGCTTCTAGTTGCTCCTCTGTTAAATTTGAATCATGAGTACTTTCATACTGTCTGCCTAATGCTTTACCTTCCACATATAATGCATTACCAATTAGAGATCGTAGTGGTCGTTCTTTTGATTGTTCAACTATTTGTGACATTTCTTGCGTAGAGAAAGGTTCAATAGGCCAATCAATTTCTGTGAATGACGAATAATCTTCCTGTGTTGCTATGTATTTTCTAAGAAACTATATCGAATATTCTTTGCTTTGTGAAAAACACTTGAATTGCTGTATTCAGTAACCGGACTACAGATACACTGCAAGGCAATCATTTCTCCACTGTGCAATTTAGTCATATGAGCTGTCAGGTAGGCAATGGGATCATGCTGGTTTAGAGTTGATTGATCTTGTAATGGATACAAAAAGTTTCTGCCGAGTGATAAGTGAACTGTAGAAGGAGACTGCTCTAAAGGTAGATAATCACTAATCTCTGCTATTTCAATACCTGGTAGGTACGCAAGTAGAGTCTTTTTGATTGCAGTTTTATCTGACTCGGGTACTCGCAATACATAGCGTATGCCATCATCTTTTGTGGAAACTAACTCATAGCTAATAGTGGGCTTAATTCCAAGTAAGCGGTCAATAAAACCTTTTGGCTTTTCTAGTGAATGCAAAACGGTGAATAGCTGTGTTGTTGATAGTGCCGATTTCAATGCTCGGTCAGTCGGCTTAACTTCTAGGAATACATACCGTATTTGTAAAGATTTTATAAGCTGGAAAGTTTTAAATATGACATAGCCAATACAAGCAGTTGAGACGGCGAGAATGCTAAACCAAATTAGAAATGCAGCAGTGAATACTTCTGTATTGGATACTTCGGGCAGGTATGATGGGAACGCTTCATACCAGTTAATATTTTCCATATAATTGAGGAAATTTTATGCCTGGAGTATATCAAAGCCTATAGGGAAATGGAAGGGAATTAAAAAGAAAAGAGCGTCCTTCAGAAGATAGAAATAAGTTTGCGGGTTTGTTAACCACGCGCGTGTGTTGCGGTTGCAACTCACTAACTTATTTAGTTCTATCGTCATCCGGACGCTCATTCTTGCACTGTTGGCTCGAAGCCATAACTCATATTGTCTGAGTTCTTGCGGAAAGCAACTGATATTGGAGTTGCCGTACGTTCAACAGAAGGTCAATGACACTGTACTACTTAGCCTAAGTTTCCGGATTGAAGAGCCGAAAGTGCAGCTGCTGCACTGCGAATGACGCGAATGCGTTCATTGTGAGACAGTTGTTTAACCTTCGGATTTCCCTGAGCATTAAGACAGGCATTGAACAGTTCAATACCATCCAAATCCCCATCTTCCTTTGGCTCGACACCAAGGGCAGTAGCTAGTTCAATCCAGGTGAGGAATTCCTCCTCGGACTCTTCTGCTGCCTCAATGAGATCTACGAGATCCCTGAGTTCTTCATGTTGCTTTTTAGGCATTGAATATCTCCTTTTATCCTGAACGATCAACGAGTTGTCTTAGCCTAGCCATGTCGGCGGTGCCTTTATCTACAAACGGGATCGTCCTGTGCGGAATGTTTCCCGACAAAATAATCACGTATTGATTGGCGCTGTTAAGCTGTTCCGCCCACCGTATTCCATCTCCTGTAGTGTGAATGTTGCCATCACAGATTACTACGTCAAAAGCCTGTTCAGAGTAGACATGCTTAGCTTCATGAAGAGAAGCAACAGACACCATTGTGTGTTCAGACAAGATCCTTTCGATGATCTCACGCCACTTTTCATCATCTTCAACGTGTAAAACTTTCATGTGTTTTCTCCTTCTTGAGAACGGAATTCATTTTGTACGTGGGCAAATGCACGACGGAATAGCGGTTCCAACTCTGGGTTGTAAGCGAATTCCGGACGCATATCCCGCGGCTGTCCTTCAATGTACTGCGCTCGACTCGGTGAGCCTTCACAATCTTCTGTCGGAAGAAAGTGACGAGACACATAAACGAAAACTGTAAGCGGCTCATCTTCAACATACGATGTGATCAGAACTGCATCATTCCACGGTTCTATTTCTTTTCCACACTTGTCACATGTACCCATTCTACTTTCTCCTTTTTATGAACGCTGAACTGACCAGATCTAGTGGAAACCTAGTGTTTCCACCAAATTTAGCCAGTCCAAGCTCAAAAGGAGTATTTATTTGACTTTCCGCAAGCTTTTAATGTGCAAGTCTTTACATTACTGTAAAGAAATACTTTCTTTTTGCACACAGTGCAGAATGCTTCTTTTCTGTGTGTATGCAATCAGAGATGCAAATTATATCAATAAATGCACTAATAATAAAGCTATAGGTCTTTTCTTGCTTTTTCACACAATTTTGGAGACTATTTTGACTTGACAACTATCTCGATATGGATATATACTATCTCTATAGATATAGTTCAATATTACTATGTTAGGTCAAGAATTACTACCACAAAAGGCTGAAACCACATCAAGTATTGAAGTTACAACAGAGTCAGAAAACTTTTCTAGCTATAAACAACCTATCAACCCATATTCAAGCGTTGAAGCAGCTATTAACAACATATTTCCTCAACAGCAAGATGAGACAAAAGTTTCAAGACTAAAAAAAATATTAGGAAAAAGCGGAGAGCAGTTATCTGACGACCAAATCCAAACATTAGCAACAGATTTTGAGTTCTTAATTGAATCATGGCTTGATTCATTTGAAAAGCAAATTTTTCAGGGTATGACATTGGAAGATATGTTGAAAGGACGATGACTATGCAAAATGAACAAACTAACATAATAAAAACTGCCGTAATTTATCTTCGTGTTTCAACAGAAGAGCAGGTTGATAATTTTTCATTAGATACTCAGGAAGATATTTGTACAAAAGAGGCTCAACGAAGAGGCATTGATATTATTAAAATTTTTAGGGAAGAGGGTAAATCAGCAAAGACAATCACTGGTAGACCAATGCTGGTTGAGATGCTCGAGTATTGCCGTAAACACAAAAAGAAGCTTGATGCAGTGATCGTATACCGTCTAGATCGTATTTCTAGACAAACTGCTGACTACTTAGCCATAAGAAAAAAACTAGCAGAATCTGATATTACTTTACTTTCTGCAACTGAACCTACTGGAAACAGTCCTACTGAAAAATTAGTTGAGACTATCTTGGCTGGATTTGCTCAACTTGATAATGATGTGCGAAGTGAAAGAACAAAAAACGGCATGAGAGCTCGGTTTCTATCAGGTTTAACAACAGGACGACCACCATTAGGTTATTTGCCAAAGGATGGATACTCAATCAAAGATCCTGAAACATGGGACAGTATAAAAAAGGCATGGGATCTTATGGCAACAGGTAAAAAGACACTTGAGGAAATTGCGATATTTTTGAATGAGCGTGGAGTTAATCAAATTATAAGAGGTAAGAAACATCCTTTGCGAAAGCAATCTGTAAGTAGATTGTTTAAAAATAAGTACTATGCTGGTTTTATAAATTCTGAAAGATACCCCGAAGAAGTAAAAGGGCAGCATATTCCGATGATTACAGAGGCTCAATTCTATAAAGTACAAAACATTATCGCGGGTAGAAATAATAGCATCAATGTCCCAAGTGTAAGAAGGCATCGTGACAATCCTGACTTCCCTCTGAGACGAATGGTACGCTGTGGAAAATGCGGTGCGCCGTTCACTGGAGGTTGGAGTACAGGCAGAAGTACAAAACATGCTTATTATTTTTGTAGAAATCGCTGTGGCAAACCTTCAATCAAGGCCTATGAAATCGATTTCACCACAACCAAATACCTCCAACAGATATCTCCCACTGAGGACTGTCTAAACGCATTTATAGCATTGCTGAGAAATACCTACTATAAAAGGGTAGCAGCATTAAAAAAGCGTAAAGATCAGGCTGATGTGGAGCTCAAAAGACTGTATGAAATGAGACAGTCATTGATTCAAAAGAATTTATCCGGCGTGTATAGCGACGAGATATTCAGGGAACAGAATAAGATCATTGAAGAACAAATTACCATTGTCCGTATGACCGCGGACGATGAGCTAATTGAAAAGTACAGTCTGCAAACGATAATCGAGTTTATGAAAGAGAAATTTGCAAATTTGGGAAAAACATATCAAGAATCTGATATAAACCAGATCAAAGTGCTACTTGGTTCGATATTCCCTTCTGGACTCGTATGGGGCTATCCAGGCTATTCGAACCACGATTTAAGCCCTTTATATCAGTATATTTTGCAGTTTCAGGACGATGATGTCCCCTTTGGTGACCCTACGGGGAATCGAACCCCGATTGCCAGGATGAAAACCTGGTGTCCTAACCGTTAGACGATAGGGCCTGAAGTGAAAAACAAGTGTAAAACCGTTGATTTCTCGTGTATTATATCAAAGCTGAATAGGGTCTGTCTAAGGGACAAACCTTCAAAGTCTGCCAATATATAGCTTTTAGACTGCAAGAGCTGTTAAAATCGAAACGAGAAATATGGTCAGAATAATACAACCAACTGTAGAAGATTGGAAAAAATATCGTCAAATAAAACTCGAAGCTCTACGAGAAGAACCCGAAGCATTCGCAACCGGACCTTCAGAACTCGAAAATCAAAGCGATGAATATTGGAAGCTTGACCTCTTACGTACAAATACCGGGAAAGGGCTTATTTACGTTGCTGAATACGATGGCGAATATATCGGCATGTGCTCTGCATTTTGGGGAGATAAACAAAAGCAAAGACATCAAGCGATGATACTTTGGGTATACCTTAGAAAAGATTTTCGGGGCAGGGGAATTTCCAGGAAATTAATGGAGAATCTACTCCAAGAACTAAAATCGAGACCTAACATCATAAAGGCCTACCTGACTGTAATGGAAAAACAAATCCCCGCAATTAACTTATACAAAAGCTTCGGATTTAAGCATGTAGGTACGCTATCTAAATCGTTAAAAGTCGGTAACGAATACCTTGACGAGTACACTTTGGAAATATTTTTTAACTAGAAATTTTGCAAGCGAAAATCACTAAGTTAATAATCCTGCTATGAAATTCACAATAAAACTTCCGAAAAAATTCAAACGATCCCACTTACCAACTACGATCCTAGCAATTTTAATTTTTACCGCATTTGCGTTAATTAACTCAAAGAGCGAAACAGAGCAACCAAATAAAACAGAGTCAACAAATGGATACGAAACCGCAAAGGTCCTAAAAATTATAGACGGCGATACGATTGAAATTGATACCGGCCACAAAGTCAGATACATAGGCATCGATACTCCGGAAACTAATCACCCAACCAAGAAGAAAGAATGTTTTGGAACAGAAGCAAGTGCCTACAACAAGAATCTGGTCGCAGGAAAAGAAATCAGAATGATAAAAGACAAATCTGAAACTGACCGATATGGCAGACTTTTGAGATATGTTTATATTGATGAGATTTTTATAAACGAAGAACTCGTCAGAAACGGTTATGCAAAAGCGGTTGCATACTCACCCGATACAAAGTATCAAAGTGAATTTCAACTCGCAGAAACTTATGCCAAAGAAAATAATTTAGGACTTTGGAACACTTGTAATAGGTAACTGTCTAGCTTGATTTGCCCTGTAAAGTCGATAAAATGGCGGTATGTCATTTAAATCGGGTTTTAACCGAATATTTATAATTATCATACTAGCCATTTTAGGGATCGGCGGATATTTAGCACATTTATTACTGGCTTCTCCAAAGATACTGGAATATATAACGGATGAAGGTGTAGTAAGCTCTGAACAGCCCTCTAGAATTCCTACTTTGACGCCAAGTGAATTTACTACAGAAGAAGGATGGCAAACCTATCAAAACACTAGGATTGGCTATACACTCAGATATCCCCAAGAAGCCAAATTAAGCACACCTGACGAAAGCGAAATCTCGACTGCATCAATAATCAGAATATATTATATGGGGGAAACTCAACGGCAAAGTGGACGAACACAAACAGAACTCGCAGATGGGTATATAATCAACATTAGAGAAGTCGCGGAAGCGCCAGGTGATCCGGCAATTGAATTTGCAACTTTAAGAAGAGAAAACACTATCGAAAATTGCTCAGAGTACGAAGGCAATGAAATTTCTGAAATTAAGCAAATTCAATTAAACGGAAATGATGCATATACTTATTCGGTCAAGAACTGCCGAGTAGACTACGAAGCTTATTTTATCGATAACCAACCGATAATTGAAATCATTGGAATGTACCCTGCTTTCAACGAAGAAGATAAACAAGCTTATCTTAATCAAGTAAATAGTATTGCCCAATCATTTAAAAAGGAGTAACTCTTGGTATCCAGAACATTTTTATCTTACATGCTTAACCTAATAGTAACTTTGATCGAAGCTCTACTCGCAATGCGAATAATCTTAAGATTTTTAGGAGCAAATAGGGAAACACCATTTGTAAGATGGGTTTACGACAATAGCGATCCATTAATTGCACCGTTCCGAGGAATTTTTCCTAATCCGGTAATTGAGTCACAGTTTGTGATTGAGTTTTCGACTATATTCGCACTTATTATCTATGCTTTTATCGGATATTTGATTATCGAAGTGGTTGAGTTCCTCAATCAGCGGGGAGACGGCCAACCTGAAAAGCCCGCAAAGTAATCAGAGAACTCCTCCTCTGGACATCAATAAGTACAACAAAACGGATAATCCGTTGACCATTATATGAAGTATCATTCCGGGTAAGATCGAGCCGCTTTTTCTATACATTAAGCTGAAAAACATACTCAAAGCGAAAATTGGTATCACAACTGTAAACGGCTTGTGCATTGCGGCAAATATTAAAGAACTAATAACCGCCGATGTCATGAAACCAAATTTCTTCCATAAAACATTTAATAGAAACCCTCTAAAGAAAAGTTCTTCCGAAATAGGTGCAAGGATAACTGCAACTAATATCAACAACAACGAATTATTCAATTCATTAAAAATCGGAATCAAATACTGGGATTGCATTAGTTCAAAAAGCCCCAGCTTCGTTAAAATTAAATTGTATATTAGATTAAAAACAAAAAAGCAGGGAAGAAGCAAACAACCAAAAGCCAGATCCTCAGGTTTAAATTTTTTAAGCCCGACGTGTTCAAATTTCAAATGTTTGTCGAGTATCACAGATAATAAGACAAATGAGATCAAGACAAGATTCATCGAGCCTGTAAGATAGAAGCCCAACCGTACATCCGGAACAATAGGTAAATACGGAACCAATCGTTCGGAAAACCAAAACAGAAGTAGCAATAATAATCCGATTAAAATCGATATAAAACCAAAGTTCCTTTCAAAAATTCTCATTTGTGAATTTTACCACCAGTTTGCAGATTTATTAGCATTTTAGGTTGACTTTGCAAATAAATACCAGTAATAATGACCCATGAAAAATCTATTACTAGTCGCCACCGGAGTCATATTACTAATAGGGGCCGGAATCTGGTACACCATGTTTGCATCAGAACAAATGGAAAATCAGCCCGCAGAAATATCGAATCAAGAAGTGAGTAGTAATAACGCAAATGAAACCAACACTATCAGCAATAACCTGATGGGATTAATCGGGCTTGGACAAAACTTGCAATGTGACTTTGAATATAACGATGGAAACACTTCAGTATCCGGAACTGTTTACGTATCAAACGATAATATGCGTGGAGATTTTTTAACCATGGTTGATGGCCCAAGCAATGATATGAGCATGATTCGAAATGGAGACGAAATGTATGTTTGGGGTAGTGCACTACCCGAAGGAATCAAAATGAAATTCGATCCGGAAAAAGGTTTCGATGGTTATTCAACCGGTCAAGATCAAGATGCGGATAATACCTCAACATCTTTTGATCCTAACCAAGATGTCGATTATAGATGTAGTCCTTGGGTTCCTAACAGTGGTATGTTCACGCCTCCTTCAAATATAGATTTTAGAGACATGACCGCGTTGATGGAAAGTATTCAGCAACAAAATCCGAATACTATGATGCAAGCACAATGTGCTACATGCGAAACACTCCAAGGTGAATCAAAGGCAATGTGCTTACAACAGCTAAAATGCAACTAATCGCCGGGTGAAAGATCAAAATATTTTGAATGCTTTAGCAATTCACTCTATACTGGAAATATGACCGGCCGAACACACGACCTTGCTGCATTTACGGCATTGGTAATAACCTTCATATTTCTATCAGAAACACCTCAAATGACATTAACTACCGCGATCGTCGCATTCGGTGCGAATTTTATTGGCGGTCTGTTTCCTGATATTGACCAACGTTCCAGTGATTTTTGGGATAACTTTCGATTAGGCCCGGTTGCATCCAGAATCATAGTACCCTTACTAGGTGGACATCGAAACGTATCACACTCATTGGTGGGAATCGGGATCATAGGTTTTGGTGCCTATTGGCTACTGCAATTTATTTCGACAATAGTATTAGTAAACGTAGACCTGCAGATTGTATGGTACGCATTTATGATCGGGCTGATTTCACATATCTTTACGGATTTGCCGACTAAGGCCGGGGTTCCGTTACTTTGGCCGTTAAAATGGAATGTCGGATTTCCTCCAATAAGGGCTTTAAGAATCACCAGTGGAAAATTCTTTGAAAATTTCGTGATTTTCCCGAGTCTTTTAATCTTAACCGGATATCTACTTCTTCAAAATCAAAATAAAGTCTTGGAATTCTTGAGGTCGCTGATTTAATAGTATTAACGGTGCAAAACTTGCTTAGTCTAGAATTAGACTTCACAATTGAGAACAATAGAAAAATCGCCCCGCATAGCCTATAATATTCGACATGAAGATCAAAAAAGCATTAATTGCTGCGGCAGGTTACGGAACCCGATTCTTACCAATAACAAAAACAATTCAAAAAGAAATGTTACCTATTCTGGATCGGCCAATTGTTGATTATATTGTCGAAGATTGTATAAAAGCAGGAATAGAAGAAATTATCTTTGTTATATCCTCAAAAAACCAACAGATTCGGCATTTTTATTCCGAAGATTTAAATATTAAAAAATATCTGGAATCAAAAGGCAAACATGAGCAAGCCAAACAAGTAGCTCAGTTGCACTCAAAAGCCAAATAACCATCAGGGGAACTCTATATTACAGATAGCATACTCTCGCTATCTAAAACCAAAAATATAGTAATTCATAATCCGGTTGGCCAATATCTTGACTGCGGATATGCCTTAGGTTGGCTAAAAGCAAACTTAACTGTAGCGAATAACGACACTAAGTTATCAGGAGAGTTAAAAGAACTTATCTCAAATCTATAGAAATAAGTATCAGAGGTTACTCATTCACAAAGAAGGGGAACATGTTCTCATCGACATGCCAATCCGGATCCGGTACACCGGGCCAAACATTCGGATGTTCCTCCTCATTAAAAAACACAATCGTTTTTAATGATTCATATTTATCTAAATCTCCCACGAAATCATTCCATTCTTTTACACCGTGCGAGTATGTTTTCTCAATTCCAAATTCGGCTATATAAATTTGCTTACCAAATTTGGCAAAACGTTCATAACGATTCGTAAACAAACTTGACAACGAAGCAAGCGGATTTCCAACAGATTTTAGATATTCGGGATAGTAGTAAAGTGAAAATCCGATTATATCAACGTATTCCAAATCAGGTAGATAAGACAAGGATTTATCATTCTCTCCGACGGGAGACCACATATAGTAAGTATTAGTTGTATGATCTCTACACCTTGATACAAAATACTCATATGCTAATTTATAATCATCAGCATTTTCAACCGCCCATGCGTATCGACCCGTTAGATTATCCATTTCGTGACCCCACCTAATAATAACCGGCGTCTCAGATTCATTTAAGCTAAAACAAAAATCCGAAATAATGTCGTCGTACGCACCGGTTACAACCTCTAACAACACACTAGAATCATTTCTGTTTGCTCGATGCCACGGTTCAAGACTAATCATCAACCATCTATCTTTGCTTTTTGAATCATTAAAATAGTTTGGTAAGTTTTCGATTTCAGATTTATCGTTCCAATCAATAAAAATATGATCAATTGATACCGACCTGTTTTCAGGAAATTGATTGCCCGGATCGTAAATGCCGAAATTTATAGAAATATCTTTAGGATCGATGCTTTTTTCAGAATTAATAACATTGCCAATCGAATTCATTGTTTTATCGGTTCCCCATAATATACCTTGCAATGCGGTTCCGGCTCGAATGTATAAAAATGTTAAAACTAATATTATTAGTATGACTGCGAAAATGCTATTTGTTTTCATATCTATGTAGGGCAATGATCGAAACGAATACCAATGTATAAAAAACGGAATTCATTAAAAGAAAGTACAAATATCCACCAACATAACCTTTTACGGGGAAGAATATTCCGACTGAAGCAGTAAACAAGACCAAAGCAAAGTAGGGCATAAGAATTTTTGTAGGAAGCGGTACTTCACCCACACTTACTTTTGGAGTTACCTTAAATGCAAATTCCTCTTTTTTCACTGTATCATAAACTGCATATACGGTTCCAAGTAATATCCACGGCCATCTGGCAAGTTGAAATAACACGCCCTCCCATGAAATTAACTTTGCATCATATGGCCGAAGTAACAATTGAGCTTTTACGAATGCCACGATAATTAAGCAAATTAACAAAGCAGGCAACGACATCAATATAAATTCAACATAAGGGATCCTGGCAAAAACATTTCCACTCATAATCGCAACAACAGGAATAACAATTCCGGACAACATTATCATGACGAAAAGGGGATACCACATTTGTGCAAATAAAAACTGTAGTTTTAACTTGAAAGTGAGTTTACTTAATACCTTCGGTGACCAATTAAACAAAATATTTACCAAACTCCTTGACCACTGAAACTCCTGCGTCATGCCATCAGCAAAAGTGTTAGGTCCATCTCCGTGTGCAATGGCATCTATTGCGTGAACGCCTTTCCACCCATACGCATTCATTAGCAGGGATGTGGAATGATCTTCCGCCAGCTCAGGACCAACGCCACCAATCTCCTTTAAAGCAGATGTTCTGACGCTATAATGCGATCCGATACATAGCGGTGCAAATCCATTTGCATGACCTAATTGTTGTGCCCCATGTAATGATGCTTCCAAATATAACCGAGCGCGTGCGGTCCAACTTTCTGAAGCATTCTTATCACAAATACTGGGGGCAGACACATATCCCACTTTGTCATCCATAAATGCTTTTAGTACAACTTCCAAATAATCTGATTGTGGAATATGATCGGCATCAAACTGACACACGAAATCGTAATTTTCATATCCGTACTTATCGTAAAAGTAGGCTAGGTTGCCCTCTTTACATTTTTTTCTGCGAGGCCATTTATCCATGTTGTATTCAGGAATACCCTTGCGAGTTGATATTTTTACCCCATGCTCTCTGCACCATGCAATGACTTCTTCTGTCGGGTCTTCATCAGCTAGCCAATTGTCGTGTGGGTAGGTTTGCTTAATCATGGCTAATAGGGTTTCCTTCACAATACTAAACGGTTCTGAAGGAGCTTTTGTAACAACCATCGCCGCACGCAAATTATCCGTAAGTACGACGTCTTTATTTACCGTCTTCATTCGGAGTAGAAAGAAAAAGAAATAGGCCGGTAATAGCCTAACAACAAGCAAAATAGTAGAGTTTAATATAAAAAGTCGCAAATCATTCACATGCTCAGGATGTATCCACCAATACCAAAATATAACCTCTTGCAGCAACCAAAGGCCAATTAATCCGGCTAATATGCGTCTTTTGTTTTTAGATAGTGGGTCTATCAAATATTGTCTTTTTTCCATTTGGTGTGGCTTATTTTATTTAAAAAGTAACTAGTAATTGTAGTCTAAAAGTGAAGAGATGTCGAGTAAAGGCTAGGGATACCCATATATTATAAGGACATGATACACATCTAGAATTACGACCAGAAATCATTGCCACACAAATGCATCCCGCCGAATCTATCGGCGTAAACATCGAAAAACTCTCACAACAGCAAAGAAGATCATATAGAGGCCATCAAGAAAACGATCCGTATTAATTTGTATTTTCGAGATTATTATCAAAACATCCATGATTCAGAGTTTTTGTAAAAATAAAGAATATGTAACCAAATATTTTTATGGTATAAGGAATATTGATGGATATATTTGACAAAACACCTGAATTTACCGATCCACCTACACCAAACATAGAGGACGACCTCAAAAACCCAACGGCTGCAGAAATTCGCAGAATTCAAAATGATCCCAAGCTTAGTAAAAAAGAAAAGAAAGAGCTCATCGACAAAATTCTCGATGATGCCAAAAATTTGCCCGAAGATGATAGTGATTTAGAGTGATTAAGTGAATCGCCAAAGCCATATTTAGCTAATTATTATTTTCGTTTTTTGCATCTAACTCGTCTGCCATTTTATTCAAAAAGAAATGTGTCTTAGCTTTGGAGTGAAGTAATACCAGATAATCCGACATTTCTTTCTCGTCAAGTTTTTCGGCTCGCGAAAGCGACTGATATCTTACCGCACTACGATATATAGAAAAACAGAGGCTTTCAGCTAAAATATCCTACTTAGGAGAGGAACCTCGCTTGTGATTCTTGAACAGGAGTTAAGGAAATCCACACGTAGTAATATTCACCAATGCGGCCTGGCTGTGAGTTCTTTAAAGTGGATGCATACGTAACTGCTTCGAATATCTGATGATACCCGATAGCAGATCTCAAACGAACGTTTTCACTTTCGGATTGCTCCGGAAACCACTTTGATCCTTCATCAATGAAAGGATCTTCCGATAAAGCTTGTTTGGCACTATTGGCAAAAGCTAAATCAGAACCGGCAACTGCATCTAATCTCTCTTGAACTTCTGCAACTACATTTTCAATATATCCGGGAAGAAAAGCTTCTTCTGACTCGGTTATTAAACAACCCAAATCAGCTTCATTTATACTTTTTCCATCACCGAAAAGACTATCAATATCATCATCCATGTTGAAAGTATATGTATGTCGGGATCTACAATCAAGAAGGGGAAAGGATCACGCAAGGACTTAAAACTGTTTAGTTGGGCGCCCTTTAATGCGTTATTAATTCGAACGCGTCACTTCACTTCAACTATCTGAAACCGGTTTATATTCCTTATTCATAAATTGAATAGTGTTACCCTCCGGGTCATGTGCAGTAGTAACCCAAAGTGAAACCGTCGGTGAATAGGAAGGCTCACGAATAATTGGTGCGTTCGCATCTTTAAGTCTCTTGAATGCTTCAGCTAAATCATCAACCATAAATTCAATAATGAACCTAAGAGGATCTTTAGATTTCCCTTTGACTTCGCTATGATATCCAAACCATAAAAGCATACCGCCAATATCAAAACCTATTCCGGTATCGTCGGGCTCGTTTATGGCCAATGATTCTTTAAGATCAAAGACTTTTTTATACCAATCAGCAAGTTTAAAAGGATCTTCTGACCAAATAGTAAAGCATTCGATTTTTTCTATTTTCATGATTTACTTATATTATGTCTGATGAATCTTTACAATAATGGATATTCTAGGAATATTGAAGTTCTAGCGTTATATTATCTATAAGTTCCGAACAAATATGTTCGTCTTCCCAATCATAATTTAAGAGATTAACAAAAATACTGTTGTGAAAAACCAATGATACGAAGTATAAGTATTTAATTCTAAATAATGGCAGAAGGTGCACATCACGAACTATTTGCAGACATTGCTTCAGAATATTATCGTGACACACTGACAAGAATATATACCGATTATTACTATCAGATGTCACCATTCTCGATATCTATAGTTGAAGGATATCCTGAAAATGGGTATCCATTTGGAAACGAACAGATATACGGGAAAGAGTTAGCTGATGCATGCAGATCACTTGGTTTGCGTTTAAACCCCCGACTCGAACGACGACTACTCGAGATAGAAAATAACTATGAAGAAGGGTTTTTAAGAGCAAGTGCACACCTATGTGGATATGCTCTATTTGAACCCAACCACCCTAAGAGATATGAAATTCTATATGATGCATTCTTATACCGAATCCAGCAAGAACTCTATAAAAATATATTTTCCCAATCACTTTCTGAGGATACCGTATCCTTAAATCTTATGGACCCTCCGAATCTTCCGACGTTTGGTGAAATAGATTATCTATTAACACATGCTCCTGAAATGCAACGGGAGGGAAATAGATACCTACTCCGCATGTTAAGAACCATGTTTGCATCCGAAACTGATCCGGGAATCCCTAATTTTAACGGGTCTCCGCTTATGTATGTTGGGGCATGCGACAATGCAGAGAGAGGATTTCGCAAATTATTGCCCGGGGATCCGGAATGGGGTGATATCGATTGGCTAGAAAATCATGGAATAATCGTGGTTCATGTAGACGACCAAAATAATCCCGTTTTCCTTGAAAAAAGAAAAGGCTTTGGCGATGCTCATTCAGGCTTATCTTTATGTGAAACATCCGTAAACGGCGTATGGATGCCCCCGGGTACTATTATGGGAATTAGTTCGCCCGATTTTTCCACCTCAACTTTATCAAAAAAATATGGGGATATAGTGCTTGCCTCGTCAAACATTCGACACATAGGTACATTAACTCCGAGGCGAATTTCAACTTTTGCAATTGGTGATTTAGACGATCGTGTAGCTGCCTTCAGAAAATTTAGAAGAACATACAATACTGATGCAGGATACTCAATTGATACATTTCGAGATGGTGCAATCCAAATATTAAGTGTAATCCAATAATAACTGAATAGCGATATTAACAGACTCGTCGACAAATGATAAATTCCACATGTGTATAAAAATATTGGAGCAACTTTAATCTGGTCAGAAAATTTTAGAGAATTATCTGATTGGTATATCAATAAGCTTGGGTTGAAAACAATAGAAGAAATAAACCATCCCGATGATACCGGAGTTGGGCTAGAAGTCGGAGATTCTTATTTATGGATAGGTCAACATTCCGAAGTCAAAGGCAAAAACGAAGACCCATTTAGACACATGTTTAATATTTCCGTGGATTCCGTTAGTGAAACATACACACAACTAAAATCAAAAGGAGTAGAGTTTATCGCTGAACCTTTTAAAGCTCCGACCTTTGACCGTTACTTCGCAACTTTCTTAGATCTTGATGGAAATGTGATCCAGCTCATTGGGGATAAATAGGTTTCGGATTATTGTGTAGGAAAGGGAATCATTTGAAAATGGTGATCCAGGGTGGACTCGAACCACCGACACCCTGCTTAAAAGGCAGGTGCTCTAACCGACTGAGCTACTGGACCATATGTGAATGTTAATGAGTAGGGCTACCGCTAGT
This sequence comes from Patescibacteria group bacterium, assembly GCA_048499955.1. GTDB lineage: Bacteria > Patescibacteriota > WWE3 > 2-01-FULL-39-13 > 2-01-FULL-39-13 > JASNYX01. The sequence continues at coordinate 34,601 of JASNYX010000006.1, read as the reverse complement.
AGTACTCTTCTGCTTGTTTCAGGTGACTATACGGGATTTTCAAACCCCTAAGAGTTGTGGCTCCCAATATTCAGAATCTGATTAATTATACACGCATATCTAGGGGTAAAAAAGCCCTAAATCTAATGGTTATTGATATGATAAGCATCCCCAAATTTAAATGTATTAAAACTTGTATGGTTCAGCTTAGTGCTTTAGAATCAGTTTAAATGTCAACGAAAATATTCTCCAACCTTTCAAGTAAACCCGGATTCAGTGCTGTTAATTTTGTGCTAGGGCTAGCAATTATAGTGCTCATTGTCGGAGCCGGATACTATTACACAAACATGCAAAATCCTGAGAATTCAGGCGAAGTATCTGACCGATCAGATACAGACGTGATAGGTGAACAACCATCGGGCGAACCAACTGATATAGAAACCAATGCGAACACAGCTAAAGTTCGAGGAACACTGTGCTATCCGTCTGAGATTCTTCCGGTAGGGGAAATCGTTTTCAAAAATATCGCTACACAAGAAATGACATACCAAAAAGTCGACGGATCATCATCAAACTACGAGATAATGCTGGAACCGGGAACTTACATCGCCCGATACCAAGCTTACATTGATGAAGAAACTCCAGATCAGTTTTCCTCAGGATATTTTACTAATTGTGCGATGAATCCGGTTTATGAAATTTGTTCAGACCCCGGATCACACGAACACATTCCCATTGTTGCAACAGCAGGGCAAACTATCGAAAATATAGACTTGTGCGATTTTTATTATGAAGGTCAAATCGTTTTTTAAACAGGCAATTAAATCGTTGACTAGGATTTTTTAAATTTCGTGATTTTTTGATTGTACGGATTATTGGGATTTCCGGCTTCGGGGTTAGACCCATTAGGCTAAATCACCTAGAACATTTTCTACTTTGATAGAGTCTACGATGTGTTGATCGGCTACTCGTGTTCTTTTTATTACTGTTGTGCAGGCACCTGTACCTAAAAGTTTCCCCATATCGTATGCCAAAGATCTAACATATGTACCCTTGCTAACATCTGCAATAAATTTAACTGTTAGATAATTTGCTTGTGAATTTTGGTTAATGTTTAAGAAAGTTTCATTCCATATTTCTTTTATTTCGTGTTGTCTGAATCCCTTTTTAACTTTATCAATCAGGTTGATTATTTTTTCATGAGCTTGTTGTTTCGTAATGATTTCACTTGATTGAATCTTTAATGAATTAACGGTGACTTTTCTTTTTTCTATATTTTCGGGGGCGTTTCCTGACAAAGTGGCACGATAAAGCGGAGTTCCTTGTACTTTAATTGCACTAAACAACGGAACTGTTTGCTCGATTTCTCCGACAAAATTATTAATAATATTGGGGATCTTTGCCTCTAAATCTATTGCGGAGTAGGGAAGCACAGACTGAACTTTTCCTAGGATATCGAAAGTATCGGTTTCAAAACCGAATAAAACCTCGAACTCGTAGGTCTTATCGCCGGTCATGAACTCTGCTTGTCGCCTAGTATCTTTACCGGTTAAGCAAATCAGGACACCTTCAGCTAGAGGATCCAAAGTTCCCGCATGACCGATCTTTTCTTTAGGAAAAACCTTTTTTAGTTGCCGGAGCACATCGTAACTTGTGATACCCAGCGGTTTATATATATTCAGTACCATACGTCAGAGGACAGAGGGTCAGACCCTTTCTGTCATCGAATTGTAACTATGTTATGAAATAGATTATCCCATATAAATACGGTGATTAGCGATAAGCATTAGGAATCCGGCAATTTCACGCTTTCTACGACAATCCTACTTCATGAAATATTCATATCGCATTCACCGAACAGGTCTGACCCTCAGTCCTCAGAGACTCTCAGGGAGGCAGAGCTATGGTAAACTGGCCGTATTATGCTAAATCCATCCATATTCAAACGTTACGATATCCGTGGTAAATATCCCGAAGATATCGATCCCCGAGTAGCACGAGAACTCATGCATTTATACGTCAAACAGTTTCAGCCAACTGAAGTAGTTGTCGGGCATGATCCTGTTGAGGGGTCCGCGGCAATTTACGAACCGATCTGTGACGAATTGCAGAAGCTTGGTGTCAAAGTTTGCAAGGCCGGAATGGTCGCAACTCCGATGCTTTATTTCGCAAGTGCACACTACAATATCAGGCAAGGCCTGATGTTAACGGCTTCGCATCTCGGCCAAAAGTATACCGGTATAAAAATTGTCATTGATGGGGTTCCTCCAAAACAAGAAGAAATTTCGGCTATGAAAGATTTGTCAGCCACTGATTATCATCAAATACCTAGCGATAAACTAGGTGAATCTACAGAGCTTGCAGATTTAAAACAAAATTATATTCAAAAAATTAAAAGTTTATTAGGAAACTCACCGCTGAACCGTTACAAAATTGTTATCGATTCCGGAAACGGCCCAAGCGGAGACATAATCAACAACATTGCAGAAGAACTTCAACTAAATTGCGTAATTATAAACCAGGAAATCAAAGCCAGAGATCTAGCACATGAATCAAATCCGAAAGTTGCAGAAAACAGACAACAACTCGCCAACGAAGTACAAAAACAAAATGCTGATCTCGGAATTATCTGGGACGGCGACGGCGACCGGGCATACTTTATTGACCACGCAGGAGAGATCATTCCTCCTGAATTTATCGGAGTACAAATCGGGTCTGACCTAATCAAATCCGGAATCGGTACCACGATGACCGTTGATGTTAGGGGTTCAGCCGCTGTCGAAAAAGAAATCGAAGCGGTTGGAGGGCACGTTAAACGTATCGAGGCATGGCACGTTCCCATAAAATTTGAAATGGACAACGACCCGAACATCGTTTTCGGAATGGAAACTTCAGGCCATTATGTTTTCCGAGATATGTATAAATCAGATGATGGTTTACTTGCGTCAATGAGCCTTCTGAAAGCAGTTACTAACGCTCCGGAAGATCTGAAAACAATTCTTAACAACTTTAGGAACAAATACTTAATAATCGAAGAAATTAATTTTGAAACTTCAAAAACAGAAGATGAACTCGTCGAAGAAATTAACTCACATTATCCGGACGGATTAATTAACAAAATTGACGGCATCACGGTTGACTATCCCGAATGGAGATTCAACGTTAGAGCCTCTAGAACAGAACCTATAATACGCCTAAATATTTCAGGTCAAAATTTTGAAAAAGTAAAAGAAAACCTGGAAAAGCTCAAAGGCTTAATAGGCGGAAGTGTTTTGGAGAAGTGAGGATACAAAAGCATATAACCTTAATATGGACCAGTTACGGAACCATTTTGAAGGAGTAATCCCAAAAAAACATCCAATAGAAATAACACACTTTAATCAGCTCCCGCTACTAAGTGCCGGATTTCTCACCCCATAATTGCAATACCTACAGTTCAAACATAGAATACACTCAATGGAAGAAATCCTTTTAATAATATTTTTCGTCTTCGTAGTGGTTGGCCTAGCGATTCTTGCCTATCTATCACGAGGATCGTCCGCATGGAAGAAAACCGCCCTAACAAAATTAGCTGAACTTGAACCCCAGATAAACTCAGAAAACCTTGGCCAAATGAAACATGCTGTTTCTGAAGCTGATAAAATTCTTGGATTCGCATTAAAAAGCAAAAATATTAAAGGTGAAACCTTAGGCGAACGATTGAAAAACGCTAAAAAATATTACGATCGTGCAACATATCAAGATCTGTGGAACGGACACAAAGTCAGAAACAGACTAGCCCACGAAATGGACTTCAACCCTAAACCTCAGGAACTCAAAGATGCTTTCCGAAAAATCAAAAAAGGAATCCGATCACTATAACGGCAGCCGACAGGGACAACAGGGTCTCCCCTTTTTAATTAAAAAAAGACTACAACTTACATCTACCGCTCAACTTACAACTTCGTGAACAAATCAATACTGTTGTCGGGGCAGGCTTTTCGAACATTTCAGGTTAATTAAAAAGGGGAGACCTCATGGGAGCGGAGAGGAGACCCATGTCCGACCTACGACCATGCAACCCCCACCCACCAATCGACTCGACCATCACCATCCGGATGTGATAACATTTTTGTAATGCCTGCTATACCTAAATCACAACGACTCTCTTTGTCATTCTCAGAAATAAACAAAAACGATATTCCAATCGCAGGTGGAAAAGGTGCAAATCTAGGAGAAATGTTCAGAAATGAGATTCCTGTGCCGGATGGATTTGTTGTAACTTCGACCGCTTATTACAAATTTATTAAAGAAACCAAACTTCTCGATAAAATCAAGGACGAACTAAAAGGGATCGATGTCGAAAACTCGAAAGCATTGCAAAAAGCAGCTTCCAATATAAAAGATATGATTAAACGGGCTCCAATGCCTGATGCGATTTCACAAGAAATCAAAGATTCCTACCATGAATTATGTGGAAATACCGATAAATACGTAGCCGTTAGATCTTCTGCAACAGCAGAAGATTTGCCTGATGCGAGTTTTGCCGGGCAACAAGAAACATACCTAAACGTCGTAGGTTGGAGAGATGTTACCAGAGCAGTTCAAAGGTGTTGGGCTTCATTATTTGGTGCACGAGCTATTTATTATAGAGTTCAGCAAGGATACGATCATTTTAAAGTAGGTATAGCAGTTCCTGTTCAAATGATGGTGCAAAGCGAAGTTTCCGGGATCATGTTCACCGTGAATCCGCTTACTAATAATACCGAGGAAATTTCGATAGAGGCTGCATACGGATTAGGCGAAACTGTTGTTTCCGGTACTATAACTCCGGATCAATACATAGTTTCAAAAAACGGATTAAAAGTTCTGGATAAATATATTGTTCAGCAAACTTGGCAACTAACCAAAGCGGGTCGCATTAAAATTTCCAGAGATTTTCAGAAAAAACAAAAACTAACGGATAAATTCATCACTGAACTTGCAACCATAGGTCTACGACTCGAAAAACATTACGGCAGACCACAAGACATCGAGTGGGGAATGAGCGGAAAGAAAATGTATATCGTACAAACCAGACCGGTAACAACGTTGCTAGCTATGAAAGAAACGTCAAAAGGCCCGGTAGATGCAAAAATACCACCTGAAGATATATTGTTTGACGGAATGCCTGCATCACCCGGGTTTTCTTCAGGGAAAGTACAAATAATCAAATCAGCTTCCGAAATAAATAAAGTTAAGCAAGGTGACGTGCTTGTCACAGAAATGACAAATCCTGATTTTGTTCCCGCAATGAGACGTGCAGCAGCTATTGTCACTGACAGAGGGGGAGCAACTTCCCACGCAGCTATTGTTTCAAGAGAATTGGGTATTCCCGCTGTCGTCGGAACAGAAGTCGCAACTAGCATGTTAAAAAATGGTGAAGTGATAACTATCAATGGATACGAAGGGAAAATCTACCAAGGCGACTATGTTGCAACTTTGAAAGCTGCAGATATCGACAGAGATTACTCGGAATTTAAAAAAGTGAAAACGGCAACTAAAGTTTATGTTAACTTAGGCGAACCCGATCATGCACCTAAGATTTCCGAAATGGGAATCGACGGAATCGGACTACTACGAGCAGAATTCATGATCGCACAAATCGGTAAACATCCCAAAAAATTTATCGAAGAAGGCAAAGGTAAAATCTTTACCCGCAAACTAGTAGAAGGCATGGAAGTTTTCGCTAAATCTTTTGGCGACAGACCTGTAATTTATAGAGCAACTGATTTTAAGACCAACGAGTACAGGTCACTCAAAGGTGGAGAAAAATACGAGTCAGACGAAAACAATCCGATGATAGGATACAGGGGAGTTTCAAGATATTTAATTGATTCAGATGTGTTCAGGCTAGAGATTGATGCCATCAAAATTATTAGAGATGAAAAAGGTTATAAGAACCTACATTTAATGCTTCCGTTTGTTAGAACAGTCGACGAACTTAAACAAGTTAAAAACCTGTTAAAACAATTTGGCTTAAGCAGAAAAGGCAACTTCGAATTATATGTAATGGTGGAAATCCCATCTGCGGTGTTGATGCTCGAAGAATTTATAAAAGAAGGCATCGATGGAGTCTCAATCGGATCAAACGATTTGACGATGCTCACACTCGGCTTAGATAGAGATAATGAAAAAGTTGCACATATTTATGACGAAAGAAACCCTGCCGTCCTTTGGATGCTCGAGAAAACGATTACTACATGTAAAAAACACGGTATTAAATGTTCAATTTGCGGTCAAGCACCTACTACATACCCGGATCTTGCCCGCGATTTAGTAAAATGGGGAATTAATTCAATTTCAGTTTCAGCAGATACCGCTTATCTAACCAGAAAAATAGTATCAGAAGCCGAAAGAGAACTAGCCTCAAATAAGAAACCGACAACCGTAAAGAGAACTACAACCGGAACACGAAAAGCTAAACCAAAAACTTAAAGACGAATCTGCAATTACAATTATATTTATATAAATGCATAGTCATTTATTGTAGGAGTGAATAACTTATGATCACAGGAATAAACAACCCGGAGCTTCCCGAATCGGAAGACCTTGAAAACACTAGCGAACCTGATGAACTCAAATCAATTTCAAACGAACTAGTAAATTCCACAGAGCTAAAAACAGGCATATTAGGGGAGAAATCATTAAATACAACCAAACGCTTTCGCAATTCCGCAGCAGCACTTAGAGCTAAGTGGGCTGAGCAACAAAGTAGCCAACCACCTGAAAAAAGCGGCTTAAAGAAACATCCTGTACCCCATTACGTTGAGGAAACTGTTAGCGAATATCTTAAAGGAGAAGGCTCGATAGAAGTAATAGACCCCGTGACCGGAAAACGCCAGATATTGGAAAATCCATTGCAATACGTTGAACCCACTCCTACTAGATCACCAGTTAGTGCAACCACCTTAGCCGAAGCTTTAAACCGAAATCCCCAGTTGAGAACTCCAATAAGCAGAGCTAACCAATTACATGCCGAAAGTCTTGCGAGGGGTCAAAAACCCATAGATACCCAACCACAAAATCTAGAACTCTCAGACGACTTCAAGGAGCAAGCAGCTAAAACCAGAGAAAAATGGGAGGAAGATAGAGCAGTAGAACTGGAAAAAGAACCACCGAAGAAAGGTGAACGATTGTCTCAACACCCGACACCTAAATATGATGAAGCTTCGCTAAAGAGGCATTTTGAAGATGGTACACCGGTGCGGGTGTGGGATGAGAATACCGGAAGATATGTTGAAATACCTGACCCTATCCGATATGTTGAGCCAGGAAAGGGTAGATCCACAGGTGATTCTGTAACCCCGGAACAAGCAAATCAGGCTAAACAAGTTTTAGGTGTTGATTTATTTGATCGCGAAAAACACCTAATAGCAAGTCGGGCATTTAGAGTTTCCACAGTTGCTGGCCCTGCGTTAGCAACAGCCCTAGCAATTGGCGCCGGAGGAATACCAACCAACATAGGTCCTGCAGTGCAAAATGCTATAACATCTATAGCCACATCAACCTCAATGTCTCCCGTTTCAATTGAGGCCCCCGAGTCGACAGAAGCACAAAACGAACCTACACCAAAAATCATATTTAGAGATTTGATGGTAACAGATATATTCACCGGAGAGGAAGTTCCTATGAAAGCTCTCGTAATTGACACACAAGAACTCAAAAGATTGGGACTAAGTGCAAAAGATATTCGAAGTATTAAGATCCAAGTAGAAGAGCCTAATACTCAAAACCATGAATACTTAAATGTATTAGGTGTTAAATATGTAGGACGCACACCTAAAAAAACATCAGGAGTAGAAGGTTCAGCTACACAAAATCCGATATCAGAAATTGAACAGTTAGCCAAACTTTCTGCTGAATTTTCAAATCAAATACATGAATTAGTCCCTGAAGCAACCGCTGACTTCGTATTTTTCATACAGCCGGCTTCGGAAATCATTCCGAATAATAGACCCCGAATGAAAATTGCAGGTCCTGACACAGAAGAACAAATAACCTCCAATCACTATGGGGTTACACCCACAAATTCTCTACTACTAAATAAGATTCCTGATAACGGTAACCTTTCAGTAGTAATTACTTACGTGGCTCCAAATGCAAATCCTCAAAATCCAACAGAGATATATAACAACCAAGAACCTAAACAACATATTTCTGCTGCTCAACGCCAAGTATCACCACATGATTTACTCACCTCACAACAGTTGAAAGGTAGGATTTCCACCTGAAAATTGGTGTACAATCTTTGTAGTAGTTATTCTCTCAGCATATGAAAATAAAGAATGTTTCACCTCACAAAATACTTAATTCAGCAGGTAACTGGACAATCGAAACAAGAATAGAGCTTTCAGACGGGTCTAAAGGGGTATCTTCTGTAGCAGGCGGATTATCTAAAGGAGCAACCGAATGTGCCAATGTTGAAATTGATATTGCAATACAAAATATAAAAAATCTTGAAGAAGAAATTACCGGAATGGATTTTAAATCTCAACAGCAATTCGATGAATTTTTACTAGCTAAAGATGGAACACCTGATAAATCAAATCTCGGAGGCAACACCATACTTTCACTATCGATGGCTTTCTGCAAAGCTTCCGCCAAATCGATGAGACTTGAAACATACGAATATATTCACACTATTTTAAGACCCGAAATTCCACTTAACGATATACAATTTAAAATCCCCGATATGCAGGTACTTATATTCGAAGGAGGCTTACATGGTTCCGGAAAAGCAACCATACAAGAATTTATGGCGGTCGTGTCAGATATCAATCGAGCAATATCAATATATTCCGCAATAAAAAAATCTTTACACCAAAAAGGACTTTCAACAAATGTTGGTACTGAAGGGGCGTTTTCTCCTGAAAGTATGGATAATTTTGAAGTTCTTGATTTCTTGAAGTCTCACCTAAATGACAATGAACAAATCGCACTCGATGTAGCAGCTAACTCCTTCGAAGAATTAAAACAGCCCTTACCTGACTACGAACAAATCGTTTCCAATTATCCAATTGTTTCAATAGAAGATCCGTACACTGAAACCGACTGGACTGCCTGGGAAAACTTCTACCGTGACTATCGAGCAGATATAAGTGTTATTGGCGATGACTTAACCACAACTAACCCCGCGATTTTGCAGGAAGCAATCAACAGAGAAGCCGCTAACGGAGTAATAGTGAAACCAAATCAAATCGGAACGGTCTCAGAAACTCTGGAATTCATACGCATTGCCCAAGATCATGGATGGGTAATAATCGCATCACATAGAGGAACCGATACTAACGATGATTTCATTGCAGATCTGGCTGTTGGCTCACAGGCCAATTTTACAAAGTTCGGAGCTCCTGCAAGAGGGGAAAGAATCGCAAAATATAATAGACTAATTAGCATAGGTGAATCGTTAGCTTAACAGCCTTGTTTTCAGCTAATAAGCAACAAGAAAGAGTATTAATTTTTTGCCCGAGCAAACCAGAAAGTATCTCGGGATATTACGGGATACATATCAATCTCCCCAAAATTCCCATCGATAACAGTGCGTGAATCAGGTACAACCACACCATTATCTACCTGCGTAATAACCGGCCTTAACATACTAGGCGAATATTGAAAAGTTATTCTATCTGGTCTTAAACCAGGTTCAGCATTCGCAAGGTCGCTAAATGCTTTATTGAAATTTGGAGACACTGCTCTTTCATGAAATCGTACAACAGAATCATCATCTGGGTTTCTGAACTCCCAAATAGTTGACCCATCCGGCTGTACAAAAGGCACTATTTTTTCGACTGTCATTGTTACCAATTTGGGGTCTTCTACCTCAATATCAGGAAGTTCAGCTTCTTCAAACGGAATTTCAGAGTAAACATAATACGGAAAATCATTATGCTTTCCGGAAAGGGACAGAAGATCTCTCTGCCCGGGAACATCTAAATTTAATACAAAATCAGCCGTCATTGTATTTTCAGTCACAACTAGCTCCTCGGCACTATCTTCACCTGAGGGGTATACAGATGCTTCAGTTTGGAGCTGTCGGGGCATAAGCATGAAATGCAAACCATCCATTCCTTCATACTTCTTAAAATAGTCCGTAACTTTTTCATTATCAGGGATAGGAATCTTAACTTTTAACCCCTGCTGAGTCACGAAATGAATCCAAGCTTGATCTCCATCTCCGGAAGCACTTTCCACACTTTCAAGATGTCCGGGAATTAACATCGGATCGATATCAAAATGATTCAAACTTTCATCGTACCCATTAACAACCTTGGTCTCTGCGCTAGATGAAAGTCGATTCAAATTACCGGAAGAGCTTCCCATTCCAATGTTGTTAAAATACGGTTGATTAGGCTTTAGCCTAATTTCTTGATGAACGTTAGGATTCAATAAATTATTCAACCTCTGGAAATTTATGGGATACAGGTTAACTCCTGTGGCTTCTGAGGCAACGCCGGAAGGTAGTGTTCTAGGATGGTTCTCAGCACTTAGTGGGACATGCCCATTAACAAGTTGGTCTGCCACTGCTTGACTCGCAGGCATGGGAGCACGACCGGATCCGCTTAAGGCTAATGCAATAGCGGCAGGAACAGCAAATTTCTTTAAGAGACCCTTATCGATGCTTTGTATTGATGTATTCTGTGATGGTGTCTGTGGATCTTCTTGAGCAGGAAACCGATTAGAATCATAGGTATCTTCGTCAAGCACTTGCCAATCAACATCTGCCGGATTACCTAACATAAATTAAACCCTCATTTTCCTATTCGGAATAACTAAACGATTTCTGGCTTCTCTATCAAAATATTTAGGTGCCTCAGCCAAGTTTTTGTTGTGCACTACGTACTGGGCATAATCTTGTGCCAATGGATTTTCAATAGTTAGCTCTTCAATAATTGAAAGGTTTTCGAAATACCTACGAATAGCCCTCATCGAATTCCCATGGCACGACACAGCTACATTTATATTATTCTTTTGGACTCTTTCAACCAATTCCTCACAAAAATTAAAAACACGTTTTTCAACCATCTTCATTGACTCACCTCTAGGTGGGGGATAATCGTACGATCTTCGATATTTGATTGCCAATTCCGGACTAGCTATCATTAGCTTTTCTTTGCTCTTACCTTGAAGTTCACCGTAGTTTCGTTCAATAATTCTTTCATCAATTTCAAAAACAATATCTTTATGTCCGGATAAGGCTATTTTAGCTGTATCTATTGCTCTAATTAGTGGGGAAACAATACATAAATCGAGGTCTTTATTTTTTAGCTTGGCACCCAATACTTCGGCCTGCCTTACTCCTTCACCGGTTAGCTTGGAGTCTCTCCACCCTGAAAAAATTCTATTAATATTATCGTGTGTTTGCCCATGCCTGAAAACATAAATTTCAGGGTCGTATGGAGATTCCTTTTTAGGCAATGGTTTGTTTGCCAACCCGGGGTTTTTAATCGACTGTTCTGAGGCTTCTTTTATCTGATTCCAAAGAGAACCATTCATACTTCAATAATACCCGATATGTTTTGAATAGTAACTGGTAGTGTTCGATTACTTTAGGAACCTGAGTAAAACAACCAATTCACCTTTAGTGCTAAAACTTTTCTTCTGAACCTCTGTCATTATTTCAGAAATAGGGGAAACAATAATTTCTTCAAATTTTTTTGTTAGCTCACGACACAGGCAAACCTCGATATTTTCTCCTAAAATTTCACGTGCGGCCCCTAAACCGGAGAGCAATCTATTCGGGTTTTCAAAAAAAAGATAAGTGGTAACCAGATGTTGATGAGATTTACGGATATTCCTAAACATTTTCTTTCTATCGGATGGTTTTCGGGGAACGTATCCAAGATAAGTGAATTTATCTGTTGGGAATCCACTTGCAACTAATGCTGTAATGGTGGAACTTGCTCCGGGAAGAACTTCGATCTTTATATCCGGGTGATTTGTCCGAATATGTGAAACTAATCTATAACCCGGGTCGCTTATAAGTGGTGTTCCGGCATCCGACACCAATACCATATTTTGACCGGAAAGAAGCATCTGAATTACTTGGGATATCTTCCTTGTTTCATTATGTTCGAAAAAACTTTCAAATATTTTCCCGATTCTATCTATTTCCAACAAAGTGAAAAGCTTCTGAGTAACACGCGTATCCTCACATAAAAAGTATTTTTCAGACCTGAATACTTCCATAGCTCGTAAAGTAATATCTTTAATATTGCCGATAGGGGTAGGAACAATATATAGAGTAGAAACTACTGGGTTTTCATGCATGTGACCATTTTACCTTAATATAAGCGAATCCCTCCAGATCAATCCAATGAAAATGGCGTGACGTAAAAAGATTCCTTATCTTGATGAAGTACGATAGAATCCCAATATGATTTCTGAAATTCTAGAACCAACTGCAGCGATAATGTCTGACATCATTATAAAACTAGGCTACTTTGGTATTTTTTTAGTCGCATTTATAGAGAATATAATCGCACCGATTCCATCTGAATTTGTTTTTCCCTGGGCAGGATTTCTTGCATCAAGAGGAGACATGAACATCATCTTGATATCATTTGCCGGAGCACTCGGATCTGTCGCCGCAGCTCTAATTCTCTATTATCTTGGATACAAAAGCTCAGGCGAAGGCCCCCGAAAATTTATCGACAAATACGGCAAATACTTTTTCATGAATAATGCCGAACTTGATAAAGCACAAGAATGGTTTAGAAAATATGGGATTTGGGCAGTACTTTTATTCAGAATGATGCCAATAGGTAGAACGATCATTTCTATACCAGCCGGTTTTATAAAAATGAATGTATGGACATTCACCTTTCTAACTTTCATCGGTACGTTTGTATGGTGTTTCATTCTAACCTATGCAGGTTATGTATTGGGCGAAAACTGGGAAAGCATAAGAGGTATTACTAAGGGATATGAGTATGCTGTCTTATACGCATGTATAGTAGCTGTAGTGCTTTTCTTCTACGTTAAAAGAAAAGATATTCCCTTTATCGGAGAAAATTTCAGAAACCAACAGAATAATCAGAACAAAGAGGAATAGTTACAAAGAGCTATCCAATCGTTCAGAGTATCTACTATTCGTATTTTCTGATGACCCCTATAACACGGCCTTTTATTTCAACATTAGTAGCAAAAATCGGAGCCATATTAGGGTTCTCAGGTTGCAACCTGACTCGATCCTTTTCTTTATAGAATCTTTTTAACGTAGCATACTCACCATCAACGATTGCAACAACAATTTCACCTTGTTCAACAGTATTTACGCTCTCACAAATGACCTGATCACCATCTAGAATATGAGCATCGACCATGGAATCTCCCACAACTTGAAGAACAAAGGTTCTCTTCGTTCGACTCGCTAAATCTGAAGGGATAGAAATCGTGCGAGAATGATCCTCAATTGCTTCAATTGGTCTACCTGCCGCGATATACCCAATCACCGGCACTGTAATGGAATCAACCGGATCGTACATAGCATCTGTTTCCTCTAACACTCTAATACCCCGAGCCTCACCAAAGATTCTCTCAATAAGACCTTTTTTCTCAAGAGCATCAAGATGTTCGGAAACCGTAGCAAGAGATTTCAAACTCATAGCTTCAGCAATCTGCTTTAAAGTAGGGGAGGTCCCGACTTTTTGTATGTACTGTTTTACGAAATCGTAAACTTCACGTTGTTTTGGATATAAATATACTGGCATTTTAATCTCCTTTAATATCAACAATAAAATAACTTTTTCGGGATTTGCTATTGCCCCTGAGAGAGTTCATAACAATCGTAGTTAGCAATCCGACCCGAAAATCATATATATGATCTACACCAATGTACCGAAACTTACCCGAAGTAGTCAACAAGCGAATAGCCGCACAGTTACGGGTAATGTTTGCATCCCGTTATTAGTGATAAAAAACACTTGAAATACCACAAATGCACGCTATAATATCCCATAGCAATATGGATTCATATTATATAGACAACCCATCCGTAATTTCGCGATATAATGCAGAAGCAGGCTATGCCAAAATTCTGCAGATTATATGGAATCAATCCGTGATGCCGCGTTTTTAGCTACAATGAGAACAGGAGTAAACGAATTAGCAGATAATCTACGACAAACTTCACCGCTGATTAAATCAATAACAGAGACAGATGAGGAAAAAACCGTTTTTATGGCAACTGCATATGCATTTGTTGAGGGAATTATGTTTTCCGACCCTGAAAAACCCCGAAACACACATACACTAGGAGCAGACCTTGCTACATTACAAAATAACCCTATATACTTGGAAAGACTTGGTTTGGTTGCCGAATCTGCATGGAATAGCAACAAGTGTAAAGGGGATCTCACGCCACTCAGACAAGCACTCGTAGATGGAATCATACTTGGACGGTACAAAGGCCAAAACGACAGAGAGGCCATTCTCTATATGCTTACACAGACAGCTCCTGAACTCTGGGGAGACAACATCATGTATACAATAGTAGATGGCGAGTTAGTACTTTTGGATGGCTATGACCCTGATGGTTTAATTGCATATGTGAATATTAACCACTATGGTGATCCGACAGCAAAACAGTACGCCTCCGGAGAAAGAATACCGGGCCCATGTGTTCTCCGATAATCTAAAATCCATACCCTTTCTCCCAACAAATCCCAAAAATCTGACAATTAGCGAACGTATACAAATGATTTCATCCGACATTATTTTGTATATTTTGTTTTGAGCAAGCTATAATGTGGTGGTGTTTAAAATCAGCTCACCATACAAGCCCACAGGAGGGCAACCAAAAGCGATCGAAGAACTCACAAATTCGCTCAATCAAAATACTAAGGAACAAACGCTTCTAGGAGTAACCGGATCAGGTAAAACATTTGTAGCAGCCAATATAATTCAAAATATACAGAAACCTACTTTGATAATTTCTCATAATAAAACGTTGGCAGGTCAGCTCTATCAAGAATTCAGAGATTTCTTTCCTGATAACGCGGTTGAATATTTTATAAGCTACTACGACTACTACCAACCCGAAAGTTATCTACCGGCAACAGACACATATATTGAAAAAGACTCAGACATAAACGAAGAGATAGATAAACTAAGGCTTTCAGCTACAGCGGCACTAATGAGCAGAAAAGACGTTATCGTTGTTGCGTCTGTTTCCTGTATTTACAACCTCGGGTCGCCAATTGAATATCAAAAGCAAATTATTGAAATCACACAAGGCATGAAAATCAGAGTTCAAGATGTAACTATGCGGCTTATTGAACTTTACTACGAAAGAAGCGATTTCGACTTCAAACGGGGAACATTTAGAGTAAAAGGTGACAATTTAGACATTCACCCAGCATATCAAAGCTATGCAGTTAGACTGGAGTTTTTAGGGAACAAGATTTCAGCCGTCAAGTTTTTTGACCCGATATCCGGTGAGTTCCTAAAAAACGAAACCATAAACCAGAATTCACCGCAAAAATTATCAAAAGCACAAGAAGATTTCATCAAAAACCAATCAGTAACCTCTAAAGTCATAATATATCCCGCAAAGCACTATGTTGCACCTGAAGAAAACTTCAAAGAAGCTCTAAGCCAGATTCGAGAGGACCTTCAAATCAGACTTCAAGAACTTAACAAACAAGGAAAGAAAATCGAAGCATACCGTTTACAACAAAGAACCAATTACGATCTGGAAATGATGGAAGAAATCGGCCAATGTAAAGGAATTGAAAATTATTCAAGATATTTTGATAACAGGAAACCTGGAGACCCTCCTTATTCTCTTTTGGATTTCTTTCCGAAAGATTACTTGTTGGTTATCGACGAATCACACATTACGGTCCCACAAGTCAGAGGTATGTACAATGGTGATCAAGCTCGAAAACAAACACTTGTCGATTACGGATTTCGTTTACCTTCCGCACTTGATAACAGACCATTAAGGTTCGACGAATTTGAAAGAAGAATGGGTCAAACTATATATGTTTCCGCCACTCCTTCCGCATGGGAACTCCAACGAAGCACTAAAGTTGTGGAGCTACTTGTAAGACCAACGGGGCTGATTGATCCTCAAATTGAAATTTTACCTACAGAAGGGCAGATCCAAGATCTTGAGAAAAAAATTATCGATACAGTAGCAAAAGGAGAAAGAATACTTGTTACAACGCTAACCAAAAGAATGGCAGAGGAGCTGTCATCTTATTTTGAAGAAAAAGGCATGAAAGTAGCCTATCTACATAGCGATATTCAAACACTCGAAAGATCAGACATATTAGATAACCTAAGAAGAGGGAATTACGACGTTTTAGTCGGAATCAATTTACTTAGAGAAGGATTAGATCTTCCCGAAGTTTCGCTAGTTGCCATACTTGACGCCGATAAAGAGGGATTTCTAAGAAGCGACACCTCACTAATTCAAACAATGGGTAGAGCTGCCAGACATGTACAAGGAAAAGTCGTGATGTACGCTGATTCTGTTACCAATTCAATGAGAAGAGCAATTGATGAAGTTTCCAGAAGACGAGAAATACAAAATGCATTCAATCTTGAACATGGCATTACACCAGAATCAATATCAAAACCAATACGCGAAAGAATCATGGAAAAAGCAGCAGAGCCGGAAAGCGAGATTCAGGAGTTAAATGTCGAAGACTACGATTTCCGAACAATGACAGGAAAAAAACAAAAAGCGTTCATAAAAACTCTAGAAGGAAAAATGAAAATGGCTGCAGAAATACTGGACTTTGAAAGTGCCACAATTATCAGAGACAAAATTATTCACCTCAGATCTACACTCAAATAAACGGGCTAGGTTGAATTAGACACACTATAATTATAGAATCAGTGTAATGCCAAACCCCAAAAGATTTTTTATACTCATCTTCGCCGGATTAATATCAGCAGGAGCATACTTTGCTTACAGTAATGGCATACTTGATGCTTTAGCCCAATCCAACTTCGTACAAGAAGTACAATCCACCATATCTCAAAGTAAAATCTATAATCAAACAATAAGAAGACAAAGTGCAGATAACATAGAATTCATGAGTTTCTTATCAAAACTTAACTCAGATGATTTTAACCAGACATCCAAAATATACTCCGAAATTAATCTTGATCCTGCATTAAGTGATGGAGAAACCACACGCCTACAAGCGTTAAAATCAATTGCCCTGACATATGCCAGATACGAAAAATTGAATACCTATGTATATAAACTGGTTGGAGAAATACAAACTGCCTCACAAGCAATAAGCGAATCTGGATTTGATACTTCCAACATCGATAAAGAAATCGAAACTTTAACATTCAGTCTAAGCAATATTGAGGCAAATAATGCCGGAATTAAATATATAATGGAAAAACTAAATAGCAACGAAGTGCGCGCACAAGAAGCACTGGAACAAGTGATCCGAATCAGTAACGATAGTAAGCTCGAATATAGCAAAGTATTTTCTGAATTAACCTCACTTCTACAAAGATGAAACTGAATATTCTGGGAAATAAAAAACCTGAAGAAAAGAAAACCAAAGACGAGTATATTTACAATAAATCTACTATTGGAGGCATCGATGATAGCAAACTTGAGTCCAAGGAAGCTTTTCAGCCAAAAATATATATCGGTAAGCCCAACCACCGTTCCTGGATTACCTTAGCCATTATTGCCGTCTTAATTGTGGGTGGAACATTTGGATATTATCGATATTTTGCAGTCCCGCAATTGGAAGTACCCGAGGAAATCGAAATTCCCGAGATAATAGAGAGACCTCCGGAAATCAGCATGATCGAGCAGGTACGCAACATGAGACTACCTGTAAATTTAAACGAAGATAACTATATTGCATCGCTGAATAGGGAACCTAATATCAATAATGTTCAGGAAATAGAAAGGATTATCAGCCTCTCGACAATCGACCAGATATCACTTGAAATTAACGAGCTTCTGGCTATCCTATCGCCGGTAGTGGCTACTACTACGGAAGAATCTACTCCAACAGCCGAACAATCTGTAGAGTAATATAAACACTTCATAATTTCGTGATTAATCGCCCAAACAATACCCAAATCTTATGTTACAATCTAATGCGTGAACGAATACATTAAAGTCAGGGGTGCTAAAGAGCACAACCTCAAAAACGTCAATTTAGATATTCCCAAAAACAAATTAGTCATATTTACCGGAGTCTCAGGATCCGGAAAGTCTTCGTTGGCAATGGACACCATTTACGCTGAAGGACAAAGACGATACGTTGAATCGCTATCTTCGTATGCCAGACAATTTTTAGGCGTAATGAAGAAACCGGAAGTTGAATCAATAGAGGGGCTATCGCCGGCGATTGCAATTGATCAAAAGACAGTATCACACAATCCAAGATCAACAGTTGGAACAGTCACCGAAATTTATGACTATTTAAGGCTTTTATTCGCAAGAATCGGCCACCCTCATTGTCCGAACTGCGGAGCTGAAATTTCAAGGCTTTCAGTCGATCAAATCGTCGACTTAATACTAAACATCAATATATCCAAAACTAAACCGGCAAAAATAATGATACTCGCCCCGATTATAAAAGATCGAAAAGGCGAGTATTCACAACTATTCAGCAACTTATCAAAACAGGGGTTTTCCAGAGCTAGAATCGACGGCAAAATTATTTCATTGGAAGATGAAATTAATCTAATAAAAACCAACAAACATACGATTGAAGTTGTAGTCGATCGGTTGGTGCTTCCGGAAAGAAAAAAGATAGACCCGGAAACAGTAAGTCGTCTTACACAATCGGTAGAAACTTCACTGAAACTTGGAAACGGATATGTAATTGCTTCAGAAGTATTAGACGCAACTTTTGACTTTCCGGAAAATCCGGTAGAACTCAAAGACAATCTATACAGCGAAAGATTTGCTTGTCCTATTTGCAATATTTCGTTGCCCGAACTCGAACCTAGAACATTCTCATTTAACTCTCCACAAGGAGCCTGTACTACTTGCAACGGTCTCGGAATCCAACTGAAAATTGATGAGCACATGATATTAGCCTCCGACTTAAGTATTTTAGAAGGCGGAATTATACCCTGGGCATCGATGGTCGAAAAAGACACTTGGAGCAGAGGCTTGCTGGAATCATTTGCTTCAAAACAAGCAATCGATCTTAACCGATCCATCAAATTAATCGAAAAATCAAAAATTAAACTGCTACTGCACGGAACGGGAAATGAAAAGTACCCCGTGAAATACAAAGGACGAACGATGGAAAGCAAGTTTGAAGGTATCATCACGAATTTAGAAAGAAGATACAAAGAAACCAACTCAGATTATATTAGGGGTGAAATTGAACGGTTTATGATCAAGGAACCTTGTCCCGAATGTTTAGGTACCAGACTAAATAAACAGGCACTTAGCGTTACCATAAAAACGCAGAATATCGCTGACGTATCAGATCTCTCAATCAGAGAATGTCGAGACTGGGTAGATCAGCTAAACCCCGAGAAACTTATTAAAAGGGACTTTGAAATTTCATCGCCAATTATTAGAGAGATCAATTCCAGACTAGATTTTCTAATTGATGTCGGATTGACCTATCTGACCTTGAGCAGAAACTCATCTACTTTAGCCGGTGGAGAAGCCCAAAGAATCAGATTGGCATCACAAATCGGATCAAAACTTTCCGGAGTGCTTTATGTTTTGGATGAGCCTTCAATCGGACTCCACCCTAGAGACCATTCTAAATTAATTGAGACTTTAAAGAACTTGAGAGATCTGGGGAATACAGTATTGGTCGTCGAGCATGATGATCAAACAATGCTTGAATCCGATTACATAATAGACTTCGGACCCGGAGCAGGACACAAAGGCGGCTCCGTTATTGCTGAAGGAACCCCTGATGAGATTAAAAAAGATCCAAACTCGATAACCGGTGCATACCTTTCAGGTAGGAAACAAATCAATATTCTCGACTATATGACAGAAGAAGAACTGACAAATCAAGCAAAGGGCAAAAAAGAAAATAAGAAATATATCAAAGTAGTAAATGCTAAAGGTCACAACTTAAAAAAAGTCACCGTTGAATTTCCAATAGGGGATTTCATATGCGTTACCGGAGTTTCAGGCTCAGGGAAATCAACCTTAGTGAATGAAACTCTTCTGGCTATGCTACGACAAGAACTCGGGCTCAAAAACGACGAAAAGCCGGCCGCAAACGACGGAATTATAGGTGCAGATGCTATTGATAAAGTTATCAGCATTGATCAAACACCAATCGGAAGAACTCCTAGAAGCAACCCGGCCACATACACAAAAGTCTTTGATGATATAAGGGCATTATTCAATCAGACATCGGCTGCCAAAATGCGAGGATATGCTCCCGGAAGATTCTCATTCAACGTTAAAGGCGGACGGTGCGAAGCCTGTGAAGGTGAAGGCCAGATCAAAATAGAAATGCAATTCATGCCTGACGTATATGTTGACTGCGAAGTTTGCGGAGGTTCACGATACAATCGGGAAACTCTTGAAATCGAATTCAAAGGCAAGAATATTTCGGATATCCTAAATATGACAGTTGAAGATGCCTCTGAATTCTTTTCAAATCACCCCCAAATCTACCATAAGCTTTCAACTTTATCAGATGTCGGACTCGGGTACATAAGACTCGGACAATCTGCAACAACCTTAAGTGGAGGGGAAGCTCAAAGAATAAAACTTTCATCTGAACTTGCCAAAAAGGGAACCGGGAAAACTTTCTATATTTTAGACGAGCCAACTACCGGGCTTCATTTCGCCGATATTGAGAGATTAACCGCAATAGTTAAACGATTGGTATTGAAAGGCAACACGGTTCTTGTTATTGAGCATAACCTGGATGTGATTAAAAACGCTGATTATATTATTGATCTTGGCCCGGAAGGCGGTAAATTCGGAGGCGAGATAATATTCACAGGAACTCCAAAAGAATTAATTAACAACAAAAAATCTTATACTGCTGAGGCATTGCGTAAAGCTTTAAAAAGCTGAATAATAGAATTGTATGAAAACTTCTGCTGTTTTATCACTGACCATCATTGGATTGGTTATTGTTGCAGTGCTAACTTTAGCAACTTACCAACAAGACATTAAAGACTTCTATAAGTCCAATATCCCACAAGAAAAAGCTGTTTATCCTGAAAGCTTCATACCGCATAAATCTGAAATCCCAAGCGGTTTCTACTTAATAGATGTAGAGAAATCGTCCGGACAATTAAAAGTAGATTTAAATGAAGGCGGTATCTTTAATAATCCCGGCTATTTGACCAACATGTCCACGGTTGAAATGATGATGACGAAATACAATGGAAATCTTGAGGTAATGCCCGAGAAAGTTTATATAGCAATATTCGGTACAACTACCATTTTAGACGACACAACCGATTTTGAAAAACTTTCGCCAATACTATGGTATGTTTATAAGTTCAAGAACGACGAGGAAGCTACACGAGCACAAAGTCAAATAAAAATAGCAGGCCCATTAGTCGGAGCAGGATGTGAAGATACAAGATATTTTGGAGAAGTAATTGTTCATTGGATATCATTCTCTAAATCCAACACAGATCAATGTAATGTGTTGGTGAAAAACTTTGATAAACGTCTGATGAAGTTTTCACAATAAGAAACAAAATCGAAAACTATGTCTGAATTTGAGCAACTAAAAAAAGATTTAGTATTTTCGAGACAAGATCGGGATTCCGTAATAAGCAAACAATCAGTTCTTAACGGAAGATTTTTGATAAACGGCCAAGAAACAACTAATATTGCTCTTAGTTTTCAAGGCGAGATTTTTGAAACCAGGAAAAGTAAAAATTCTCAATCTGGTACAGAAGATATCATAGATGTTCTTGCGTATACAAACCATTTCAACTCAATAGATGAGCAATACTCTCTTAAAGATCCTGAAACCGATCCGTTACAAACAAGGCTAGGTGAGATCCTATTTATATTAGATAAGCCTGAAGGCGAAAATTTTAGCAGGTATTTTGCTAAAGATGGCAAAATCGTAATCATTACATACGGTTATAAAGAGCAGGAAACTAGTATTGTCGAATATCTCATCATCACAGATCCAATTGATTTTGCGGAACTAACAGCCGCAGAACCGGGCACACAGATATTCTGAATTCTCACGCTGTAGTAGGCATAGATTGATTAAGACTCATAAAGAGTTATAGAATGTCCGGAATGAATAATATAAAAGAGATACTTGCCGGTCTACCGGAATCTCCCGGAGTCTACATATACAGAAACGCTCAAAATCGGGTTTTATACGTAGGAAAAGCAATAAACCTAAAAAACCGAGTTTCAAGCTATTTTTCCCAAACCGAACTTTTAGGCACTAAAACTCGAGCCCTTGTACAAAGGATAGAAGATATCGAATACATTAAAGTCGAGAATGAAATTGAAGCTCTACTTTTAGAAGCAGAACTTATTAAAAGGTATAAACCTCCATACAACATTGAACTTAAAGATGATAAGTTTTATAAATTTATCAAAATAGACTTTGATCAGATTAATACCCATCCTATCTACAGAATCACTACTTCACGCAAAAAGGAGGAGAATGAAAGTCCAAAGGTCAAATACTTTGGGCCATACCCGGATGCAAGCTCTGTAGCGATAATTATGAAATCTCTGAGAAAGATCTTTCCCTTCAGAGACTGTACACACGCAAAATTTACCAGATACCAAAAGGCGAAACGGCCTTGCCTGTACGGGCATATTGGAGTCTGTCCGGCTCCGTGCCAAGCGAGCGATGCAATTACCGAAAATAACGAAAACATTAAAAAATTCGTTGAATATTTAAACGGCGATAGAAAGAAATTATTCCAAAGACTTGAAAAGGAAATGAACGAGGCTTCCAAAAACCTTAACTTTGAGAAAGCCGCCCAAATCCGTGATCAGCTTGCTAGCTATGAATATCTGACACAACCAAAAAGAATGATCAGGGAATACATAGAAAAACCCAAGCTCATAGATGAAGAAGCGGAAGTAGCACTACAGGAATTAATCACGACACTAAATAAAGAAGCGAAATTCGAACTTCAGTCCGATCATTTGAGCAGCTTTCGAATTGAGATTTATGACATTTCAAATTTTCAAGGAAAGAACCCTGTGGGTGCAATGGTTGTGTTAACCGGAGGAATCGCCGATAAAAGTCAGTATCGTAGATTCAAAATAAGAAGCAAAGAAACCCCCGATGATTTCGGAATGATGGCTGAGATGCTAAAAAGGCGCTTCACCCGAAAATTAGGGGAATCATGGCCCAAACCGGACTTAATCGTCGTAGATGGCGGAAAAGGCCAACTTTCAACCGCTCAGGAGGT
Organism: Patescibacteria group bacterium; assembly: GCA_048499955.1. Lineage (GTDB taxonomy): Bacteria > Patescibacteriota > WWE3 > 2-01-FULL-39-13 > 2-01-FULL-39-13 > JASNYX01. The sequence continues at coordinate 11,255 of JASNYX010000006.1, read as the reverse complement.
ACTAATTAATAGCAATATTTTAATACCCAGTATCGGATTAGCAAAAAGACTTGAAGAAATAGTAATCTCAAACAATGATGGATCGTATAAGATGCTTGTACTGCCTGAAAATCATAAAGGCTTAAATTTATTAAAAAAAGGCCGAGATGAAGCACATAGGTACGGTATCAATTATTACAGAAAACTACATCGAAAAAAAATATTTGAATAAGAACCACGAGCCAACATTAATAAAATGGTTTAATGAGGTTCATGTTAAAATCAAACTATGATAAAGAGGATTATTCAGGGTATATTGGTCAATCTGGGAGGGCTTTGGATAGCCGAACTATTCCTTACAGGATTTGAGATCCAAGACAACCTATCGGTATACTTGGTGGCAGCTGTTGTAATGATGTTAGTTAACTTCATTGTAAAACCGGTGATTAATATCATCACATTCCCGATAAATATTATTACTCTAGGATTTTTCGGATTTATAATTAATATGGGGTTGCTGTATTTGGTTGTGACTTTGGTAAATGGCATTACATTGTCAGAAGGTTTTCTTACTTTCAGAAACCTTGGAGTGTTTGCTCTAACTTTTTCCGATATAGAGTTGAGCAAGATTTTAACCTTACTTGTTGCTACTTTAATAATTAGTTCGATAAACTGGTTGCTGCACAAACTAGTTTTTTAAAGGAAATATTCGTATGTGGTGGCTCGACATTATCCAAGTATTAATTGGAGTTTTCATTATTATTTTGGTATCAATACAACAACAGGATTCAGGAATTTATACACAAGGGTCAAATATCAATACAAGCAGGAGAGGTTCCGATAGATTCTTCTTCAGACTTACAATATTCCTGATAACCTGCATGATCGTGATTTCGGCGATTAACTTCGCAATATGATACTTACTACGATAAAGGTTTTTTTACTAAAGTTAGGCTTAGCCCTGATTACGTTGTATCCGCAAAACTCCTTATCTATAGGATATAACGACAGTCCTGTAACCTTTCTTCCACATGAAACTCAAACAGAAGGAGAAAAAATAATATCCGGCATGGTCTTTCGAAAGCTCTTCAAATTCGAAGATGGAACTCTAAAACCTGATTTAATAAGCACCTGGCAAATCTCGGAAAATAAAACTTTATACTCAATGGAGTTAAAAGAAAATCAATACTGGCAAGATGGCGAAAAAATAACAACAGACGACATCATCTATACTTTGGCATTAAATCGGAACCTAATTGAAGAAATTGATATCGAAAGGTTAAGCGATACAAGGTTCTCAATTAAACTTCCGACTCCTAACGCTATACTTCCCTCATTGCTTACCTTTGGAGTTGAGCCCGAACATCTTCAAGGACAATCAAAATTACAACCGATAGGATCCAGTAGCTTTCATATAGCAAGGATTTCCACGGAAAATAACGAAGTAAAGCAAGTATACCTTCACTCGTTTGAGAAAGAGAAAAAATATAACAAAGTAATTTTCAGATTTTATCCTAAAGAGGAAGACCTCAAAACCGCTTATAAATTAGGAGAGGTGGATGCTTTCTTAAGCGGATCAGACTTTAGCTGGCAAGGAACCAAAGCTCAGCTAATTACATACTACGGCAGATATTTCACACTTATCTTTAACCTTGAAAAAGCTAAACTACAAGATCTTCAAACTAGACAAACATTAATAAACTCGCTCAATATTCAAGGTTTACTTGAAAGAAGCTACTATATTACGTCTAAACGTGCCTTTGGACCAATCAGCCGTTCAGAATATACTAAGCCCACTTTTTTCCAAGACACATATGTAGCATCAGCTGCACTGACTCCGGCACAAATTAGCGATATCGTGGATATCAACATCTTATTACCGAACAATCAGGAAGGAAGACAGATGGAAACCTTTCTAAAGTCAGAATGGGAAAACAAACTTGGGTTAATCGTCAAACCTGAATACGCTGAACCGGGCCAAATTCTTGATGCCGCCAAAGCCGGGAATTTTGACGTGCTTTTCATCGGCCATGAAGTATCTCCCGATCCTGATCGATATTCCTATTGGCATTCAACGCAAAGTAAGTCGCTCAATCTTGGGAAATTCGAAGATTTAAGAGCAGATAAATCATTGGAAGAGGGTCGCAACTTTTCAGACTTTAACGAAAGACAACAGCATTATAATATTTTCCAAGATGTGATCGAGACAAAGTTGCCCGCAGTATTCCTGTACCACCCCGGGAGCTACCTTTATACATCTGAAAATAAGATAATTCCATTGCCTGCACGAATTTATAATCCATCAGAAATACTAAACAATTTATGAGCAATCCAAATCCCACTGCCGAATTCAAAACCCCAATGATGCGTCAGTATACGCAAATCAAGAAAGAGTACCCTGACTGCCTTTTGTTTTTCAGAATGGGGGACTTTTACGAATTATTCATGGAAGATGCCGAAATCGGAGCGGAAATACTCGATATTGCACTAACTGCAAGATCAAAAGGTTCAGATGGAAAGATCCCCATGTGCGGGGTTCCGTTTCACTCGGTAGATTCATATCTGGCTAAAGTGATAAAAGCCGGTAAAAAAGCCGCAATATGTGAGCAGGTTAGCAAACCCACACCGGGAACCGAACTAGTGGAAAGGAAAGTCGTGCGAATCGTAACTCCGGGCACATTAGTCGATGAAACTTTAATAGACGGCAATAAGAATAACTTTTTGTTAACTTTTTTTATATTTCAGTCCAGAATTATTTTCGCTTACGCTGACATTAGCACGGGAGAGTTCTTCGTTTTTGAAAAACCAAACAAAGACGAAAAGAACTTCACAAGGGCAACAATCAACAACGAGATAAAGCGAATTAATCCATCTGAAATCATTCTGGCAGAAGGCCTATACCATGATTTTGAGTTATTAAGCTCTATTAACACCGTTTCGGAGGCCAACATATTTCCTTACAATTCTCTCGACAATAAAAAAGGCGAGGACTATCGAAACCTATTATTAACAAAATTTCGTATAAGAACATTGGAGATCTTTGAAATTGCCGATACTGATTACGAAATGATAAAAACAGCATCCGTTCTATATTCATATATTGAATACAATCTAAAGGGAAATATCGAGCACATTAAAAGCATAAGAAATATCACTGACAACAGCTTCATGAAACTCGATGCGGATACCATTAACAATCTCGAGATATTTGAATCGAATAGAATCGGAACGTCCAAAAATCAAACACTAAGCCTCTTCAAAATACTTAATCTGACAAACACATCAATGGGCGAAAGGTTACTACGACGATGGATTCTTTTTCCCCTAACAAATCAGCAACAAATCGTTAAGAGACAGAATGCGGTGGAGTATTTTATACAAAACAAAAACATATTGCGGGAAGTTCAGGATTGCTTAAAGCGGATTTCGGATCTGGAAAGAATCATATCTCGTTTGGGTACAAATCGAGGTAACGCTCGAGACTTACTTAATTTAGCAGAATCATTAAATAATTCGTTACAAGTTTTTAATCTTATTGAGAATAATGATGAACTAAAACAAATAAAAAGTGATACGGATCTTAACGTTACAAATCTATCCACTCATATTACGGAAATCCAATCCGCTATAAACAAAGAGGCTCCAATCTCAATAAGGGAAGGTCGACTAATAAACCCCGGATACAACAATACTTTAGACAGTATGAAAAATGAAATTCACGACAACAAGGTATGGATCTCAAATTTGGAAAATCAGGAAAGATCACGAACAGGTATTTCAAATCTGAAAGTAGGATTTAATAGCGTTTTTGGTTATTACATCGAGATAACAAAATCAAACCTGAATCAGGTTCCCGACAACTATATTCGCAAACAAACGCTAGTAAATGCTGAAAGATTCATCACTCAAGAACTAAAAGAGAAAGAAGACGTGGTGCTATCGGCAGAAGAAAAAATTAGTGAATATGAGTATAAGCTATTTACTCAACTTACGAAAAAAGTTCTGAGTGCAACTGATGAAATACAAGAGGCCGCCTCACTGATTGCTGAAATCGACTGTATTTGTTCATTTTCCAGAAAAGCTTTAGAGAAAAACTACATCAGACCACAGATACTTACAGATAAAGAATACGAATTCAAAGTAACCGAAGGACGACATCCGGTAGTCGAAGAAGCACTTCAATCAGGAGAATTCACACCAAATTCAATACATCTACACCAAAAAGCTTTTACTCATTTAATTACGGGTCCTAATATGGCGGGTAAATCCACATATATTAGACAAGTAGCTTTGCTTCAACTTCTGTCTCAAATCGGTTCATATATTCCTGCATATGAAGCCAAAATCGCGATAGTTGACGGGATCTATACCCGAATTGGAGCAGGTGATGCTCTCGCACAAGGTCTAAGTACATTTATGGTTGAAATGATTGAAACGGCAAAAATACTTAATAATGCCACCAACAAGTCTCTTATTATTCTTGATGAGGTAGGGCGAGGAACCAGCACTGTCGATGGCCTTAGCATCGCAAGAGCCGTGGTTGAATACATTCATGACAATCTAAAGAGTAAAACACTCTTTGCAACCCATTTCCATGAACTTACAACTTTAGACCAAAAGCTTCACAATCTCGAAAACTACCATATCAAAGTTAACGAAGATGGCGGACAAATTAAGTTTCTTCATAAAGTTGAAAAAGGAGGAACCGACCGAAGTTACGGAATTGAGGTTGCCAAGTTAGCAGGCATTCCTGAAGAAGTAATCAAAAAAGCTCAAGAGTTTCTATCGGGAAAATCAACTAAACAACTAACTTTAGAAATCTAATACTTTGCGACGTGAGGAGATCTATTGTACAGTTAATGCATGGCTGATAACTCCGCTAACTCAAATGACAATCAGTTGAAGGGAAGTTTAAGAATCCCAAGTGGATTAAATAAACCGGATCCTTCTACTAACCCGCCGGATATGTTCAGCTCCCCGGTAAATTACCAGTCTGATAATCCACAAGATTCACAAATACCAAACGTCCCACAAGAACCTCAAGAATCCATCGGAACAAATCTTAATGAACAAGTCGAAGCTCCAGAGATTCAACCTCAGACTGAACCACAAATTGCCCCGCCGGACATACCTTCTGACCTCGGAAATTTGAACCAATACTCACCGGGTCGAAAATCCGGACTCATGAAAGCGGTTGTGGCAATCGTATTAATACTATTGCTAGTAGGCGGAATAGGCACAGCTGCAGTTCTTGCAGCATATGAAAAAATAATAATACCTAACGAAAAAGTCCAGGATTATGTATCGTATACGATTATTAACCTGCCGTTTATGCCCAAAACTCCTAAATTTGTGCTTGAAAAGGCATCAAGGGCTCATGAAGATGTAAGAAGTGCCTACGTAAATGCTTCAATCGCGACTGACTCAACATCGTTCTTAAGCAGTGTAGGGTTAAGTAGCTTTGACATGGTAATTGATGGCCCGATGGATTTTAGTGATGAAGAAAATCCCAAGCTTAAATTGAACATTAAGCTGACAAAAGAATTCGATGCTGATGTGATTCTTCTAGATAACATGGTTTATGGAAGAATAAACATCATACCAGCCATGGTATACGCGATGCTTCCCGTAACTATAGATCCGAATAACAATCCTTTTCTTGACCGATGGGTTGCATATGATATTTCACCTCTAGAAACAAACGCTCGCGATGCACTCAAACAAAATCAGCCAACAAATGGTACCGACACAATAGTTGGGGAACGAATAAAATCAATGTTGAACTCGCGCCTCTTGCCTAAAATGAAGTTAAGCAACGAAACCCTCGATAACAGAGATATGCATAAAATCGATATAAAACTTAACCAAAATGAGTTACAAGAACTCGAAAAAGATGTTGCTCAGATCTTAGGTGGCAATGGAGCTTATTATGATTCGATGGCGGTTACTCCAAATCAATTGTCGGCAGTAAATGATGTCACCATTGAACTATGGATTGACAAATCTGAGTACCACGTTAGAAAAGCTCAAATGCTATTTACAATTCTCAGCTCTTCATACGAAAATTCTCTAAAAGTTCTAGGAGCACAAACAATTATAGATACTAAGTCCGCAGACACAATGACTTTTGCTTTTACGATGACTCTAGATGACCTCGGAAGAGATTTTTCAGATGTAATAACACCGCCCGAAAGGTCTATTCCGGTAGAGCAATTCATCTCGGAGATGAATAGATATTTCGATCAACAAATGAGAATTCCTGAAGACGAAGAAGAAGTCGAAGGATTCGATAGTTTCACCGAACCTCCATCCATCAATGAAGAGGATGCCGATGGTTTTGCCCAATAAATTATTCAGCTCATTGTTCGAAGTGGAATCCAAAGTGATACTCCAGTATTATTAGTATTGATATGGCAAGCATAAAATTACTTCCCGAAGATTTAATAAACAAAATAGCAGCAGGTGAGGTTGTAGAAAGACCAGCATCGGTTGTAAAGGAGTTACTCGACAACGCATACGATGCAAAAGCGACTAGTATTACCATAGATATCGAAGATGGTGGTCAAAAGAAGATTCTGGTAATCGATAACGGTACGGGAATGGATAAGGATGACGCGTTACTCGCGTTTAAGCCTCATGCTACAAGCAAAATTTCAAGTGAAAATGATCTATTGAACATCACAAAGTATGGCTTTAGAGGGGAAGCCTTGGCAAGCATTGCATCAGTATCAAAAGTGACTCTCAAAACAAGGAAATCAGTCGACCCGTTAGGAACGATGGTCAAAATTGAAGGAGGCACAAACATTGCGATTGAAGAAACAGGTGCACAAGCAGGAACATCAGTTCTGATTGAAGACCTATTTTATAATGTCCCCGCCCGCAGAGAATTTTTAAAACAAACACAAACCGAATATAGAATGATACTTGATGTTGTTAACGCACACGCACTTGCAAATCCCCATGTAGGATTAACTTTTATAAATAATGGGAAAGTTGTTTATGCATTCCCTAAAGACGACGAAATCGAAGATCGTACTAAAGCAGTTGTAGGGAAAGATACTTACGAACATATGGTGAGTCTATTCTTTGAACATCCGCATTTGGAAATTTATGGATTCATCAGCAAACCTCAAATCGCTGCAGAGAAACCTAAAAACCAGTTTCTATTTATAAATAAGAGAAGAGTACATGACAAAACGATTTCAGGGGCAATAAAAGAAGCATTCGGAACGTTGTTACATAAAACCTTACATCCTCAATATGTTATTTTTGTGCAGGTACAACCGAATATTGTTGATGTAAATGTGCATCCCCGAAAAGAAGAAGTAAGGTTCTCGAACTCACAATTTATTTTTACAAGCATCAACCAATGCGTTAAAAAGGCATTGGAAAGAAATAACCTGACTGCCACTCCAACTTTATCTAATAATCCGAATGGAAATTTACAAGCGAATGAGGCAGATCCGTTCTCATCATTTGGTGGTATTCCTAAAAAACCCATGCCGGGTACGGGTAATACTGCATTTCCGCCGAAACCGTTGGGGGTGCAAAGAGGAACTCCGTTCCCGCAGAATCCCATGAATCCACCGGGAACAAATCCGTTCCCACCAAAACCAAAAGGAAATCCTTTCGCACCGCCTTTTGGTGCCCAACCCGGAACAAAAAATGAGCCAGTAAAAACGCCGCCATTTTCATTTCCGAAATTTGATAAAACATCTCCAGGTGCAAAGCCAGCACCGATTGCACCTCCACCTTTTGGAAATAAACCGGGTACTCCACCACCATACTTACCGAATAATGATTTTCTAAAGGACTCGCCTTGGGATGACGACTTTGGAATCGACCCCTTCATGCCTCCAATACAAGGGTCAGCCAACCAAGCACCAGCGAAATTTATCCAAATAAAAAACCTCTACATCGTAATGCAAGGGGAAAACGGCATGCTAATTTACGATCAACACGCACTACACGAAAGAATAAACTATGAAAAGCTCATAAAAACTTATAAAGAAGGGAAGTCCGAAGGAAACATCCAGCCAATGCTAGCACCACTGATCGTAAATTTTTCAGCCCAAGAGCATTCGGTTTTTGAAGAATATAAAGATGATATTGAAAAAGCAGGATTTAAATTCGAAGATTTCGGTCCGCATACAATAAAAGTAACTGAAATTCCTGCAATATTCGCCCAACTGGATATAAAAAGTTTATTGCATGAGTTCCTAGTTGATTTAGAAAGCGATTCCAAAATTAAGGAAGTAGATTCCGAACATAATAAGGTATTAACTTACCTTTCATGCAGATCATCTTATAAAGCGAATGACACGCTTGATCCACTTGAAATACAGGAATTACTCGACCAAATCGAAGATAGTGAAGTGAAGTACACCTGCCCTCACGGAAGACCGTTAAAAATTGAAATTAGCTACTCTGAGTTAGAAAAAATGTTTAAACGTACAGGTTTTTAGATCCGTTGTAATTATGAGAATTCTAGAGGTTTTCATAGCTTCTAGACGCCTACAGTTTGCCTTTAGTCAAAGATAAATATACATGGATCAACACGAAAGTTACTTAGAAGAAATCCTTGAACAACTTAAACGTAACAATCAGTTACTATATAAAAGTTCAAGTTTAAGATGAACGTCCCTTCGCGGTCTGATAATTGGGTTTGCCTCCAGTAATTGGCGGGTCTTTATTGATTACAATGGCTCTGTGGTTTTTGAATGAACTTCAATATATTCCCATCATCGGTGAGATTGCTGATCTGATACTTGAACTAACAAAAACTGAAGACTCCACAAATACCCCTAATTGATATAATGGTAGATTGTGCACCCCTCCAAATGAGAGAATATTAATACATTATGATATTGTGATGTATTGCAATAATTCAGCCTAATATGAACATTGAATTTGCTGATAAAACAGAAGAGTATCGCAAAGAAAAACACTTACATCATCTATCACATGGATTAATAGTAATGGTGGTTGCTTTGGCGATAATTTCAGGAATCTTTTTGAACGGTGTTAAATCAATTCGTGAAAGCATCGCATACATTCGGGAACCTCTGCCACCTGTCAAAAGTGAAGATTTTATAGGGCCGACTCCACAAAACAGTATTACTGCGTGCGAATATGTAGACATAATCAAAGAACAAATTCGCCACCCGGAAGAGGGAGACAATATACAACCAATAATCGGCCACCAAAACAATAAAGTCGGGCTATACATTTATTCAGAGGTTAGAGACTACGTCGATTTCGCAGAAGAACTAGCCAATTCTAACGGAGGGGAATGGGGATACGTTCTAATCCCATACAACGTTAAAGACTACAATCTCGATCGATGGGGTCACTTATTCGAATTATTGGGAAATAAAAAGCTAATACCAATTATTCAGCTTTGGGATCTCGACCTAAAGGACGAAAAAGAACGAAACAAACAAATTCAACGATCAGCCGAGTTTCTTAACTCACTTAGGTGGCCTATCAAATATCGGTATGTTTCAGCATATAACGAAACAAATGATTCAAAATTTTGGAAAGGAAAAATTAACCCTGAAGAATACGCAGAAGTGCTGGACTTAACAATTAAGGCTCTTAAAGATCAGGACACCGATTTTTTCGTGATGAACGGAGCATTTAATACTTCAGCAAGAACCGGAGGGGACTACCTCGATGTTAGAGATTACATGAGACGAATGAATAGGCAAGTTCCCGGAATATTTACTAAACTGGATGGATGGGCATCACATCCGTACCCACAACCGAATTTTTCCGGATCTCCCGACGATAGAGGAAGAGATAGTATTCGTGCATATGAATGGGAACTAGATTTTCTCAAAGATGAATTCGATATAAATATTAAAAGCCTACCTGTATTTATTACTGAAACCGGATGGGCACATAGAGAAGGCGAGGAGCTAAAGAATGGTAAACGTGTGCCGTATTCACTTAACCAATACCAAGTTGCGGATAATTTCAGATACGCATTTGAAAAAGTATGGCTACCTGACGACAGAGTTGTTGCGGTAACTCCTTTTACTGTTAGATACAAAGAACCACATGACAATTTCTCTTGGATCACCAAAGACGGGAATCCGTATCCGCAATTTTTCGCCATCAAAGATATGCCAAAAGTTCAAGGTAAACCCCCGGTAGTCGAATATGTGATCGAAAAAGTAATGGAATGTGAAGATGTCGAAAAAGAAGAAGAATAAGAAAGTTATTCGTAGATACCAATCTGAAGCATATACATTATAGTGCTAATAACCGAAACTATAATATTGAAAAGAACAAACATCCCTAAAATGAGAAGTAGTGTTTTAGGTGTGCTTTTCTCATAAGATTTGTCTGAAACCAGCTTATAACCTCCCAAAAAAATAGCCGTCACAACTGCTAATCCAAATATCAACAATATAGTTAACACACTGCCGACACGAGCTCCATTAGCTAAGCTGAAAAGCGAACCAAAGATCAACATTCCGAAGAGAAAAATAGAAGAGACGATTAATGACCAACCGGAGACTTTCTGTAATAGTGGATAGCTAAAGTTCATTGCTATTCAAGTATAGTTATAGTAAGAATCTATATAATGTAAATATAATTTAACCCACGTCTATTATTATGAGGAAAAAATACCGACACATTATAAAAGCTGCAATTGTTCTCTTTGCATTAGCAGCACTGATCGCTTCTTCAATCGTCCCGTATTTCTTGGGATTTTAAGAATACACTTTTCAATTCATTCGATATATCAAACCTAACAGCCTTTTGCGTGAAACATCCGTCTGGGATATTCTTTCATCATGAGTCTCAACCTTAACGATGACATCGCCAACATATCAGGAATAGGTGCATTTTATAAATCCATACTGAATCAGAACGGCATTTTTACGGTTTATGACCTTCTAATGTATCTCCCGTATAAGTATGAAACACAGCAAAATAAAAATATTTCTGAACTTATAGAAGACGAAACCGCAAAAATTAGAGGCATCATGCAAGATCTAAAATCATTTCGCACCAAAAATGGTTATCAACTTGTTAAAGGTGTCTTTAGAGATTCTACGGGAAAAATCAATTTAACGTGGTTCAATCAACCTTACTTGGTTACTTCTATCCCACAAGATGAAGAAATATACATAGTAGGAAAGCTTGATCCAAAATCTAAAAGGCCACAAATGGTAAACCCGATCTGGCAAAAGATTTCCAAAGAAGTGACAGGCAAAGAAACTATACAACCGGCATATTCCCAAATGGGTTTAATTTCAGGCAAA
>JASNYX010000005.1:0-94696 GCA_048499955.1 Patescibacteria group bacterium | reverse complement strand
TACTCTTTTGAGAAATTCCCAAATTCCTGAGCATCGTTGATTACACCTTCCTTAGTTAAATTATTAACAAGTTCGCCGGTTTTTTCTACTGACCAGTCCGACTTGTTCGGGTAATTCAAGTTTCTCCAGTCGAGGTCGTTATGCAGTAAAACGTGCGAGACAGATAAAATTCTTAACAGATTTGTAACTACTGCTTTGTTTGCCTCGCTCGAATTCAGGTTGTATTCCTCGAGAAATTTGTATAGTAAATCAACTACGAGGTCACCTTTATTGAGAGGCTCAACTTCCCGATCGTATATTGTTGGTGCATCTACAAATAGTTCTGCAGGTCTACCTGTGTAGCCTGATGCCCATAGATAACTATTTCCATAAATCCCGTTTCTGGGAAGTGTTAAAACTCTTCCCTGTATGTTTTGTTTCGCACTGAAGTCTTTCAATTCATAAAGATAATCAGGAACGATTGTATTTGTTTGTTTGATTACTCCGTTTGTATACTTTCGTATAATTTCACCGGTAAAAAATGGGAACGATACACTACCAATTAAAAGCAGGTAGGTCATTACTAAAATTAATTTCGAATAATGCGATTTGTGTTTTAGGTATTCGTGAAAAAAATAAAGGGAAATCGGAGTTAATACAGTAAACGAAAATAGAGTAACAAAAGAAAATTTGGAATAACTTTCTCTGAATATTCTAAAATACGTCAAATTATCATAGAGGTATCGGTACCAGTTGCCAAGCGGATCAGAAGCGCCCTTAACTAAGAATATTCCAATTATTGATAACAACGTGAAAAATATAATTATATTTTTTAGCTCTGAAGAAATATTGATTGATTTTAAGTTTGTAAATTTCTTTAAGACAATCGAAATTATCGGAATTGCAACAAAGAATGAAATGCTGTAGGTAAGAATCCATCCGGGGAGTGTGTAGTAGAAGCTCCCGTACGAGTAATATTGAAGGCCTCGGTGACCGGCTCGTAACCCCCAATTTCCAAACAATCTTGCAGCATCTGCCAAAGTTGTTTGTGTGCTGAACGAGGCTACTGCTTTAATAAAAGAATTTCTTAGCTCGAGTCTATTTAGGTAGCTTGAGTATATCCACCATGCATTTAATAGTATGGAAAGAACTGCAGAGCCTAAAAGGACTAAAATATGTTTAATAGGCTCTCTTACTTTATAGATAAATAGATAATAAGCAGTAAGGCTAATTAAAATGATAAAGTAAGGTGCCATCTCAGCAATATTTCTATATGATCCTGCAGTAAGAATTGTTGATAACGCCAGAAAGATTGCCTGCCTGTATTTTGTTCTCCAACTTTCTTCTTGAAAAAACTTGGCAAGAAAATATGCTCCCAAAGGTAGCCCCAAAAACACCGGAAATTTAGTGATATTTAGCCCTAGTGGAGCTTCCATCGTTATCGGATTAATAATATAGAAAACGGCTGCAGATAGTAGGAATATGTCAGGAATATGTTTTTGTAAGACTGTTTTCAGAAACAAATACATGAAAAACCCAGGTAGCAACATTGATAAGAACAGCCATATTTTTTGGCTCAAGATAGGATCCAATACTGAGCCTAAAGTAAGAAAGTGAATTCCAAATGGTAGGTGGCTCTCCAGACTGTATTCCAGATGGCCTGTATTCTCGTAATCTCTCCAAGCCGATAAGTTTTTCGACAAATAATAATTTAGATTAAGAGATCTGTAGTGATCTCCATGTCCGAATAAATATATGTTGAAATATAGTGACCAGGCTGTAAGCGTAATTACAGAAAGAAAAATTAACGCTCTGATGTATCTATTTGAATCCATTTATCAGCAGGAAAAAATTACTGTTTACCAGTTATGACGTGAAAACTCACTTCGTTTGAATATGCTTTGAAATGTTCCGATAGCATAAGTTACTAATGTAATCCAACAAAGTACCGGGTGAGCCAGCCACGCAATATCTTTTTTTCGTGAATATCCTAGTGCCGTTTGATAGATTAATGGAAATATTAATAAACAGGATAGTATGAAACTTACAATAGACAATCCAAATGAAAATGTTGAGTTGTGTCCGTACTTATATTTTCGTTGCTCATAATTGGCGGTTATGAAAACATCTTTTAGTGTTCTTCTATAAAGAAAATCTCGAACTCTACGCATCTGTTTTTTGGCAAACCTGCGAAGGCTTGATCCACAGTATTGGTGTACTATTCCGATTTTGACTTTTGCAAATTCCTTTTTTTTGCCATCCATCGTGGCGACTTCGAGTATGTCCATGTCAAAAAGATAATCACCGAGGAGGTCAGGGTGATCTTTAAATAAGCTTACACGAAATACTGTTCCGTTCGCACCGATTGTTGGGATGTTTCCGCTTTCAAGTTTTAGCTCAATGTAATCGATTTTATCTTTCTGCTTTACTTTGAGTCCGGTCCATGTACCTGATAAAGTATTCATTCGGTCGTAGCTGCCGATCCAGTAACAAATGGGATCGTTCATTCCCATCAATGCACAATATCTATCAATAAACCCATCTTCCTCACGGTGTGAAAAGTATAGCGGTTCGGAACCCAACATGTGTCGATTAGCAACTAGCGGTTCAATCATTTTCACTATCCAGTCATTTTGTGGAAGTAAATTATCAGAATCAATTAAGCATATGTATTCTCCGTTTGCATTTTTAATTCCGACAGATTTCCCGGATTCTGCAGTTCTTAGTGGATTATTGAAAGTTTTCGCTCCAAATGAGTTCGCAATTTTGAGTGTATCGTCTGAGCTTCCGCCATCTGCGATAATAATCTCAATGGATTCTTTCGGATAGTTTTGTGATTCAATAGATAGGAGACATTCAGTCAGATACTTCGAAGCATTTAAGGTTGGTATTACGAATGATATTTTTGGATACGCAGTCATTTTCTAGGTGAGTATACCTCATCGCGGTTTTTAAAAACATAGATTTGTCGGAAGCGGACTACTATTACTACGACTATGAATATGAATAAAAATATAAACTTTATAGTTGATTTCATGGGAATCGGATCTCCTAAATGCGGGACTGAATGGATTGCTGCGTGCCTAAGAGAACATCCTCAGATAAATTTTTCAAAGCACAAAGAAGTGAACTATTTTTTGAGTCCGACAGAAGGTGTGACTAACTTTGTCTATAAAAATATTAGGGTTAAGTCACCTCAGGAATACGAGCATGAGTTCGCATCAAACATGCCTGAAAAAATAAAAGGTGAATATAACAATCATTATATTTTTGATGAGCATGCCTTGCGGAAAGTGAAAGAAAATTTTCCCGACATCAAATTGATACTGGCCATTCGTGATCCGGTTAAATATTTATATTCCATATATTGGTACATGAAATTCTCAAATGCATATGACTTGATTCCGGATGACTTCGAAAAAGCACTGACGGAAGCCGGTTCAGATGACTTGTACGAAATTAATCACGCAAAATTCGGAGCATTAATCGAAAGATGCTTGCACATTTTTGAAGAAAAACATTTACATGTTATCGTTCTGGACGACATTAAAAATAGTCCTGAATTAGTGGTTAAAAACATGTATGAATATTTAGGAATCGATTCTGAATTCAAACCAAAGTGTTTAATCGAGCATATTAACCCTACTAAGGTTATTCGTTATCCGATGTTAATGAAGTATATTCGTGGCGTTATGTCGATCATAGAATTAGTGCATCTTGGTGGAGTTTTGAATTTCCTATTGAATACTAATACACCGATACGTTTTTTATATAAGTCGTTTTTCCATAAAAATCAGAGTTACCCTCCACTTAGTAAGGATACTGAAAACAAACTTCGACAACAGCTAGCATCTGATATTTCTAAACTGGAACTACTTCTTAAACGTGATCTATCCGCCTGGAAGACATCAGTTTAAACATGTTTCTTGCTATCTACCGTTAGAAACCTTTTTAATGTTATCAGTTCTTTCTTCATGCTTTTTTCAAATTCATCCAGCCATTCCAACTCAAAATTAATTGGAGATTTTTTGAATTTACCGACAATCTCTCCGTTGCTTCCATAAATATCGGTTTTGTTTATATCAACAGTAAAGTAGGGGATTAGACCGTCCATAAGATCAGAGATTTCTGCCTTAAATACTTTGTCTACATAAATTTCGCCGGGATCATATGCCCTGAAATCACTTAGCCCGTCTGAAATTGATTCATGAGCAGATTTGCCCTGCAAACTTCCGTATGCACTCATTAGTAATGCATATCGATAAACCGATGTTGGTCGTAATAAAGTTCTGCTGTGAAAATTAGAAGATACGATCAGTTTCTTGAACTTATTTTTATTTACGGAGATGTAGCTAGTTGATTCTATAAACCCGGCGATTAGCAGTTCTCTGTATTCGTTTGGGTGCTTATGAAGATTTGGTGGAAGGTTGTGTCCTTGTGATTTAATTTCTTTCACCCATTTAATTTTGATTAAACCTTTTTCAAAGTACAGCAACGGACGAGTGAAGCTCCGAATATTTCCCGAACCACCAAGTATCGCGGATGCGTTATCCTTGTTATCAAGGCTAATTAGAGAGCTAATCGATAAATTATATTTCTTTATGACTGTTTCATATAGTGGTGTGAATATAAATTCAATATCGAAAAGATGGGGCAGACTTTCAGAATTTATCAAAATATTTTCGTGATTTATATCAATGAGTCTTAATGCTAAAACAAGCGGTGTGACTTTCCCTAGATTAAAATAGTAGGCTTCGATATCCGTATGTTTGGAAATTTCAATGAAATTTCTTTTCACATAACCATTCTGTAGTGATGAATCGAAAATGTAATCTCGGAAATAAGGGAAGTCTTCTCTGAATTGATTTAGAAAGTTCTCAACTTTCAGAATATTTGAGTAATATACGTGATTCTCATGTTTGAATTTAAATATGTTTTTATGCGGATCTCCAATAAATTTTATTTCGGATAGATTTAAATTTAGATTTTCTTTGGCTTTATTCAGTTCGGAATGAATATGTTTTAAAAAGTTAATGAATATTATATTTGTCGAAAGTTGCTCATATTTCTTGCTGAGGATATACAGTTTGATAAATTCGACGAAGTTGTTTTCCGTTATTTTTGATGGGTTTGATTCGTAATAGGCATTTAGAATTTGTATTATGAAAAGGTCATAGAAAGCGTAAACGATTGTGTCTGTGGATGATTGGATTACATCTCCGTCTATTATTCGTAGTAGAGATTCTTTGATGACATCCCTGATCTGCGAGTATAGAAGATCTTCGTTTGATGAAAATGTTTTCAAGTTGTTTCCTGCTTTAATGAATTTAGCTTAGCTCGTATGGTTGCAGGAAGTTGTTGCAGCACTATTAAATTTGGATTTTACAATGCTTCGCACTTTTTTTATGAATTCTTGGAAACCTAGAATTTCTGTTTTTTTGATCATGGGATGTGTAGTTGAATAAAATATACTATATTCGGTTTATAGCACGATGTTTTTCCTGTTGGCAATGAACCAATTACTTGAACTTTTTTTGCTCGAAAAACCGGGTACTTGAAGGTTAATTACCAACTCCCCCCGCCGCCTCCACCGCCACCACCTCCGGAGCTACCTCCACTAAAGCCTGATTTACTGGTGCTCGCCGAATAGTTGCTTTGAAATGATCCTAAATTGGTTTCGAGGTCACGAGTGAAGCTTGTGGTATTGAAACTAGTCATAGTATTCGAAGAATACCATTCGGGCATATAGTCATATAAATCATTAAATTTTGAAGCCCATATTTTCGCGACACCAAATGAAATTGCATAGGGAAGTAACTTTTCGAACATGTATAGATTCTTTTCCTGAAATTCAAACTGTCGATCTTGTGAATCCAGAAATTGCTTAAGACCAAGGCCATGTCTTTTGGCTTCTACTCCTTTTTCTGTTCGACGTGGCATGAAAAATGAAAACACTACCATTAGTACACTTGGTAAATAGAGCCAAACGAAGGAGAGTGCAAAGCCAATTCCAAGGTAAACCATTCGAACTGTTTGAGGGTTTGATTTGAAATACCCATCTGCCGTAAGTTTTTCATAGAGATTTTTCTGTAATGTTTGTATTCGGCTTGGGAGACTGACCTTTAGATCTTTCAGATATACTTCTTCCTTTTCGTGGACTTCAAAAGCCCTTAGCAATTCTTTTTGGTGAGGTTTAAGGCCGTTCATTTTAGGGTCATCTATCAACATAGGGCCTTTCATCAGCTTAGTATTTCTAATTTTAACGATTTTAAGAATATCGTGCTCGATGTCCTCAATAACGAGGTACTTTTTTATGGCAAGATTTATGATTTCTGCGGAAATATCCCGTGGGTGGATTTTCTCATCTACGACTGTTCCCAGTTCTAAAGGTGAAAGTTCTTGGCCTCTATCATCTTTTGGCGAATCGTACATCCTCAGGATTATTTTTTTGTTTGAAGGGTCTCGACCTCTCAGAAACCATAGAAGGAATATTCCCATGGAAAGTACCACATTTGCGACAATAATTATCCAAGTTCGTAGGCTGATACCTGACCAAGATTTATATGGTTTGGGTTCATATATTTCTACTAAGCCCTTAGGAAATGATGCGGCAAAGGTTAGACCTTCGTTTGGCTGAAGTTGATTATTAGGGACTATATTGTATCGTTGGTCACCTTTAATTACTCCGCAATCTTGGCTTGTGCTACTATCTGGGCCCGTAAAACATATAACCTCAATGTTATCGATCACATTTTGATCTTGTGTGAGTTTTGAAAAGTCCAGAGCAACTGATGCTCCTGAAATCGGGACTGTCCAGTTTGTGCCGATTACGTTCCAGTATAATTCGTCATGATCTTCAAAATAGCTTATAGAGCCTTTCACTTCATAGCTAATATAGTAATTTCGGGCACCTGAAATTGTTTTATTTGGATCACCAATTTTTATAATTAAGTTCTCGTCGGAATAGTATGTTTCATAAGGTACTAAATCTCTGTTATGTGGGCTATGTGCGTAAACTTCGCCGACTTTGATGTCCAGCATGAACTTATTGCCGTTTTTGTCACTTATGATGTATGGAATTTCTCTGAATATTCCGTGTCTTTGGTTTGTGCCAAAATAATAGTCAATTTCTTCCGTGATTTGCACTTTGGCATCGGGGAAAACATTTAGGTTAACGTGATATCGAAGTATTTCTTCTTGTGCTTGAGTCGGTTGAGGTAGTGCTAAGGATAGAGCAATAAGAATCGGTAGAAGTAATGCAGATAATTTCATCTATTAACTTATTATATATCAGGTGAAATTCTACTTGGAAATTGTCTTATAATCGAATTATGAATGATGATTCCAGAGCAAAAGCTTGGCAGATTTCCTGGTTAGTATCTTGTTTGCTATTTATTGCTGTTGTTGTCATATTGGTTAATCTTGATGGCCCTCAGTACGATTCGTATATATACCCGCTATTATTATTGGAAGTTTTTCTAATTTCTTTTGGTATTAGGTCATTTATTGGAATGTTTACTACCTGGTTAAAACTTTTCCCTTTTAGCACAGTGCTTTTAAAATCATTCGCACATTTAGCCTTAGTGCTAATAATATTGATACTTTCATGGTTTTTAATACGAGATAGGGCGCTAGAGATTTTGGGTAAGGTGAACTCTCAAATTCGAATAAATAATGAGATCACAGTGGTTAAGGAACCTGAAAGAATTAATAAACTTTCCGAACAGGAGATTGAATTACTAATTAATAAATACAGAGAAAGTAACAATCTCATCGGGCTGCACCATTATGATCCATTGTGTAATCTCGCAAGGATCAGAGCTGAGGAGATTAAAACAGTTTGGTCACACGAAGGGTTTGAATCGAGAGGGAATGAATTACGTGAAAAATATTGTAACTCAGGAAATATCGTGTGCTCGGGAATGGGGGAAAATATTGCAAAAGGTTTTTATGTTTCAAGTGAAGTCGTTGATGGGTGGGCGAATTCGGAAGGGCATAGAAAAAACATGTTGGGAGATTTCAATGCCCAATGTGTAGCTGTAAGTGATACTTATATCGTCAGTTTGCTTGCATATACATCTGATGTGCAAAACTTGCGGAGTATTGAGCCCGATCTCACGCAAAAAGTTAAGTATGATTATGAGTTCGTGAAATTTTGGGAAGAACAGTTGATTGAAACCCGAAAACTACGTGACGGCTGGAAGGAAGCTCTAAATAACCGGGATTACGACACCAAAAATGTAAATAAATTATTAACTAGGTTTGACACTACGATAAATATTGCCGGAATATTATGGGATGGTTACACGAATTCGAAAATCTCATATCTGGAGGCCGAGTCGATGTCGGAAGAATATTATTATCTAAATAAGGAAATAGCTACACTTACATATCAGTTAAATGAATCCGCATATCAATCTTGCAGAAATTACTGGAAAAAGGCCGAAAAAGAACACGACGAAGATTTTTCAGATCAACTAAATCGCTGTGATAGATACCTGCGTTAAACCATTGTATGATGGGCGTTTTCTTATGTTTCCTGTATACTACCAATTAGTGCTCTTGAGTTGATTTTAGTGGTTATAAGTCGGCTTTAGAGAATATTAATCACCTATGATAGCCATTAGAAATTGGAAATTCCTAGCGGTCGTTTTTTTAATTTTCTTTATCCCCAGAATAATTTCATTGGGATCTGATATTTCCAATTATGATGCCTCGTATTGGCATCCAAGGACAGAAAAATTTGCTAAGCATTTGATCAGAGGGGAATATGCATATACTTATCAGCAATATCACCCGGGAGTCACTTTATTATGGCTTAGCGGATCCGCAAAATGGATGTTTGAAACCGCATTCGAATCTTATTTTGATTATAGTCCTCGTCATCTTTCAAGACATTTTATTAAAATCAACTTTGTAAGTATTTTTCCGCTGATACTGGTTATTTCATTGCTTGGAGCATATTGTGCGTGGCTAATGTCCAAAATCACGGGAAATACTTTTGCGATAATTTTTACGATTTTTTTGTCACTAGAGCCTTTTTTCCTTGGTGTTAGTAAATTCCTTCATCTTTCGGGACTCGGAGGCATGTTTTCGTTTGCTTCGTTCCTTAGCCTTTATTACCATTATTACTTACGTCAGCAAAATGAAGCTAAGGCCGGTAATTATTACTTTTATCTTTCTGCGATTTTTATCGGACTTGGAATCCTGACTAAAATCGATTCCGGTATTGGAATGTTAATGAATGTGATATTTGCCGCTTTCCAGGAATTTAGAATCAGCGGAAATAAAATTCGGCTTAAGTCTATCTTAGGTTTAATTAAGTATGGATTGATAGCGACGATTGTATTTGTCGCACTTTTTCCTTCAATGTGGGTTCGACCTTATTGGACAATTAGGGAGATCATAAATGAAGGTATTGTTGATACTGCATTTTCAAGTGAAGGAGAAGTTACAATCTCGGGGATTAAGAAGCTGTTTTATCTCGAATTTATCTTTTTAAGAAATTTACCATCCACCTTTTTACTTATGATTGCCGGGTTGTTTATAGGCCTTCGGAAATTTATGAAACATAAGGTTGATGAGATCGATAAATTTGTTTTGTATTCGGGTATAGCTTATGTGGTATTAAACATTGCGATACTTACAATCCCGGATAAGGCGAAGGACCGTTATATTAGCAATTTTTATCCCTCGCTGATACTGATTTCTTCATACGCATTTTATTATTTTTATAAATATAGTCAGAAAGCTAAGATCGCTTCTATTGCGATACTTTTTATTATCTATACTGTAACGTTATATCGGTACTACCCAGCCTACTCGTATTACTTTACAGATTTGGTCGGGGGGCCCGGAGGGGTAGAGGCACTTGGAGTTCCGGTGAAAAACAGAGGTGAATATTATGCTCAAGCCGCACAGTATATCAATAAAATCGATCCGGACGCACCAAACCGAAATGCCGTATTAACTCACCGAGAGCAAATAAAAACTTTCGCCCCGTTCTTTTACGGAAAAGATTATACAAATCCGAAACTTATGCCTGAGGGAGCACTGGCTGATTACATCGTTAGTCGTAGGGATTTGGATTATCTAGTACCAAAAGATATGTGTAATAAGCTCAAAGCATTTGGGCCTTCGGCTCCATTTGCTTACGAAGCGGTGATCGTTTATAAGTGTTCTAGGGTAGATAACCAATATAAGGAATTCAAGAATTAGTACATCGTGCACCTTCTGCAGATGAACTTTACGCCTCTATTATGATAGTCTTTAATAAGTATGCGAAATTTCCTGTCTTATGTTTTTTTGCTTTTTTTCCTGGTAGTATCCTCAATTGCTGCCAGATATTTACTCATTAAAAGCCCCGAAATTGCACAGGAAGTTGATTTTCAACTGTTCGTGTTCGGAGGCATACTTTTCGCCGGATACTATATCAATAGAATTGCACCAAAAACACTTATACCGTCTTTTGTTTGGGCGATTTTCGCCGGAATGGCACTTCAACCATTATTGGGTTTTTATACACACCATATTGACGGATTTAAAATGGCGATCGAGGTAATGGCAGCTTTTATACTTTTTGCAGGCGGATTAGAAATTCCTTTTAAGAATTTCCAAAAATGGTTTTTCCCAATCGCCTCATTATCATTAGTAGGCATTGTTGTGTCAGCTGTAACCTCTGCAGCACTTATGCTTCTCTTGCTATCAATAACGGGCAATTATACCGTCTCATTAATACCATCCATAATAATACTTGCAGCTGCGTTGTCATCTACTGATCCGACGGCTATTATTCCGACACTAAAGACAATGCATTTTAAACGCAAGTTTCTAAAAGATATCGCCATTACGGAAAGTGCTTTGACAGATGTTAGCGGGAGCATTTTGACCAGATTCTTGCTAATAGCATTAATATCAGTGCCGATCGCCCAACAAAGTGAAATCTCTTCGTACTTGAAACCGCTATTTCAGAAAGCTGCTTATGATGCACTAGCCTTGCAAATTATGACGGGAATATTGGTCGGTTATATTGGTTATGCTTTGTTAAGAAAATTTTACATGGAAAAGCAAGATGAAGTAGGGGATGACTCTAAACAGGATCCTGCTTTGTTGCTTTCTGTGCCACTATTCACGTTTGTCGTGGGTAATGTTCTTGGTGGTGCCGGATTTTTGGCTTCCTTTGTTAGCGGATTAATCTCAGAGGCAAATGGTGGTCTTAAAAAAGTTTCTCATTTTTATGGAAGTCTCTTAGATCATCTGATTAAACCGTTTATTTTTATTTCTCTTGGTGCTTTGGTGCCTTTGTCGACTTTGCTGGATAATGCATTTTTGGGTATTACTATTGGGCTATTTTTTATATTTATTGTAAGACCAAGTGTAGTATTTATGTCACTTTTCCCCTGGTTTATTAGCGGTACTTTTCGGTTTAAGGATTTATTATTTCTGAGCTTAATTCGGGAAACAGGTATAATTTCTGCGGTTTTGATTGTGATTGCTTCTGCGTTTAATATAATTAACTCCGATTTTGTTATTTCTATGGGAATGTGGGTTATATTACTTACTTTAGTTTTGGAACCTCCGCTTACTCCTTATTTAGCAAGGAAAATTGGTGTCGTGACGTAAGGTAGATAGATCGATTATCCGATGTAACGACTTATTTTACTTAAGAGTATGTGCATGTCAAATGGTTTTGCTAGATAGTCATCGGCTCCACAATCTTTGGCAATTTGTTCAGTATCTGTATTGGCAGATATTATTATAATCGGAATTGATTTAGTAATTTCTTGGCTCTTCCAATTTTTACATACAACTTGGCCTTCTATACCTGACATCCAGATGTCGAGTAATAGTAAGTCAGGAAGCTGATTTATCATATCGTTTACAACTGTCCCGTCTATTGTAGTCATTACCTCATAACCGGCATCTTCAAGCATTAAAGTCATTGCTTCCAGTATTGCTTGGTCGTCATCTGCAATTAATATTTTTTTCCTAGTTTCCATTATGCAAGAATATTACATAGATAGTTATCTATTATTAAAATTCTTATTAACTTTATCAGTAAAGGTACAAAATGGAAAGCAAATGGAAATCTTTCGTAGTCGGATTTCTATGATATATCTCCGAGCTCGACTTCAATCATATATTCTTGTTGTTCGTTACTTAAGGGTATTTTGTTACCCGGTATTTGTGTGCCGTTTATCTTGATTCCTATACTTCCTTTAGGCAAAGTCTTTTTATTTATTACATTTATAAAGTATTTAGTATTACCGTGATGATAAGTAATCTGAAAATTATCCCAGTAGTCGGGTATATTCGGCTCTATGAGAATATGGTCACCCATTAATTTAAATCCTAAAATATATTCAATTGCAGCACGATACATCCAACTTGCAGAGCCTGTGTACCAGCTCCAACCTGCTCGCCCTTTGTGCAGGGGGTTAGAGTACACATCGGCAGCAATTACATAGGGTTCAGCTTTATATTTATAAGTTGCTTCAGGATTTTTTGTGTGATTAATCGGGTTAATCATATCGAACAGATCCATTGCTTTATTATTATTACCTGCAAGTGCTTGAGCAATCACAAACCAAATTGCAGCGTGAGTGTATTGGCCACCATTTTCTCGAATTCCCGGTATGTATCCCTGAATATACCCGGGGTGTGGGTGAGTATGATTGAATGGTGGTGTAAGAAGAAGTATTGTTTTATCTTCCTCTTTAACCAAGTGTTCTTCTGCAGATTCCAGTGCTTTTTGAGCTTTTTCCGGATCACCGGCTTTGGAAATCACTGCCCAGGATTGCGAGATCGAATCTATAAAACATTCCTCGTTCTCTCTTGAGCCTAGTGGTTTTCCGGAGTCAAACCACGCGCGTTTATACCAGTTTCCGTCCCATGTATTTGTATTTAGTGATAATTTAAGCTTATTCGCTGTAGATTCAAATGCGTTCCGTGTATCTTTGTCTGATTCTATCTCGCAAATATTAGAAAACTCGCTTAATACTGTGTATAAAAACCATCCTAGCCAAACGCTTTCGCCTTTACCCTCATTACCCACACTGTTAAGCCCGTCGTTCCAGTCTCCGGTTCCGATTAAGGGCATTCCATGTTCTCCGAATCTTAACGAGTGATTGATCGCTCTTAAGCAATGATCGTAAATTGTTCCTGTTATATCAGAAACTTCAGGTTCTCCGTACAAGTCTTCCTGATCCGGATTTAGCACAGGCATTTTTAGATAAGGAATGGTTTCCTTCAGAACAGATTTATCTCCGGTTGCCTTTATGTATTCCGAGGTTACATAGGGAAGCCATAGTAAGTCGTCGGAGATTTTAGTTCTGACACCTTTATTTTTTGGTGCGTGCCACCAATGCATGACATCGCCTTCAACGAACTGATGACGTGCAGAATTTAGAATTTGCTCACGAGTTAACGCGGGGTTTGCATATATTAATGCTAAAGAATCCTGTAGTTGGTCTCTGAATCCGTAGGCTCCACCGGCCTGGTAAAAAGATGTTCTTCCCCAGAATCTACAGGATAGAACTTGGTAAGGTAACCATTCGTTCACTAACGTATTCATTTCATGGTTTGGGGTATTAATGCTGATTTTATTTAGAGTATCTTTCCAGAAGTGTCTAGTAGCATTAAACGATTCTCGTACCTGTTTCGGTCGTTTGTATTGATCTATTATTTCTTCAGCATGCCAACGGTTTTCTGCTTGACCGAGAAGGAATATAATTTCTTTTTCCTGATTTGGTTCGAGGACCAACTTAGTTTCAAGTGCACCACAGGGATCAAATGTGACCACTTCAATATTTCCGCTCCAGTTACCTTTATTTATTAGTGACTGCGGAATATTTATCGCACCATTTCTACCCAAAAATTCTCTTCTGCTACTTGTTGCCCACTTAATTTCTGAATTGCATGCCAGAAAAGAAACATTATTTCTATAATCTTCATTGTATGGATTTGTGGCGAAAATGGTGCCTCGTTCTTTATCAAATTTTGTAATTACATAATCTTTAGAAGTTTCGAAGTTTGTTCCCAACACCCATTCGGCAAACATTGTGGCGGATAGTGTTTTAGAAACCTTTGAATTATTTCGTATAGTAAGTGAAATAATTTTTACAGGTGCATCCATTGGCACAAATACGACAAGTTTTTGAGAAATCCCATCGCACTCATGTTCGTATATGCTGTACCCTTTTCCATGGCGTATTAGATAATTTTCAGAATCTCTTATAGGTAATGGAGTAGGTGAGTACACGTTTCCTGAAACTTCATCTTTAATATAAATGGCTTCGCCGGGAGTATCTTTGACCGGGTCGTTCGACCAAGGAGTAATTTTGTTAAGTTGTGCATTTTCATACCATGTATATCCTAGACCGGATTCGGTTAGGAGTGTTCCAAACTTTCCGTTCGAAATCACATTTGACCACGGAAGCGGAGTATTCTCGTGTTTTGTAAGGTTGATAATATATTCTTCCCCACCATGTGAAAAATTACCAAATCCGTTAACAAATGACATTTCGCTCGGTGCTACGTGATAGCTCGCATCTTCGAGTTCCTCTTCTTCGTAAAGTATTTGCTTAGAATAGAATCCCTCGGGAGGAGGTAGTATGTCTGTTCTGGAAACAAGCTTAATATGGTCGTTTAGATCTCCGAAATCACCATCCAGAATTACTCTTGAAGCAGACTGAAGGAGTATAAGATCTTCAGTTGGCATTGCATCAGATTTTCTCAAAAATATTCCGCCAGGTTTATCTACCCAAGGTCGTGACAGAGATGTTTCAATTATAGATTGTATCTGTTCCGAAAGTTCATCGTTATAGCTAAGGGGGTTGTCTACCAAAAGTACCAGGTCGAAGGTAAATCCTCTAAGCCTTAAGTATTCGTGTGCTAAGAGCATTTCCTTTACCAGTTTAAGATCTTTCTGCTGTCTGGCCTTTACCAAGACAATTTTATTATCACCGGATATTCCGTAACCCCATAATCCGGATTGCCCTTTAACATTTGAGGCAACAATTTGTGCAGAAGCCCTTAGGCTTGTATCAGGATAAATTATTCTTGAAGCAAACTGTTGATAAAGATAACCATGTTCTTCCGATACACCTAAATGTTGTAATTCTATTTGTGAGTAGATGCGTGCTAGTTCTTGCTGTCTGTTGGTTTCGCTGGTACTTGAAAGCTCTGAAACTATCTTAAGGGCTTCATCTTTAGATTCTGCATATCCGGTTAGGCAAATCAACGTTGCACTTTCTCCCGGATTTAAAAATAACTTTTGCCTCATGCACATGATTGGATCTAAAACAGCTCCCTGAGTATTTTTTAATTCCTCGTGTACACCTCTAGGATTATTTTCCGTTCTACCTCTGCCGATAAATTCATATCTGTCGGTTTCGAATCCACCAAACCTTGCTTTGCCATTATCAGAAAAAATTGTATGAAATGCAAAGTGAGCGGCTTGTTCTTCAGATCTTGGTCTTCGTCTAAATATCAAAGTTTTTTCGTCTTCAGAAAATGAACTCTCAATAAATAATTTGCTGAAGGCAGGATGTGCGGCTACTGATTTGTGTGTATCGAGTGCGACTTCGGAATATGTTGTGACTTCCAGCTGCCTTGCTTTCTTAGATAGGTTTGTAAGCGAAAGTTTTCGTATTTCAAGATTTTTGTTTGGTGGTACATATATTTCCAGATGTGATGCGATGCCATAATCTTGTCGTTGAAATTCTACTGAATTAAGAGAGAGTGAACACTCATATTTTTCGGGTTTTGCAGTGGTAGGTTGATAAGTTGCAGACCACAAATTGCTATTCTCTTCATCTTTGATATAAAAATAGATCCCTTTATTATCCAGGGTAGCATCTTCTTTGTATAAATTTATGCTTGTACCCTTATATTTGCTATGGCTACTACCTGTGTTGCTAATTAATACAGAATAATCCCCATTGGAAAGTATTCCCATTCTTGGAACCACTGTGTGCGGAGTCTTGATATTTCTTCCGACACCACCCTGAGCTACTTTTGGTTGTATGTGTAGTAATTTCTTTTCTTCCTTCACGGGTCTGCTCGACGAAACGTGCAACGGAACTTTTTCCTGTAAAACTAGCTCCGCAGAAGCCATGTGAGGATCTCTATGAAAGCGATTTCGGATAATGTCCTGATTTAAATAATTGTTTAGGGCCAGAATCGACATTCCTTGATGATGTGCAAAATAAGAATAAATAACAGATGAATTTTGATTTCCTTGAAGTCTGCTCTTTGTGAAATCTACTGCTTCGTAAAACCCGTATGATCCATAAGCACCAAAGTTTTTAAGTTTCTTTAAGTTTTCGAAAGATTTTTTCGGTAAATAGGGGAGTGCAAGAAATGTTGAGTACGGTGATACGACGAGGTTTTCTGTTAACTCGACTTTAAGTGATAGTTCCGGAATTCCGAACATCCTATATTGATAGTTATATAAGAAATCAAACGCGAAAAACGCGGATTCGGAAATCCCCCAAGGAATATTCTTTGAAAATCCATATTCACATTGTTTGCGAGTGATACCTTTAATAGTCTCATCGATAAGTGTGTTTTGATAATCCTTAATGAATAAAGTCGGGGTTAGGTATTCAAACATTGTTCCGCCCCAAGACAGTAAAGTCGGGGTTCTACCGACTCTTGTTAAAGGTCGACTTAGCCTAAACCAATGTTCCGGCGGTACATGACCGAAAGCTATTGCGAGATAGCTGGCGATCCTCGCTTCACTGGCAAGTAAATCATAATAGCCGCTATCATGGCGATTTTCTGATTGAATCCATCCTATGTGGAATATTTTTCTTTTTTCATTGTATAAAAATTTGAAATCAGTTTGAGTGATAATTTTTTCTGCACTTTTGGCACATTCCAATAGCAGATTCCTAGTTTTCGATGGTATTTTCTTTATATTAGCTTCGTTTTCAAATCTACTGATGTGGTTGTAAAAATACTCTAGCCAGTATTGTATTTCCTTATTTCTTCTATCATCTAATACCACTGAAAGCTCTTGCATGTACATGTGAAACTTTTCTTTGTAAGAGTAAAGAATATTGATTCTATCGTCGGGATTAAACAGTTCATCAGATTTCCATTGTTTGACTTCGGCTAAGAGTTTTTCGATGTCTCCTTGGAATTTGTTTTCTGTATCTTGATTAGAAGAGTCCTGATATTGTTCTTCTGCTATATCTGATAGTGGTGATATAAATTTGATATTAATTTCGAGAGATTCCTTTAAGTTATTTAAGATTCCTACTAGCCCTCGATTAATAAGTGATAAGTTAGCGCCGGTTTCAGAAATTTCCAGACAGCTTTGTCTTAACACAATCAAACTGGCAATAAAGTTACCGCTGTCGACAGTTGAGATGTAGGTATTAAGTGGTTGGAGCGTTTGAGTATCATACCAGTTATACAAGTGCCCATTATATTTAAGGAGTTTCGAAATGCTTGTAAATGTTAATTTTATTTTGTCCGCAAATTCGCCTGTGCTGAGATATCCCAAATCATAAGCAGAAACAGCAGACAACATATACATTCCGATATTCGTAGGTGAAGTTCTATGAGCAATTACTGCACCGGGTGATTGCTGAAAATTATCGGCAGGTAGGTGATTTTCAGAAGTAGAAGCAAATTCATCGTAGAATCTCCATATTTTACCCGCATATGAGTGCAACGACTCTTTTTCTGTCTCGCTTAGATTCTCGGTTTGATAGATGATTTTTTTGCTCACTAGATATGCGATCAATGGGGCTAATAGCCATAATGATAAAAATGGAGCGGCAAATTCAAGTGCGACGGGGTTGAATTTAAATAGATAGCTTCCAAATAAAACTGATAGAAGTGGGGAAATCCACATGCGACCGATATAATCTAAAAGAGTCTGAGGTTCTGCCTTTTGCACGTCTTGTTGTGTTGTCCATTCCAGTAGTTTTTTTCTGCTAATATATTTTCTGAAAAGGACTCTAAAAATAGCATCTATGTTTATATAAGCTTGATGTAACGAAAAGGTTACTCGAAGAATTGATTGGAATAAAACGTAGAACTTTTCTTGAATTACAATATACGCATATTCAAAAAAGGGTTCGCCGATTGGCCTGAAACGCATGATATTGAAAATGTAGCTAAAAGGTCCTGCAAGAAGTGAAACGAGAAAAACAGCTGTAGCAAGTTGCATAAAACCCGGAGATCCGAGCCAGCTGATGAACAAAAGTGTAACTAGAAATATCGGGTGGATACTCCTTCTCAAATTGTCAAAAATTTTCCATCTTTCTGTTAAAGATAAAGGATTTCTCTCAAGCCGGTTCTTATAATTCGGAACGAACGGCAATAGCCACTCGAGTATTTGCCAGTCTCCTCGAATCCATCGGTGTTGTCTCAATAGATATGAAATTAACCCGGAAGGATAATCTTCAAGAACCTCTACATCAGATGCTAGACCAACTCGCATGTAGGCACCTTCGATTAAGTCATGGCTAAGAAGGTGATTTTCAGGGAATCGTTCTTGTATGGTTTCTCGGTAGGCATGGACACTATAGATTGCTTTACCGCTAAATATACTGCTTCCCAATAAGTCCTGGTAAACCTCAGAAACTATACCGGAATACGCATCGACACCACTTTCTCTAACAAAACTTTTCGAGAACCAACTTTCTACTGCTGAGGGAGCTTGTATACTCACTAAAGGTTGAATTATGCCGTATCCTTCTATTACTACCTTTCGTTTTTGATCAATAACCGGTTCGTTTAAGGGGTGTATCATACCTCCCACTAACTTGCGTGCACATCCGATAGGTAGTTCGGTGTCTTCGTCGAGTGTTATCACATATTTAATTTCTTTGAGTTTCTCAATATCTCCAATTACCGTTGTATATGTGGTTTTTTGGTCGCCTGAAATAAACCTGTTAAATTCGATAAGCTTGCCGCGCTTCCGTTCCCAACCCATCCACTTATTTTCTTTTGGGTTAAAAACCCTGTCTCTATGTAATAGGTAGAATGGATTATTTACATTATATTTATCATTAAGTTTTTGGATTTCGTGTTTAAAATATTCGAGCAATTCGCTATCGCCATCTAAGTTTTTTTCCTTTGCATCAGTATAATCCGATAAAATTGCTAAAAATATGTTCTCATCAAGATTTGCCAAATAGTGTTTCTCAATATTTGAAATTAAGTGGTCAATCTTTTCCCTACTTCTTATTAGGGTAGGTACAACAATTGCGGTTTTAGCGTAGCTCGGGATTCCCGCTTTTAGATCTATTTTCGGAGGCGGGCTTGGAGGCAAAATCGAACTTAGTATTGTGTTCACCAGTGATATCGCAGGAGTACTCATTATTACTGCTGAAAATGTTACCAGATAAAATAATGAATCTGCTCCGATTGATAAATAAACCCCGGTTCCATATATTGCCGATAACATTAGTGCTAAAGTACCTGTTAGACTGAGAAAATATGATGATCTTGGGTGAATCCTAATAAAATCAATTAATCTGTTTTTAAAATCAGGTTCATAAGGGATTTGTGCTTTAAGTTTAGTTAACCCGGTATTATTAATAAGGTAATATCCCACATGACCTGCCTTGATGTTTCCAGGTGTTTCTTCTTTTTCGTGTCTGGCAAGATCAAGAATTCTTCGTACGATTTCGGTTTCTGAAATTCTACTTTGTTTGCTCAAAGTTTCGATCACGTGCCTATATCTGTCTCTACTCCCAAAATCCATTTGAGTGTAAATTCCTCCCGGGTCGAGCCTCAACAATTTTTCAACCGGACTGATTTCCTCAAATAGTACTTCCCAAGGGAGTGATGTGATATTGCGGATACTGGTAATGGCATTTCCTACGGATACTTTATTTGCAGCTCTAAAGTTGATATCAGTCCTGATAAATTCATCAATATTAATGTCTTGTTCGAGAATTTTTTCTTCGACTAGTTGTGTGATCTGTGTTGTTTCTACATCAACTTCGCGTAAAGATTGAAGAAAATACACGATAAAATCAGTATCAAGTTTCTGCTGAGATGGAAACAGTCTTCCAATTTTATTATCAAGCCTTACATGCTTCTTTATCATATTAACTAGGTCTTCTGCTGTCCCTCTTGCCTGTTGCTGCTTTTGTAAGTTTTCCAGATCTCTATATACCAGAAATTTAATATTCTCGAGAAGGCAGATTTTCAGCATATTCGGCAAGGCCCATATTTCAACAGTAGATAGCGGCGATACTCTTTGATAATAGTTTAGATATTCAACAAGTGTTTCCTCGGTAATAATGTTGTCAGTATGTGATACTAATTCTTGTGCGATCCCATACACCCTCGGCATATTTAGGTACGGTTCAACCGTAAGCACCGGCAAGTTTTTATAAACTCCGGGTTTCCAATCACTCTTAATACGTCTGAACTGTTCTTCAACAATGTAGAAGTTATCAATTATCCACTCCGCTGTAGAAGGTAGCTGAAGTTTTCCCTGGGAAAGTACATCTAAAAACTTTTTGTATCCATTGCTAATAACCTCTTCCGCATTATCAATTTTATATTCAACAAAACTTTTCCCGGCGAATGTATTATTGGTTGATTTAAATACATGAGCTAACGTTCTGGCATAACTCCTAAGTTTATCTACTGAATAAACTTCTTTTTCGAGTGATTTTGTATTTATGTATGTCGGGGACAGGTAGTTAGGTGTATTTTTCAAGTTGATGTTTAGCACAAACTCAAGCATACCAGAAACTTTTAAGAGCAGTATAAATTTTTGTAAAAATTGTGTAAGAAGATGTGTGCCTAGAATTCGTTAAGAATGAATTCAGTTGCTGTTAAGAATAAGAAAATCCCAATACTATTTACAATTAATGAAATCAAAAGAAAGTGTTTTAATTTAAGGTTGGATAAACTCATTAAACCGATTCCGAGCTCGTCGGGAAATGGGGAAGCAATAATTAACGCTCCAACTATAGCTGCACCAATGGTGAATAATCTTGTGTGCATAATTTTTTTCAAAGGTAGTCTTTTGACTTTTTCTAATACTGCATCACGTTCTTTCTGTATTACTTTATTGCTCATTGCCTTAAAAATAATTAGATCCCCGGTCATTGCACCTAAGCCCCCGATTGGTACCAGGTATTTAATAGGTGAGGTTTCCACCAGTTCTGCGAAGAGAGATAAGCTAAAAGTCAATGTAAAAACTGAAGTAAAAAAGATTCCTGCTAAATATGTGTGTAAGACTCTTAAGTTAGGTGTTGCAGTAACGAGGGCTTCGAAAAATCCATATTTATAAAGTATTATGGAAAGCACTATTGAGCCGATGAATAGTATGGTGTTGCGTTTTGCTTTTAGGTGGGATTGAGCGGATTTCATCTTTATTAATATGTTACCAGATTTTATGTTTTGCTGTGAAAATATCCTGATCGTAAGATCGTGGATGATTCGCAGGAATCGCGAAGCAATAGATTTTAAACGCACTGTGCAAGAGAAGATACCATAGGCGTAAGCCAGAGGAGCCTCATTTTTATATGCTCAAACCCGGAACTCTCTGAAGAGAATCAATGTTTTTTTCGACCAGTCCGTAATCAAAATAAAAATGTGCTGCAGTTGCAATCATTGCCGCATTATCTGTGCAAAGCCACATTGGTTTCGGATAGTAAATTTCTACACCATAATTATCGGAAAGATTTTTCAGCTGATCTCGAAGTGTTGTATTCGCGATTACTCCTCCCCCAATAACAATAGTTTTTACATCACTATACTTTTTATATGCCATCTCGATTTTATTAAGTAATGTTTCGATTGCTGCTTGTTGAAATGATGCGGCAAGGTCGACGGTCTCTTTTTCGGTAAGTTTCGATGATTCATCTTCCAACTTATATACGTTTTTCCCCGGTTTTGAATGATATTCACCTTGGATCTTTTTGACCTCATATAAGACTGCTGTTTTAAGACCTGAATAACTCCATCTAAATTCTTGTGAGTTGCTCATTGGTCGAGGAAATGCGTATCTGTTTGGGTCTCCTGCTTGAGCAAGCAGTTCAATTTTTGCTCCTGCGGGAAAGCCTAGTCCGAGCAACCTGCCAACTTTGTCAAAAGATTCACCAATCGCATCGTCTAATGTATACGCAAGATGTTCAAACTCAAAGTGATTTTTCATCAAATACAAATCAGTGTGTCCACCTGATATGGTTAAAGCAAAAAGGGGAAATTTGAATTCTGTTAAACCGGAAAGACTGTTATTGTTAATATCTCGTGAAAGGTTACTGTAAATATGCCCGATCATGTGATTTACAGGAATTAACGGTTTTTTATAGTTAGATGCCAGCTCTTTGGCCTTTTTTACACCGGCTTCAAGTGCTACTGCAAGTCCGGGGCCATAAGTTACTGCTATAGCATCGATTTCCTCCAATTTTAAGGCACTTTGATTTAGGGATTCTTCTATAGCAGGATCGAGGAATTCTTCATGTTGGCGTTTTGCTTCATTAGGAACCACGCCACCCCATTTTTCATGTGTTTTTATTTTAGACCAGAAGACATTAGCTAAAATCCGTAAATCTTCAGAGATAGCAACGGAAGTATCATCGCAACTGGTATCGATAGCTAGTATTTTCATATTATTTTCTCGAAATTTATAGTTCTTAGGTTTTCAGTTACAGTTTGTATTTGAATCCAAAGTGCATTCATTCCGGTCTTCTCAATGGTGTGCAGAATCTCAGGCTTAAATTTGTCTGCCCATTCTATGGATACAATATCGTAGGTTTTGAAAGCTTCAGGTAACTTAAGTTCTACCAGTTCAGATTTTGACTCGATTCTATATAGATCAAGGTGATGCAGAGTTCTTTGATTTGTTAGTTCTGGCTTGTCGGGTATCAAATACTCGTTATGGATAATAAAAGTAGGTGAGTTAATTTGATTTGTAATTCCTAACAGGCCTCCCAATATTTGTGTGAAAGTTGTTTTTCCTGCACCCATTTCTCCTTCCAGACAGAGTATATTACCTGCAGAGAGGTCAATCTGATCTTTAATTATTTTCTCCAACTCGTGTGGATTTGAAAACTGAAATTCCATTTATGCTCATTTTCATCTAAAATAGCTGAATTCGCAATGGTTTGGCCTTCCTTAATCATGTTTGCTCGTAGAGCTTAGTGTACAATTATATAATATGAATATTAGGTATCCTGATACCTCGAACACAAATTCCGTTCAGGGATTTATCAGATTTATTGCTTTTGTCATTTCTTTTATACTTTTAGCTATCATTATTGCACTTCCGTTATATGGTTTTTCCCGTAATGCATTTGACTCCGGATTCGTTCTTGCTCTGCCTGCTTTGCTGTTTTGCGGGTGGGTTGCCAGAATTATTTCAGGGATGTTTTATATCCTTCCGGAATATGAAAAAATGGTGATATTACGTTTAGGGAAATTTGATGGAGTACGCGGAGCAGGATTTTTCATTATACCTCCCTTTATTTATTCTGTTGCCTCAATAGTTGATACACGCCTTGAAACCAATCAGGTAGAGGCTACCGCAACACTCACTAAAGATAATGTTCCCACAAAGGTTACAGCAGCAATTGAATATAAAGTGGAAGATCCGCAAAAAGCGGTTATCGACGTCAGAGATTATAAGAATTCAGTAACATGGCTATCCACGGAAGCCTTAAAAAACACTATCGGAAGTTTAGACCTCAGAGAATTATTAAGCGAGAGGGAGCAAATCGCTGAATCCCTTAAGCTACAAATCGACGAAAATGCTTCGGTGTATGGAATTGATGTTCGTGCAGTAAGAATCACCGATATAGATACACCTCCAAGCTTGATAGAGGAATTAG
This sequence comes from Patescibacteria group bacterium, assembly GCA_048499955.1. Taxonomy (GTDB): domain Bacteria; phylum Patescibacteriota; class WWE3; order 2-01-FULL-39-13; family 2-01-FULL-39-13; genus JASNYX01. The sequence goes on along the minus strand of JASNYX010000005.1, from coordinate 70,901 downwards.
CTGTAATCGCCAGAGCGAGAAGATCTGCAGAAGCTAAACTTATTCAAGCAAATGCAGAAGTAGAAGTTGCACATAAAACCGCACAAGCAAGTAAGATTCTTTTATCTTCGGATGGTGGTATTCGATTGCGTGAATTGCAAGTTTTAACCGAAATTAGTAAAGAGCATGGATCGGTGATCGTTGTTTACCCTTACGGAGATCGTGATGGTAAAGATATTGCAGGTTCAGTTGCAGGAAGGCGAGCAATAGATGACAACAGGAACTAAAACAAAATTGAAATATATTGTAATGCTTATATTGGTTTTATCTCTAGTAGGTGTGGGTGTAGGTTTCTATTTATATTGGTTATCTAGAGGCGTAACATCTGAAGGCACTCCCAGGGTTTATGATATAGATCGTGTAGTCCAGATTTCCCGACAAAATATTTCCGATCAGGATGTAATTAAATACTTTGGAGTGACGAAAATTTTATCTGTAAATGATAATTTCTTTCGGTTGAAAATAACAAAAACAGATTATTCTAAGTTGGAGTCTTTGAGTATACCTTTTTCTGACTTGCCCTATGATCATTCTATAGCATCTGATGGACAGGGGATTTGGGTTGTCGAAATTGTTGAACCTGTTTATAACTCGAAGGTTCAGGCCTTGGCAAATTTTGGAACAATAGTTTCACCTTTCGAGAAAAACAGTTTCCTTATTTGGACAAATAGAAGCCGTTTAGATGAAATTCGGAATCTCGGAGTTGTAAAATCACTTACTCCTTATTATTCGTATCAAAGAATCTCTGAAGCTGTTGCTGAAGACTTACATAGCGTTGACAGAGCTTCTGCCCAGATGAAAATATTGACGAATAATGCGAATCTGGCTTCTTTAAAATCCAGTATTGAAAGCCGAGGCGTGAAAGTAGGGAATGAATCGCAGACTACCTTTTTGGCTGCTTCTCTTGAATTGGTAGTTTTTAATATTGAATTTTTGTCTGATCAAGTCAGTCAGTTGCTATCACAGTACCCACAGATCGTCTCACTCGACTCCATTCCTCAGTAAGTTTTCCGTTTGCCATATGTTTTTTAGGAATTAAAAAAGACGCGTACTTAAGTTTCCGCGCCTTTTCATATTTCTACCGTGAAACATTTCCGGAAATCCAGAAATGTTTCTTCCCGCTTCTTTGCAAGGTAGTGATTTCCGACCTTGATCCTAATCTTGATCCTGGATCGGTTCAACTTACTTTTTGCTTCTTTTAACTGGCTTTCTAGCGGTAGTCTTTCGAACAGTAGTTTTCTTTGCTGCAGTTTTTCTTCTAGGAGTTTTTAGTGCAGATGTTTTGGTTCTCTTAACTGCAGTTTTTCTAGCAGCTGGTTTTCTGGTTGCAGTCTTTCTGGTTGCTTTTCTTTTTACTGGCATTTGATTGATTCACCTCCTAAGGTATTTACTATCGGGCAGGATTAATACTTCTTAGAGATGTAATAATCCTTGACAGTTACTGGTCTCGTTTACGAATGCTTTCGCATTTTCCGTTTGGTAGAACGGAACGAAACCATGTATAAAGCAATTGTTGTAGTTTATCGTTAACTTGTCAATATCTAATTTAATTTTGCTGTGAATTTTTGTTCAAATTATGCTTGTTGTTGCGTGATTCACATTATCTGTTTTTGAAAATTAAAATCCATCGAGATCTTTGATGCCTCCAAAAGATATTCGATCCGGTGCACTATTCGGCACATGACAAAGCACTGCCGGTTTGATTACAAAGTCTCCCCATTTAATATTTATGTTATCCAATGCCTTACTTAAGTTTTTCTTTCGGGATAAATTCTCAAACAGATTATCTTGAAACAGATTTGAGTTAGTGAGATCAAAGCATGAAACCGCTATTTGTTTTAAGGGCTTATCAGGACATTCATATTCAAAAATATTTTTAGCTTCCGTATAAAAGTCATATGAATAAAACGTGAACTTGGGTAGTTTCCAACTCTTGTTCCAATAAGTATTATCTTTAAAATAAAATGCTACGCTTAATCCTTTTGCTTGGTAATTTTTTTTTCGTAGCCTAAAAGCCATTTTAACTATCAACTTGTACAGTATAGGCAAGGCATCCGGCTTCTTTTCAATTTTTTCTTTTAGCACATAGGAATGTCCGAATGATTTTCTTTCCGATTCGTAATCATCTATTTCCCAACCTCTAATTCGCAAATACCAGTAGTGACCATTTATCGAGTGAAATGCAAACCTAAGAGTTTGTTCAGAGGCCGCATATAAATCAGTTGTAGTATAGATTCCCATTTTATTCAGGCGTAAAGCATTCCGAGCTTTGATCCCCGGAAGCTCCGTTAGCTGTAACCGGGAATATACTTTGAGGTAGTTTGTGATATCTACTATTTCAAGGCCGTTCGGTTTCTTTAAATTTGAGGCGACTTTAGATAAATATCGATTTGTGCTGATTCCGATGCTGACATATATGCATTCTCCGATTTCTTTTTGAATCCTTGTTTTAATGTCGCATCCTATGTTTACCATCTCATTTTGTGTAAGGTGGCTTCGCCTATGTTTCATGTTTAGAACAAACTCATCGATTGATTTAGGAACTACCAGATCAGTATAAAGAGACAACAGTTTACGCAATTTCAGATGAACAGTCCTGTATTTCCAGGGGTCAGGTTCAACGACTATTATTCCCGGGTATATATTTTTGGCTTCGAAAACTTTCATACCACCTTTAATGCCTAAGGCTTTTGCTTCAATAGATGCAGCAATTACAGTTGATATCTCTGATCGATATGGGGCAATGATTACAGGCTTTCCTCGAAGGAATCTATTTGCTTGCTGTTCAATGGTCGCAAAGCAGGAATTAATATCGATGTGCATGATCTCAGGCAGTGCGGGATTAAATTGTGAAATTTTATTCCGGTTTACCATCAGCGATTTGTTCAACTATCCACGAAAGGTTATTAGTATTAAACAAAAGGCGAAAATATAAATCTCTTGTAGAAATTGAGAAGACATGTAAGAGAGTTTCTCCTTTTCGGTAGTAGTGATGGAGGTCTATTGCATTCACTGCGTATATGCGATTTCTCCACTTCAAAGATGAAATCTTTATTTTCCTCAAATCCCCATTGTATATAAGCGTGACCGAAACCGGCTCGTTGATGTTCATTATCATGACCCGAATATAATACGAACATGAATTGAAGTCCATAGCTTTCCTTAAAGTCTTCAATTGGCTAATTAGTTAGCTGATATAATAAATTCGAGCATGGCATTAAAATTTACACGAATATTTACAAAGAAACTATTTCCGGCCTATTTTGTTCTAGTCGCCGGGTTTTTGATTACCGTGATGACGACTATATATGTTTGGTATAACGCTGAAGAAAAAGATTCTATCCGTTTCAATACCTTTATACGTTATATAGAAGATGAGATGTCCTCAGCACTAAACAGCAACATAAATGTTCTTAGGGCTGCGTCCGGGTTGTTCATTGTTAAACAAGATGCTACTTACAACGATTTTAGAGCTTTTGCGAGGGGAATGGAGATTCGCAACAATTTCCCCGGTATCGAAGGTCTTGGCTATGCAAGAAGAGTCCAACAGGAAGAACTCGATTTGTTTTTGTCTGAAATGCACACGATGGTAGGAGAATCTTTCCGTGTACACCCTGAGTCATCTGCTTCGGAGTATTTTCCCGTTACATATTTGCAGCCGTTAGAGCTGAATGGTTTTAGAGATTTTGGATATGACTTAAGTTCTGAGCCTTTATTAATGAAGGCGATGCAACGTGCAGCTGATCTTGGAGTTCCTTTCGCTACCGATAAAATTACCTTAGTTGATGGAGTTGAAGGTTTTGTAATTTATTCTCCAATATATCGAAACGATGTTATGCCGACAACTATAGAAGAACGTCAAACTCAACTTGCTGGTTTTGTATATAGCCCGTTACATATGCAAAATTTTATGCGTAAAATACTCGATCCTGTAGAAAACAATGAATTTCAAATAAAGATTTATGATGGAAAAGTAATTTCATCTGAAAATTTGGTATTCACAAATGAGAGTAAAGAGACCGACGATACCTTGATGGGGGTGTTGGTTGAGATGGCTAGAAAAAACCTGGGATCAAGAGCACTAACTGTTATTGTTCCGGTTGAAGGGCATTTTTGGACAGTCGAACTCACTACGACGCCGTCTTTCTTTGGAGGCTCTGACCGCCGGTTTATTCCGCTTATCGTTTTATTAGGGTTCTTGATGTCTCTATTAACTTTCATAAATATGAGAAATCAGATTATGTCGAGAGAAGTAAGTGAGCAACGGACATCTGAAATCAGAAACTCACGAGATGCTCTCATAAAGAGCGAAAGCCTAAAAGACTCAATCTTAAACAGTATGAATTCTATGGTAGCTGTTTTAGATGAGAATGGTGAAATTATCCGCGTGAATCGAACCTGGAAAAGATTCTTCGGAACTAGCTTTTTGAAAGGAAATTACATCTCAGAAGCAAATAAATTCATGAACATATCTGAGGATGAGGTTTCAAGAAAGCAATATGAATCTATTGTGGAAGGTATAAGGTCTATTTTAAACAATGACAATTCTGAGTTTACAATTGAATACACGTTAGAAAAGGAAGGTAAAAATTATTGGTTTTTAATGTATGCCAGTCGTTTGGCATTTCCAAATCATGGAGTCGTGATGTCAAGTGCTAATATTACTGAACTGAAAAAGCTTGAGAAGCAAAAAGAAGAGTTCATCGGAATTGCTTCTCATGAATTAAAAACTCCTGTAACTAGCGTGAAAGCGTATGCCCAAATTCTTCATAAACGATTTAGCGATAGGGGCGATGAAATCTCTGCCGGACTACTAGACAAAATGAATCTCCAAATCGATCGTTTAACAAAATTGATTCGGGAGTTACTTGATACGACTCGTATGGAAGGTGGCACATTAAGTTTCAATATGGAGAAAATTTCGATTGATGCTTTAGTTGCTGAAGTCGTTGAAGAAATGCAAAGAATATCATCGACTCATAAAATTAGGATTGTTGGGGAATCCGGAACAAGTGTTTATGCCGACAAAGATCGAACATCTCAAGTCCTTGTTAATTTAATTTCCAATGCTGTTAAATACTCTCCGGACTCGACAGAAGTCACAGTAGAAGTTGTACGCAAGGAAAAGATGGTAAAAGTCGCAATTAAAGACTTGGGAATTGGTATTCCCATTGATGACCAATTAAAAATTTTCGATAGATTTTATAGAGTCGGAGGCATTTCGGGTTCTACTTTTGGGGGCTTAGGTTTGGGTTTGTTTATATCTAAGGAAATCATCGAAAGGCAAGGAGGACATATCTGGGTAGACAGTGAAGAAGGTAAAGGTTCTGTTTTCTCTTTTACACTTCCTGGTGTAGAATGAGTGAAATGTATAGAGATATAGAAGTACTTGCTTCTACTTCTCTTTTATATTTATACGAGATACGCACATTCCCTTTATGTTTCGGTGATATTGTTGCCGGATAACTTAATGCCATGCAAAACAAAAAAATCATGATTGCTGATGATGACATAGGCATACTTGATGCAATTAGAATTATTCTGGAAGACGAAGGATATCAGATTGAAACCACAACCGACGGAAACGCTTTAAGAGAGATCGAGGATAAACTTCCTGATCTTTTATTGCTTGATGTTTGGATGTCGGGCTCTGATGGTCGCGATTTATGCCGATATTTAAAAAGACAACCGGAAACTTGCAATATGCCTGTGATCTTAATTTCAGCTACAACTGAAGTCGAAAATATGGCCTCTCAATGTGGTGCTGATGATTATATGCTCAAGCCGTTCGACCTTGATGAGCTATTAGATAAAGTGAAAAAATACCTCGAAACTAAAGATTAAGTTGAACCCGGCCACCTACTAATTTCCAAAAGTGAATGCATAAACTTTGATTCCGGGATCCAGCTCTAGTGTTATTTCTTTTATAGTGAAATTGTAGTTTTCCTGATCAATGATTGTGTATAGCCGTTCTGAGTCGAGAGTGATTACGGAATCGATTACGTCTTCTCCGGAGTTTTCAATTGTTAGGTCCGTATCATTCATTGAAACTTTTACCTTCTGTCCGGGAGATTTTGGAGTCATTACCAGAAAAACTTTGCGACCTTGAAATGACAATTTTAGAATTGAGTTTCTTACAGATTCGGAGTATTCGAGTTGAATGTTCCAAGTGCCCTCGAATCTTATGTGATCAAGCAAGATTGAATCTTCTGTAGGTTCAAAGTTTTGGGTACCGATTTCTCGTGGACGGCCTCTTCCGGAGTATCTTTCCATTCTTAGTAAACCTAAATAGGTCTCAGGTGTTTGTGCTGTGAATCTCTGGGTTGGTTGTGGTTGTATTGTGTGTTTAGGCATATCTGTGTTGCCCCCTTCCTTTAAAAGTTCTTGTATTGCAGTTTCTAACTCCTCGTATTTTCCTTCGCCGAAATGTACCATGCGGATATTTCCCTCTGCATCGATTAAGTAGTGTGCTGGCCAATATTTATTGTCGAAATTTTTCCAGGTTTCAAAATTATTATCTTGAGCAACCGGATACTCAATAGAGTATCTTTGAGTCGCTTTCAGAACATTTTCCGTACTTTTTTCAAATTGGAACTCCGGGCTATGAACGCCTACTATGGTTAGTCCGTTATCTTTGTATTTTTCATGCCATGAGTTTAAATGAGGCAAAGTTCTTATGCAGTTAATACATGTGTATGTCCAAAAATCAATCAAAACGACATTCCCCTTTAGTTGTTCGATCGTTAATGGTTCGGAATTTATCCAATTTGTGATCCCGGTTATTTCCCGAGATTTTCCATAACTTGGAAGCCTTAAAGTATTTTGTTGAGAACTGTTTCCATCCGTAGGCAATACATTTATTTGGTTTCTTGGCGGATTTAGTTTGTCCAATTCTTTTGTTACTGTTTCATTTAATTCCAGAAGATAGATGAGTTTTGAGTACCCGGGTACTTGGTCTAGGAACCAAGCTTGTGCCTTTTTGTCATAATCGGTGTATATCGCAAGTGCAAGTAGTATAATTAATATTCCGAATATTCTTTGAATTGTATCTGTATATTTCGAGATAAATGTTGATCGTTTTATAAATTTTTGACCAAATAAAGTAAATCCAAAAAGAGGTAAGCCAACTCCAAGTGAGTATGCAAGTATAAGCATTAAAACTTCAGTATTAAGATTATGTGTACCTACTAATACAGAAATCGCAGCTAGAATTGGTCCTGCACATGGTGACCACAACGTGCCGAGAGCCAATCCCGTTGTGAAACCTGAAATAAAGCCTGACTTATTTTTAGTCAAATCTACATTTGATGATTTTCCTATAAGCTTGCTCACGAAAAATTCAAATCTGGTGCTTAAGGCAGGAATTACAAATGTAATACCCAGTAAAGCGAGAAATATTGTAGCTGCCGGTCTTATAACACTGACATCAAAATTTACTGAAAAATACGAAAGTATCGAGGAAAGTAATATAGTTATAAGTGCAAAGCTGGTTACTATTCCTAAGCTGAGACCCAACGGTTTTCTTTTACCCCCATCAGAGGAAATAAAAAGAATTGGTAATATAGGCCAAATGCACGGTGCGAGAATTGTTGCGAGCCCTGATAAGAATGCAAATAGATAAAGTATCATTCCTTTAGGGTTGAAATAAGCTTATTTTTATTCCAAACCTCTAAAATGTTATATACCGGTTTCCCGTTTTTAAGTACAACTTTGGTGTGTTGGTATTTCACGTTAAACGCTTCAGCTAAAGATTTCTCGTCTTCGTCAGTTTGATCATCTTTGTAATTTACTCTAAATCCGATTATGTTTGGGTCATCAAGCATTTGCATGCCGCTGATAATTTGTGGTTCTTGTGCACGGCAAATAGGGCACCAGTCTGCGTAAAATTCTAAATAAATTAGCTTGTCTGAATTCAAAGCATTTTCATAATCTAATTGGTTAAATTCAATATAAGGGGATAGGCTATTCGATAAGATTTTCCCATTATATAAAGTTTGTGAATTATCCGGTTCAGTAATGTCCGGTACTTTTCCGTCTACTACTCCGGTAGTGTTTTGATTCTCAGATGGGTTGTATAGCGTTGTGCTTGGAACATCTTCCGTATTTCTCAAAAACAGGAAAGTTGCCCCAGCAATTACTATTATCATCGTTCCTAACAATATTGGCTTTAACATATTTGATATATCATTCTTACAAATAAAATAAACTGGCTTGCATATTAATATGCTTGGGCGAATAGCCACTTATTTTTCGCTTTTTTACCACAATAAATGCATTCGCCCTCCGGACCACTTTGATCTAAAGGCAGGCATCGTATTGTAGCTTTTGTTTCTTCTTTAATTTTTGTTTCACATTTCTCAGATTCACACCAATAGGAACTTAAATATCCGCGAGTGGTACTCATGATTTTTTTAAATTCCTCATAATTTGCGGGTTCAAAAGTTAGGTCTGTTTTTAGTTTTTGAGCTTTTTCATACATGAGTTTTTGTATGTTTTCCAGTATTTCAGGAATTTTTGATATTTCATTGGAAGATATTTTCTCTTTGGTTTTATTATGTCTAATATTTAAAGTAATCGATTCATCTGAAATTTCTTTGTCGCCGATAACTATTACAATTGGGATTCCTTCGAGTTCAAGTTCGTTTAACATCCAACCTAACGAATGTTGATTGTCTTTTACCATTCGTGTTCTCACTCCAAGTTGTTTTAGTTGTGTCTGTAGTTCTGAGGCAAATTTTAGTTGTGCCTCTGAATTATTCACAGTAATTATTGATACCTGTGTCGGTGCTATTCTTGGTGGAATTACCATGCCGTCGTCATCTCCATGAGTCATTATTAACGCCCCCATGACGCGAGTTGAAAGTCCGAAGCTGACTTGCCACACATAATCCATTTCACCTTTTTCATTCTGGTACGCAATATTAAATGATTCTTTTTTGGAAAAATTCTGACCCAAATCGTGACTGGTTCCTGCTTGGAGAGCTTTTCCATCCGGCATTATTGACTCAATGGTTGTCGTTACATCTGCTCCTGCGAATTTTTCTTTGTTACTTTTTCTGCCTTTAACAACCGGAACCGCCAAATACTCATGCATGATCTTCTCGTATGCATCTAGGGCATCCAGAACCATCTGCCACGATTCTTCGTGTGTGGCATGAGCTGTATGGCCTTCCTGCCATAGAAATTCTGTTGTTCGTAGAAAGAAATATGTGCGTTTTTCCCATCGTACGACGTTATTCCATTGATTGATCTTTATTGGGAGATCTCTATAAGAATTTAGCCATTTGCTGTACATATCATACATAATGGTTTCTGAAGTAGGCCTAACGACCAGGTTTTCTTCGAGTTTTTCGCCTCCTGCAACTGTGACTATCGCTAATTCAGGAGAGAATCCTTCTATATGGTCTTTTTCCTTTTGTAGAAAAGAGTAGGGGATAAATAGCGGGAAATAAGCGTTTCTACAGTCTAAATCTTTTATTAGCTCATCAAGTCTTTTTTGAACCATTTCCCATATTTCATATCCATTTGGTCTAATAACCATACATCCTTTTACCGGAGAGTAGTCTGCTAATTTGGCATGTTGGATCAATGCCGTATACCATTCGCTTAGATTTGATTTCTTTGCAGGGAGTAGCTTTTTTGACATATAATGATTTTATCAAATTATTGTTATAAAATATAACGAATTGCTGAGCTTCTTCTGAAAAGCCCGCCTCAAAGGGACACTGCATATACTATTCCGAATGAACAACCTTAATCCTGAAACATTATGTCAAAATGAAGATATCCTTATTATACAAGAAGCTCTAGGAGACGGAGTTGCAGAATGCTGTCAATTTTTGGGTGGAGGATACTTTTGTAATGTATATACACTAAGTGATGGTTCTTCTAGGCCTCCATTTGTATTGAAGGTATCAAAGCCAAATATTTATGGAGGAAGAGTTTCCTCTGATCTTTTGAAAAGAGAAGTTGATCTAAATTATGAGTACGGAGTACCCATTCCTTATTCATACGTAATCCCGGTACCTTCTTATAATACTGGGGTTGTTGTGGGAGCTTATGTTAATAATGCGAGGGAACTTCGATATTACGATCTATTAAATTCTGAGAGGTTGGCGGCATCGTTTTTATCTCTAACTGAGGTTTCAAGGCTGATGACAGAAAGAGAAGGATGTAGTTTGGATCTGTGTGGACTTGAGGCTTTTAAAGCATATCTTATTGATAATCTACCATTGAGGGTATACCCTGATGAGCTAAAACCTGACTTTCGCGTTTCATGTAATCTCGTTATTGATGAGTCAGATCAAATTGTTCAGCTTGACCAAGGTTTGCTATGGCTAAAAGAGGTCCCGGATTACAGGAAATATTCCCGTCACATTATGGAAGCCAACCAAAACTTTCTCCGAGGTTATATGTATGACGAGCTGGTTAGTTCTCTGATTCGTCGGCACTATCAATATTTTTAGATTTTTGGAAAACCAAAATGCTTAGTGCAAAAACCCAGATCATAGTGATCTGACATCCGATACAAACCGGGCAAATAACTCTCAAGAAAACCAGCTCGACTACCGCAATATACAAACAAAAAAGCAATCCGAAGGCGGATATACCTAACAAAAGTTTGGGCATACGTTTAAATGCTGCAAAAAGGATTACAACATAACCGATTAGGCCGTAGAGCGGAGTGGGAATTCCTAGCGTCTTCGCTACTTCTCCGGAAATAACTGCATCGCAGTTTATCCAACTATTGATAGTACATGGCTGAAACTCCGGAGTGAACATTTGTTGCCAGAGCAAATACAATGATAAAAGTATTCCAAAAGAAGCAAGAAACAGAAGGGTTTTATAGATCTTATTTTCGTTCATTACCTCCAATATACACCTGTGCAATATTTATTGAATAGTATGCCTTGGTGCTATAACATGTAAACATGGACTTTTTCCACCTACTAGCGGTATTTTTAGCTGCGACAGCAAACTTTGTACTTGGAATGGTTTGGTACTCGCCTATACTATTTGGAAATAAATGGCTGAAACTTACCGGACTAAACGAAGTCCAGATATCTAATACTTCTAAATCAGATATGGCACGTTTGTTTGTCATGAGTTTTATTTGCGGAACAGTAATGGTTTTAGCTTTATATGTTCTGTTTAGAATAAATGAGGTCGTATCAATTTCGCAGGGGATGTTTTTAGCCATATTGCTTGGTATCGTCGTATTAGCAAGTTCTCTGCCGGGTTTTCTGTTTTTGAAAAAGTCACTTGAACTTTGGGCAATTGATTTTGCTTACCCTTCGTTATCATTGCTTATAGCCGGTGTTATTTACTCCATACTCTTATAGTCGCATTTAAGTACTCGCATCGTTTTGTATCTCTTACTTTCACTTTACTTAATTCTGACTGTACTTTGTTCGACAGTACGTACCATGCAACAAGTTTGAGATATACAAAGTGCGTAGTTAAGGAAAAATATTTTAATATTTGGGGGTGAGTTAAAATGGCAAACAAAAGAAATACAAGTAACGGTCGTGAAACAGATACGAATACGGAGCGAGACCCTACAATGAATGGTCAAAGGTCGGGTTTTGATGCAGTAGATGAGAGAGCTAATGAGTTTGAAGGCACTAACAACACACCAGAGGTTGGACGTCTCGGAGGAGAGGCGCAACAGGATCGTACTACCGATCAAAATCGTAATATCGATAGCGAAGGTGTTGGTGCTTACGACGATGATCCTACTCCTAGCGGAGATACCCTAAGAGGTAACACGCAAGAAGAAGATGATTTGATCTAATTCTTCGAGAGGCGGGGTCAGAGCAAAAGAAGGTGCGGAGTAAATACAATTCCGCACCTTCTTTATTGGCTGTAGTGGCGATAAAAGGGTACAATGTTGCAATGATTACGGCTAATAAGCTTAGCAAAAAATATGATGATCGTTATATATTCGAAAATATTAGTTTAAAAATCGGTCAAGGTAAGAAAATAGGCCTGGTTGGTAAAAATGGATGCGGGAAAAGCACTTTATTTAAACTACTTAACGGTATAGAAGAGCCGACGGATGGGAAATTTGAAATCCAAGGTGAAACTCTCGGATATATACCGCAAGAATTCAACTTTTCACGACAGATGGTTGGAGAATATCTCGAAAATTGTCTTGAACATCAGTGGGATTATTACAAAATCGAATCTCTGGCTACACAACTAAAATTCCATAATTTTGATCCATATCAGGAACTCCATACACTTAGCGAAGGGCAGAAAATGAAAGTGAAACTCATTGAGGTTCTACTAAATGAGCCAACGGTACTATTTATTGATGAACCGACGAATCACCTTGATATCGATGGGATCCTTTGGTTTGAGGAGTACATAAGAAAACTATCGGCATCCGTAATTATGATTTCGCATGATCGTTCATTTTTAAACAATGTCGTAGATGAAATCTGGGAAATCGAAAGAAATGGAATATATTTTTTCCCGGGAAGCTATGATAAGTATAAAGAAGAGAAGTTAAAACTAATAAATAAATGGGATGAAGAATACAAACTTTTTATGCAAAAAAAGGCTCAGCTAGAAAAGTTGCTTGTTAGTGCAAGGAAGATAAAGGATGGTAAAAAACGAGGTCGTGCAGTTCAATCTGCAAAAAAAAGAATTGAAAGAGAAGTAGTTAGAAATAAAAAAGAAAAGTATTCCGCGAATAAAATAAAAGATTTCGGTTTTGATACAAATGCACATCAGGGGAAACTTATGATCCGATTCGATGAAGTTTCAAAATACTATCACGATAAAGAGGTTTTTAAAGATATTAGTTTTGAATTAAGGGGAAAGGAAAAGGTTTGGTTATTTGGTCCAAACGGTGCTGGTAAGTCGACATTAGTAAAGATGATCACAGAAAATGAGCCACTATCTTCGGGTAACCTTTCTTTAGGCGCGAATATAAAAGTGGGGTACTTTTCACAAACTCAGATGCACTTCAATCCGAATATGAATTTATTTGATGCTTTTATGGATGAAACCCGTTGTTTTCATGGACAGGTTTACGGCTATTTGAGCAAATTTATGTTCAGCAAAGATAATCTTGCGAAAAGAATTAAACAGTTGAGTCCCGGGGAACGCTCGCGATTTGCCTTTGCTGTTTTCGCACATAATAATTACGATTTACTCATTCTTGATGAGCCTGATAACCACTTAGATATTGAAACGAAGGAAGTAATTGAAAAGAGTCTCAAAAACTTTGATGGTGCAATACTACTTGTTTCACATGACAGATATTTCGTAGAAAGCATTGGCGTAAATAAGATTTTGAATTTATCAGAAGGTAAGCTTGAATTGATTTATTAGTAGATTTGTTTGGCGATGGTTTCCAATATGGAAGATAGCTCAGTTGCTGTTTGCAAGTAGTATTCACACGAAGAAATTTCCTCCGACCCTTTTAATGTATAGAATGTATAGATGGTTTCTACGCCATCATAGGCAGTAGGACATAGACCCATATAAGGATTACCTTTAATTTGCTGAAAATTTGTTTTATTTATTGCATTCTCGAGTGCCTCGGCAAGATCAATAGAAACTCTTGCGGTTTTGTTGCTTCCTGTTATTGTGCCGTCGGCCTTGATTTCCACTGTAGAAGAGCAAATTTCGTTATTTGGGCATAATCCGCCTCTGGTATGTATTTTTACTAGGGTTCCCGATATTTGTTCAGGCACATCCGATCTAAATGGATTCCCTTCGGTTCCACCTGAAAAGTAGAAGAGTACCATAACCGTACCCGCAATTAAAAGCAAAAACTGCCAAATTTTCAGTTGCATTAACATCATGCTAGCAATGTAGGTTTGCTAAGTCTAGTTGAAATAAAAAGCCGTCCCTAATTTAGGGACGGCATACATTTCGAAATGTTTATTTATCTCTATTTCTTGGTAGCTGCATAACTTACGCAAGCACCTTGATTTTTAAAGGTAGGATTATTAAATGTCATCCAACCTCCATTTTTACATTGATCCTTGCTTGTTGGTGGGCCAACTAAAGGCTCGAAATCAAATGTAGTCGTGCCTGATGCGGTTCCGAATTTGAATGCATCCACGTTTTCAGTGTATCCATTCGGATAGGGTTCTCCGACTCGTACGCCTAAGAAAGAATCGCTAACTCGGATTCGTACTCCGGGGTAATCAGCCAGAATCTGATTCCATGTTTTTGGAGTAAATCCCGATTCGCCGGTAACAGGCCAGGTAGGTCCGGAAAATTGCCATAGGGCATCTCCGCCGTTTAATGTGTCCCATTCCTGCCAGGTATCCTGTTGTACAGTGCCATTTAGGTTAGGCACATAAACGAGCCTCCTTTGCCAAAGATCACTTCCGTCGAAATCTACATTAAAGTGTAGGTATCCGGATCTATTTGCACTTCCACCATTTCCTACAGACGGATTATATGTGCTGTATCTTAAAGTCGTGATGTCAGCTAGAGGTGTTCCTTTAAATCGATAAGTTGCTATGTTCCGACGTTGTGATCCGGAAACACTCATTTGCACGCTTCCGACTCCTAAAGGAGCAGTTTCAGGCCCTGTTACAAATGTTCCCAAAGTATTATCTACTGTGTCGGTTTCGTCGTTATAAAGAAACCAACTGTCATTAAAATAGGCTTCCACTTTAGAGTCCTCGAGATCATTTGGAGTAACAACTACTGTAGAGTTAGCCGCATGAACCAAAGACACGGTTAGTGTCAGTACACCTATAGTTCCAAGTAAAGTTGTGGGAATTTTTGATAATATGTTCATAATTTTCACCCCCTTTAATTTGCTTTTGAATTCGACGACAAATTATGCCCCGAATTCGTGAAAATAGGCACAAAAAAACCGGGTCATGATCCCGGTCGGTGTAGTTTATCCTTCGCAGAGAAACTTGTGTTATGCAACTCACAACGTTGCTTAAGTTTGATAGTTTTACTATTGTGTTGGATAAACATCAAACTAAGAATAGCTTTTTTTGATTACAGACGCAAATCGTTTACACTACTTCGTGTTAACGACCAAACCGCTAAAAGGCTTTATACATCAGGAGGTTATATATAATCTTTGTATTTCTCTTCAAACTCTTTACGAGTTAAAACGCTTTGTGCCACTGCATTGAAGGTATTCGCATTTTCAGAAGAAAATGAGTTTTCAAGTCTATTAAATTCAGCTTCATCAATATTTATCCCCGACATACTTAGCATAGAATTTAAACTCATTCCAGCGATTTGTGTTTTCGTTTCAGCGTTCAGATTGTTAGAGGTAGCATTTGTTGATGTCGATCTAACTGAATACATGGCATACCTTCTGGTTCCACCCACTTCTCCTAAGCTTGAAAATATTTGAATTTCGCAATCTCTGATCAGAGCTTCTACCGTTTCTCCATTATGTTCAAAGCTTACGCTTCTGGGTAAGTACACGTATGCTCCACCATATTCAGGATCCCCTCCGGCATGAGATACACCGAAAGGTTGAAATTTTACATACTTGATTTCACCCTGTGGGCTTACCCACTTAATCATAAAGTCCATTTTGTCGGCAACTTCAGCATTTTCACAAAGTGAGGATCCCGTTATTTCACCGGATTCTGAAGTTTTTAGTGTTCCAATGTGTAACATATCAGTAATTACAATTGGGGTCGTCCTCATGGTGACCTGTATTATTCCGGTTTGTTTTTCCGGGAATTCACCCGGTTCAAGGCTTGGTATACGTTGATTTGCTACTAGTGCCCTCATTTTGTTAGCGACGGTATTTGAAGAGTCTTCATATCCGGCCATGTAACGATAAAAATTAGCACCATGAGTATTGGCACCTACTTCTCTAACAATTCCTCTTGCGGCATACCTGGCAGCGCTATGAATAATTGATACATCAATTCCGTTATGCGATTCAAATGGTTTTTTACGGGCATAAGCTAAATAGTACACATACCAATCGTTGGCAATATTAGGTCTATCAGCATCCATAACAGGATGTTCAAGTAAATTTGTTTGTCGTTCTTTATCGATGTTTGTTGCACCCGATAGGATATGATTTAGTGCTAATCTTGCATGTACATATGCACTAATTTCCATATAGGTAACGAAAACATTGTTATCTGCTGTTCTACGGGAATTTTCTACCAAGTGGAAAACTTCATGTGCCAGAGTTGCTATCCGATCTGTTAGATCCGGAAATATGAGATTGAATGATAATGTTCTTGTCACTTCTCCACTAGGAAATACAACAGTTGCAACTTGGTTTAATTCCGTTCCCGCAGATATTCGTATTAAACGTAATTCTCTTAATGTTGGGTTTCTTGGGTGATTTCCATTAATTTCGGCAGAAGCATCACGAAAGAAGTCTTCTATAATTTCGAGGTGTAATCCTATTTGTTGCAATATGCCTAGATTTGTACCTTCACCAAATATGTTATCTAAATTATCTAGTTCGGGTAGCAGCTCAACATCGCTTAGGGCTGTTAGACCCATATTCGTTCTCAATCTCCCTAATAGTCTGATTCTTTCATGTTCAAGGGGGTTTACAGCCTCTAAGGGCTGAGGCGATGATACGACAGGAAGAAGTAGTTTATTATTTAGTTCCGGACTTGTAGGGGTTTCCGGAGCCGCTGCTGCAGTTGAAGCTTGAGCAAGTAGCATACCTGTTGCCGCACAGGATGTTGAAAGTCGTAAAAATTGCCGACGTGACATTTGTTGTTGAAGGATTTCTGGTGTTTGATCTGCATCATTTAATACTGGTTCTATCAGATCTTCTGGTTCTTGAAAGTCTTCGGTTGGGAAGTTATCCATAATGCAGGTATATAAACACTATAGTCGCGGTTCGTCAATGGTTTTTGGTAGTTATTTTACGAGATTTTGTAATGGAGCAGAGATTTGTACGTCCCAATTTTCGGATTCAAAGTTTTTAATTACAATAAAACTACTCGGTAGCGACTTAATAAATGGGAGCTTTTCTGCATCAAGTTCAACTTGTGTAGTGCTTACGAATAAATCTATTTTTTGTTCCACTGTTTTGTAACAGTCAACCAAGGTTTGATCGAATTCAGCATCAAAGTGCGAATATACTGTATATCCCGGTTTGTTATAGAATTCACCTTTAAGATAACTATCACCCACAATAACGATTTCACTATGATTGTTTTCGTTTATCCAGTTTATCGATTGTATTTGAGCTTCGGTTTGCTTTGAAGTAAATGGATTTCCACCTTGTACAGACAATATTGAATACATACTGAATGCTAAAAGAATCAGCATTACCGAAATCTTCATATACTTATTCTGTAGAAAATTAATTATGCTTAATGAATATGCCAGATTTATGGCCAGAAACGGAAGTACAGGTAGGATATAAAATGGGAAAACAATTCCACCTCTCATAAAAAACAAGAATTGTATCATTACGAAAAGAAACAGCATTAATAAGGTAAAGCTTTTGCTGGTCACACCAATAAATAAGTTGCATAAAGTAAATATTATTCCACCAATTACTAAAACGGGGTCTTCTTTTGTCCAGAAACTAATCGTTTCCCAAAATGGGTTTTCATCAAAGCTAAATACTTCGGATTTGCCTCTTTGTGATTGGAAAATAATGGTTGAGATTAAACTCGGGTACTCTTCTCCTTCAAAATAATCAGTCGGGAATAATTCCCCACGATAGTAGGCTAATAATGGGTAGTTTATCACCGCCAAACCCAGTGATAATGTCCAAATTAGAGAAGATTTTATTGCCTTATAAATTTCATCTTTATCGTTCCAGAAAATGATCCCAAGCATAGGTAAAACGTAGAAGACGGTATTTTCTTTGATGAGTATGGCAATACCCATCAGTATTCCGCTTAATAGTAATCCTAATTTTTTATTCTTTATCTTTATATATATAAAAGAACTGAATAGGGTAAAAAGTACCATTATATTATCTAGAAGAATTCTTGTCCCATAGTAAATAGTTAGTGGTGATAATGTATAAATTAATGTTCCCAGAATTGAAAAATATTTATCTCTAATAAATGTCTTGATAATTGAGAAAAGCAATAAAACATTAATTATGAGCATTAGATACCTTTCCGTGCCCCAAGCTCACTTAGGAAAGCTTTAGATCCGTTGTAATTATGAAGGTTCTCGAGGTTTTCAGATCGATTCTAACGTCCGATTACTGCGAGAAAGTTAACCGTGGCTTTACGGTCTTTCGTTTCCCATTCTACACGAGGACCTTTTAATGCTGTAAAAAAGACTTTTAGCGATAATACGTACATCAAGTATTTGTAGACAATTCGCTGCCAAGGTAAGAATATGATTAACTTTTTATCCTCTTTACGCTCGAGCATAAACGCAATAAAAGCTACTAAAATATCGACTAATGCAAATAATAAATAAAAAGTGATTACTTGGTTAGCTGAATCAAATGATACATCTTGGTGTATTGCTTTTTGCCAAAGTGCGATCGATAAAAATACAACCGTAAAAATATCCATAAAAGGTGCGATCAAAGGGAATATAATCTGAAAAACCAGCACATTGGGAATCACGAAAAAGCCTAACGACTTATGCTTATGGCTAAAAATGTGTTTAAAATATTTCCATGTAGACTGTAAGGTCCCAAACATCCATCGAAATCGTTGTTTGATGAAATCTTTCATATTATCCGGAGCTTCCGTGAAAGCAATGGCTTGCTCCTCATACTCGACTTTATATCCCATCTCAAGAATCTTTAAGGTTAGTTCCGCATCCTCAGCTAAAGTATCAGATTTGAACCCGCCTGCCTTAAGCACTAAATCTCTTTTCCATGCACCAATTGCTCCCGGTACTACCGATATGCCATTCACTAAATTGAAGGCACGCTTGTCGAGGTTTTGGCTGATTATATATTCTAAAGCTTGGAATTTTGTGAGCATACTAATTCGATTTCCGACCTTTACATTTCCTGCCACGGCTCCGACTTTTTCGTCTATGAAATGTCTAGTCAGATTAAAGATTGCTTTGGGATCTAAAAGTGTATCAGCGTCCTGAACAATAACGATTTCCGCATCGCTTTGATCAATTCCGAAGTTAATAGCACTCGATTTACCTCCATTTTTTTTCGTGAAAATTTTCACTTGAGGGTTATCTTTATATTTATCTAGCACGATTTGATATGTGTTGTCTTTTGAGCCGTCATCAACAAATAAGACCTCAAAGTTTTTATACTTGGATCGTAATAGCTCTTTAATAGTTTTTATAATAACTTTTTCTTCGTTCCATGCAGGAACAATAACGCTCACTTTCGGAAGAAATGCATTAAGTTTGCGTCTAGATGTTTCTTTGGGTAACTTCTTCGCCCTAGAAAATTTTTGAGTCAACGCCAAAATGATTATGAGAACAAGTCGAAGGAAACCTATAAAAATACCGATCCAAAATGCCCATCTAATAAAACCTGCAGTTATACTCAAGGATCTAAAGCCCCAGCTGTCGAATGAGAAGCTTCCTTTTTTTGTTTCCGGCATTACTATATCCCTCGAAAGTCCCATTACGTCTGACATTCCGGTAAATGTATATCCGGCACCGGTAAGTTCTTCAAGTATTCTCGGAAGTGCTTCTACGGTGTTAGTTCTGTTTCCGCCTCCATCATGGAGCAATACAACCGGACCTTTTCCTGAATACACATCACTAATAATTTTACCGGAGATTTCATTTGAACTGACACGTCTCCAGTCTTTGGGATCGATGTCTATGCCGACAAAATAGAATCCTTTTTCGCCAATATCGGCCATAGGTTGCATCATCTCGGGATGATCAAAATTCACAAAGCCTCCGCCATATGGTGGTCTGAATAATAAAGTTTGTCTGCCTGTGAAGCTTTCGATGACTTTCTGAGTAGTTTTTAACTCAAGATTAATTTGCTCTTTTGAGATTAAGCTTATGTTCGGATGCAGATAAGTATGGTTGCCGATTTCGTGTCCTCTTTCTACAATCGATTTTATGATGTCGGGATATATGTTTGCTTGGCTTCCAATGATAAAGAATGTTCCTTTAGCTCCGTATTGATCGAGAATATCAAGTATTTGCATTGTGTGTTCGGGGCTTGGTCCGTCATCAAAAGTTAGTGCAATTTTCTTCTGACCGGCTGCTCTTCCTGATCTTTCCACAGTATAAGAGGAAGGGTAGGAGCTAATGCTTTGTGAGTTAATGTAACCTGAGACTGGGTCTATCTGTATTCTTCTTAAACCCGCTCTTGGACTCGAGATTACTCTTAATACTTCTCCTTCACCTGAAGAGCTGACTGAATATCCGTTTACGATATTTTGCAAATTTTCCAAAGAGTAGTATGCATTGTTTTTTGATTCAAAAATCTTCCAGAATCCGGTATCCTCGGAGCCTAATCTCCATAGTGCTACACCTGCGATCTGCTTATTGGCACCCGCGACAATTTGATTAAATGCAGTGATTGAATCAAGGTACCAAACAATATGTTCGTTACCGGAACTATCTTTATAGTTATAAAAGGGATTTAGACTGCTTTTATCCATTTCAATCTTGGCTTGATGCCTTGCAGCTGTAAACATTGTATTTTCGAAACTCATACTCCATGCAGGTTGTTTTGTAGTTAAGTTCCAATCATATGCATAGTTTCCGATGGACAATATAAGTTTTTCTTTAGGAATATATCTTAATACTGAATTCAATGAATCGTTTATCCAGTTTTGGGGTGCGATTGGCCCCGGATTTCCGGTTAACCAGTTGTAATCGTATGCCATTAACACAATATAATCGTTGTATCTTGAGTAAGTAGCATAGTTAAATTGAGGATTATTTAATGGAAGAGATTGTGAAACGATGAGATCATGTTTTTTAAACTCGGTATTGAGTTCAGACATAAATAATTCCAGGTTTTTTTGAGAAGTTTGCGGCACATTCTCAAAGTCGATATTTATTCCGTCATACCGGTTTTCATTTACATACCAAGTTAATGCTCCGATCAGATTGGCTCTAGACTGCGGATTCTTGAGCATTCCTGCTAATAGTTCAGCATCATAATCATGTTTCTCTGAATTAAAGTTATTTATTAACGGAATAATCTTAGTGTCGGGTTTGGTGAATCGGATAAAATTACGTACCGATTCTTCGTCTTTCCAGTCAAGTTGCCTATAGCTGCCTTCTAGGGAAGATAATACGAGCCATTCAGGCATTACCACGTCAAGTTCGTGAATATGCTGTTCCAGTGATTTAAAACTGGTTTCGTCCCATGTTACATAAAATCCAATGCGTTTTAGATTTTCGATTGGTACCACTTTATTCGAAGTTGTAGCGATCTGGTCGATTTGAGAAGCAATACTCTGTGCTACATCTGCTACTAACGGTTGAAAAGTTTTTGGAGGAGAAAACGTGTTAGATTGATTGAGAATGGATCTGACGGTCATAACCTGCAGTCCTACGAAGGTCAAAATAAACCCTGCTATGAAAGTAAGAAAAATCTTCCAACGTAATTTTGTTTCGTCATAAAAAATAGGCTTGTGAAGTGTGGTTGCATTTTCGAGGGTTACCTCCGCTTGGTTTACGGATTCGGGGGTGTTTTGTCTTTCTGTGTTCTTTTTTAAGAATTTATTTTTATTCCTATTTTTGGGCATTACCTATGGATGTGATTAACAATATTACTAAATATCCTAAGACCAATCTCTTTATGTTAGTGTTGTTACTGTTTGTCGCTGTCTGCTATGTCTACTTTGGAACCGAAAGATCTGCCGATACTTATCGGGGCAAAGAAATATTGGATCCTGTTGTTTCGATATCTATTGTTACTACAAAAATGTTTTCGCCTGTTTATACCGTTAAAAGTGTTAGTTGTTCTTCCGATTCTCAATGTTTAAAGCCAGAAAGTGCAAGTCCTATAGTTGTTGGGCTAAGTCCAGTTAAAAAGAAAATAGCTGAACAAATAATTAGCCTTTTTGAAAACGACACCATAACGCCTCAATATGATTATATTGAAAATATTGGCGATGGAAGGGGCTTTACCGCCGGCATCGCGGGTTTTACCTCAGCCTACGGCGAAATTTATGAGGTCGTTAGGAATTATAGCACTATAGCCCCGACTAGTTCCATAACAAAATATTTGAATAATTTGAGGAAATTGGAGAAAGGTGAGCTTCAGACTCAGGATCTTGAAGATTTTATCGGAGAATGGCAAAAAGCCTCATATGACAGAGCATTTCGTTCTATTCAAGATACTTTAAGAGACACCCGATTTTATAATCCGGCAATGAGTACAGCCAAAAATCTTGGAATTAAACACAACATCACAAAAGCGTTTATGTATGACACAATAATTCAACATGGTAACAGCCCTAAAGACCCCGATGGGTTACCAATGATGATCGAAGCCATAAATAAGAAACTGGGCGGGTCACCGGCTAAAGGTGTCGATGAGGTAGTTTGGCTTAAGGAGCTTATTCGTACCAGGCGGTCTATACTCGAATTTCCATCAAACGCAGATACCAGGGAAGCATGGTCATATTCTGTAGACAGGTGCGATTTTTTCGACGAATTGTTGGAACAGAGAAACCTTGATTTAGTTACGCCGATACACATTAATACCGTAAATCATAACGATATGATTCCGTAATTTGTCGTAATTTGTAATTTCGTATGGATAGATCTACTTGTGGTAGGAGTCTCATTGATAGTAAATTATGAAGTATCATTTAATTCTGTTTGATTTTGTGAGGTGGTGAAAATTAATGGAAGATTCCAATAAAGGAAAAGGATTAGCTAAACCGATGAACCTAAGTCCCGAGCTTGAGGATGTTGTAGGTAAAGGGCCCATGCCTAGAACTGAAGTTACTAAAGCTCTTTGGGTGTACATAAAAGCAAATGATTTACAGGATCCGGAGAATAAGAGAAATATTAACGCCGACGAAAAACTTAAAAAAGTATTCGACGGTCAGGAAACCGTATCTATGTTTGAAATGACTAAACTAGTTTCAAAGCATTTGTCCTAACTAACACGTAGCGAGACCTTCAAGAATTCCCTCCACACAATTAAGCGGGGGAGTTTGAGAAGGTTTTCGCAAATGTCTTTTCCCAAATTTAAACTGGACTTTAGCACTTATTCACTGTTAAAATTTCTTGTAAATGTCAGATTTACTAGACCTCGAGAGGTACTTTAATACCCAAAGCATATATAGCGACTTCGAATATTTCTATATCGATTTTATTTTGGCCGGTCTCTGTGCATATGTGATTTCTTTGATATATAGGCATTACGGTAGTGCTATTTCTAACCGTAAGATGTTTTCTTCAAACTTCGTAATTTTAGCTCTTACAACAATGCTAATTATCACTGTGGTGAAAACTTCACTGGCATTATCATTAGGCCTTGTTGGAGCACTTTCCATTGTCAGATTTAGATCCGCTATCAAAGAGCCGGAGGAGCTTACTTTTCTGTTTTTAACTATGTCTGTAGGGCTCGGTTTTGGTTCAGGTCAACGCGTAATAACCTTGCTTGGGTTTTTGGGAATAGCATTGTATTTGGTAACAAGGGGATTTCTCAGAAAATCAAAATCAAATGAATTTAATATGTTGGTCAGCATAAATTCCAATAATCCGTCGATGGTTGATCTTAACAAGATTACCTCGTTGCTAAAAAAACACTCAGATCTTATTAGTCTTAAGAGAGCCGATTTGGCAAATGATGAAGCTGAATTCCTCATTTATGCTAGGTTTCTTAATGTTGGCAAGTTAAACGAGGCTGCGGACTCTTTAAGATCATTGGATAAACATTTAAAAATGAGCTTTATAGAGGATAAAGGCTTATCCAGTTGATACTTCATAGATCTCCCGAATCATATTTAAAGAAATGTAAAAAACTTTTTACAGGTATATCGAGGCTGGAGATCGGTTTTATTACTATCACACTACTAATTTTATCCGTTGCTTTTTTTCAGGTTGATTTTGTAAGAACTTCGGCTAAAGGTAACACGATAGGTTTTTCTAATTACTCCGGACTCTACGATGGTTCTATTTCAGTTTCGATGCGGTTATACCGTTTAGGCAACGAAATCAGGTATACGTTAGATGGAAGCGAGCCGGGACCACAGTCATCACTTTACAGTGAAGAGATTTACATTGATAAAAACACAGTTTTGAGAGCTGCATTATTCAATAACGGTATCAAAAGAGGAAAAACTCATACACAGACATATCTCATTAACGAATATTCGACTCTTCCTGTGATTTCGTTGGTTACAGACCCCATTAACTTGTGGGATGAGAGTACAGGTATTTATGTTGAAGGCAAACCCGACCCTGAGTCCGATGAAAAATTCGTTGCAAATTTTGCCCAAAGAGGAAAAGACTGGCAGAAGCCTGCATACCTTGAATACTTTGATGAAGAAGGGACGTTAAGATTCGATTCAGTAGGGGAAATTAAAATTCATGGAAACACTACCAGATCTTTCCCTCAAAAAACTTTGAGGTATTGTACCGGGAAAAACGAGCCACAAATCGAATATCAACTTTTTAAGGATTCACCTGTCAAGAAATTTAAATGCATATTGTTGAGAAGCTCCGGAAATGATTGGAAAGACACGTTATTCCGAGACGCATTAGTACAAAATCTGTTTTCAGAATCCAAGCTCGATTTACAAAACTACCAGCCTTCAATCTTGTTTATTAATGGGGAATACTGGGGAATACACAATATTCGTGAGTTCCAGGATGAATATTATTTTCAGAACAAATATAACGTCGATAGAAAAAATATAGTGAGATTGTTTCCGGATAGAAGTCAGGGTGGGTACCCTTCAATTGAGTCGGGCCAACAAGGAGACGAACTTCATTACATCAACATGCTTGATTTCGTTAAAAACAACGATATGTCGATAAATGAAAATTATGAATATGTAAAAACTTTGATGGATGTCGATAACTTTATTGATTACAATGTTTTGAATATTTATTCAAATAACTCTGTTTGGATTGATTCAAATTTAAGGGTATGGAGATATATCAACGACACATCCGATTTTGAAGATGAGTATGTTCCATATGGGTTAGATGGTAGATGGAGGTGGATCGTGTACGATATGGATGAAGCATTTAATTCTCCTTCAGGTAGTACAAATCGTTTAAATAGAATTCTTAAATCTCCGCCTGAGGTTATTCCACTATGGTCAAATCTATTAATAAAATCTTTACTAATGAATGATGATTTTAAGGAAGAGTTCGCCAGGCGTTTTGCTTATCACTATAACTCAACATATCTTCCTGAACGTGTGATCCCGATCATTGATTCATTTGAATCTCGAATTGAAGCAGAGGTTCCTAGGCACGCATCAAAATGGGGCAACAAAGTCATTAAAGGGGATTGGAGAAGCTTCAAAAATATAGATGAATGGAGAAACAATATACAAGTGATGCGTGACTTTACTTATGACAGAAGAAATCATGCTTTAAATCAGGTAGTTTTGGAGCTAAAGTTTACAGGAACCACAGACCTTACAATAAATATGAATCTCGAAAGTGCAGGAACAATATATCTCGATTCGCTCGAAATTAATGATTCTCTATGGCATGGAACATACATAAAAAATATTCCATATACACTCAAAGTCAAAAGCAAACTCGGATACCGATTTATAGGTTGGACTGGAGACGTTCATGTTATTGATAATAATGACAGTGTTACTTTCGCAAGGGATGACGTGTATATAACTGCGAATTTCGAGAAAACTTTTTTCGGCAGTATTTTAAGCTTCTTTAATATAATCGAATAATATGAAAAACCTACGATACGAAAGAAAATTTTCAACTAAGCTAGACGATATGAAACAAATGGTCTTATTGATTAAAGCACACAAAGCGATATTCAAAGAAGCCTATGAAGAACGACGTGTGAATAGTATATATTTCGATACGAATGGATTTGAATATTATCAAGACAATTTATATGGGAAATCTAACAGACGTAAAATTAGAGTTCGATGGTATGGAGATGACATTGAAAATCTCGTAGCGGCGAATTTAGAAATTAAAAGTAAAAATGCTCACGTCGGTACAAAAGATACTTACAATCTCGGAGATAATAAAATAGGGGATTTCTTGAAAAATTACGCTTCGATAATCGAAAAATCAGATGCAGATGGAGCAGTCAAAAAACTATTTCCTTCATTACGCCCGGTCATTTTAGTCAGCTACTCTCGAAGATATTTTATATCTGCAGACAGAAATTACCGAATCACACTGGATTATGACTTAAGGTACTGGGATCTTCATACAGGGTTTAACCCCCTCAAAAAGATCGATACTGACATCTGTGTAGTCGAGCTCAAATATTCATATGATAATGATGATTTGGCAAACACAATATCAGCCGAATTTCCCGATAGATATTCAAAATCATCAAAGTACGCAATAGGTATAGATCTTATTCTTTAATGAGTCAGATATCACATCATAAAAAACGGAACAGTAAGTTAGACATGCTAAGAGGTCATTATTTGGTAGCCATACTGGTTGATCATGTTAGTTACTACGGAGGTATTTCGCTTTTCACATTTTATAACGGAAATGGAAGATTATGGACCTCAGCGGCTGAAGGATTTATTTTTTTATCGGGTTTTTTTGTTAGCTATGTTTACTATCCGAAGATGATAGATGATTCGGCTAAACGTGTCTTTAAATCACTTTGGAGACGAGCTATTACATTATATATTTGGAGTGTTGCTCTTACGCTTGTATATGTTGCCCTTACACTTGGTTTAGGTAAATTCCCAGGGCCGACAGGCTTCATTAATTACGATAGCTATTCTAATCTATTAGTTGACACTATGTTACTTAGGTTCTCGTATGGATGGGCAGATCTGCTTCCGCTTTACGTCTTATTGCTTTTAACAGCCCCGATTATTCTATACCTATTTAAACGGAATCTATCGGTTATTGTGTTACTTACTTCTTTTCTATTGTGGTTTACAAATTTATACGAAATCGAATGTGTTCGTTTTTGCGTAAGTTTCTTTGATTTATCGTCATGGCAATTCATGTTTGTGTTAGGGATGTTTACTGCCGCACATAAAAATGTTTTCAGAGTTTATACACTAAGTAACTTCCGGGTGGGTGTGCCTTTGTTGGAGCGTTGTTTTGTTTTGACTGGTATTAAGTGTTTCTCACAAATATTTTGGATATTTTCCCGACAATCAAAGATCACTTGAGCTCATTTTTAATACAGAAACCCTTGGTCGGGAAGAATTATTGTGTTTAGCATTTGGATTATATTTTTATACTCTATGATTGAAAGGTATTACACCAATATAAATAAATATATGGGCTGGTTATTATTGAAATTCGGGAGAAACTCACTCATGACATACATTATTCAATCGGTATTATTGTTCATGATTTTTTATATTCCATTTAGATATAGTTTTCTCACTACAACGGTATTAAATCTAATATCGATATGCTTAGTGTGGATAGTCGTTACCTTTATACACGATTTCCAAAAAAGAAGGCTGAGTGATCGTTCGACTTAATTAATATTCCGGATATTAAAATTAAGGTTCAAGTGGGCAATCGAATGCATTTATATCGAATAAGCCCGACTCATTAAAGTATCCGGATAAGCCGGTTAAGTTCACGGCATATCCGGTGTTAGGGCTCATGGTAGTTGATGTTCCATTTATTTCGCATGGTTTATCTAGACTGCAGAAATACAGGAAGAGCTTTTAAAAATTATCGAATCGGCAGAGATTATTTAGCCTAAAGGATATAAATTCTTGCCTTAGATTATTCACTTTTTAAGGTTAGCGTAATTTAGTTATGGTGCCTTGATTAATGCGATATACATTTGAGGGAGGGTTATCCATTTTTCCTCCATCTACATAAAAATCGATTGAATCAGCAAAATATTTTATTGCGTCGTTTACATCTTTTGCAGGTTGTTGCCCATGTAAGTTAGCACTTGTAGAAATTAATGGACCTGTGATTTTTAGTATCGAAAGTAGAAAATCATTGTCAGGCATTCTAAATGATCGTGTTTCGTTTTGGTTTGTGTCGAATATAAGAGTATTGGGGCCAGGCCAAAAACGACTTATCTGTTCATGTGAGTAGTCGTTTAGCTCTACTTCAAACGGTAGTAAATCGTCTAGATTCGAAATTATTGTGATTAATGGAATTTTGTCGGGTCTTTTTTTAATTTGATAAATTTTATCAACTAAATTCGGATCATTAGCCAAGCAATGTATGCCATATATGGTGTCTGTAGGCATAATGCCGATTTTACCGCTCTTTAATAGTTGGGCTATTTCATTCGTTTGGCTAGTGTTAAAAATTTGCATGATAATAATTATAGTGAATTGTATCTCATACTTTATTGAATCATCTGTGCAATTTAAACGGAGTGTTAATTAGTCGCGGTACCAATACGTTCTACGTGTTCCCATCCGCAATTATTTATTTCTTTGGCATATATAATGCCCTTATAGGACACGATTGATTTGATTAAGGCAAAATACTCGACGACACTGATTACAAAAAAGAATAGGTAAACAAAAGGAACTAGTACCATTGAATAAAATTTCTCTTTAAAAGTTAAATATTCGTCCGACACAATAGTAATAAAAGAGTAAAATCCAAGGAACAAGAATACTCCGGTAAATGTCGACATTTCCTGATATTTAAATGTTAAATAAATCATGAAACCAATTAGTAATGGGTCAATTAAAAATGCCAATTCGCTGTACAACACAAAGGGCAATTGATAAAAAGTTAATCTCTTATTATATTTGCCCGAAAGGTTAAAAAACATTCTTTTATTTTTCCAGACTGTTTGGAACCTGCCGAACTTCCATCTAAATCGTTGTTTATATAAATCTTTTAAGCTCATAACTGATTCGGTATAACATACAACATCTGAGGCAAAGACTACTTTGTGTTGTCGGTTGCCCATACGTAAGATTTTCATTGTTAAGTCAATATCCTCGGTAATCGTATCTGTATCGTAATATCCGACGGTTTGCAAAATACTTCTTCGAAATACTGATCCGATTCCACCTACAATGTATTCATTATTTAAAACCGTAAAAGCTTTCTTGAGTTTATGACCCATCAAGTATTCTATGTACTGAATTTTTCCCATAAATGTTTTGGATGGCAAAATCCTTACATTTGAGGCAATTGAAGCAACATTCGGGTTACTGAAATATGAAACCGCATTAGAAATAGCATTGCTAGCGATAATAGAATCTGCATCCAATACCATTACTAGGCTACCGGTAGAAAGATTTTGAATACCATTGTTCAAAGCTCTGGCTTTACCGGGTCAATAGACCTGTGCTTATTAGACACCTAGTATTTACTATACGGCTAACCATTGGGATAGCTTTTGCTAGCTTTGTGATTTCTTCAATTATCAAGGTGTATAAGACAAACCTTACGCTTCAACTAAAGGTTATTCAAAGTTCATTGATGTTTGCTGCAACTGCACTTACCCTAATCGGTACTGCTGCAATCTTTGCAGGAAATCCAAACACTACCGAAAATATAATTGCAGAAGAACACGTTGATAGAATAGGGCTGGTACTGGCAGATTACTCGGATGAATCACAGGCAACCTCAGCTGTACTTGATGCCTCAACAGAAAGCACTCCGTCTATTCATGTCGTAAAAGAAGGGGATAATCTCTGGAAGATATCTTCAGAATATTATGACTCAGGAAAAGAATGGAAAAAGCTCATTACTAAAGATGGTGGCAAATTAATCCACCCCGGAGATGTTGTTCAAATTCCTTAATTAGGTAAAGTTATAGCCTTACCTTGACCCCGGCTTCATACAATCTATCTAATGGGTGGTACCCACTAGCTTAAAGTATTTTAATATACCGGCCTGTTTTCAATAAAAACAACCCGATCAACTTCGGGCTCCTGTTGTAGCTGACATTTCACACCAGGTGCATTTTCTTCACTAACCTTATAGACAACAGCCGGGTCATTATACACAACTAAAACTTCTAGATTATATTTATTTGCAAGTTCATTAACCAAATTCTCAGAAGGTTTGGAGTAAAACGAAACAGCAAGCTCTTCTGGCCGAAGGTATTCATTGTCTATTAAATTCTTAATTTCTTGTTGTTCACAGTTTTCAATAGTTATGTTTTCTTGTGGGTTGATTGTTTCTTCTACTTGTACCGGGTTATTAGGGACGGTTCGTTGAAAAACTAGAAATCCGAGAAATAAAATAGCCATTATGATCAATATAGGGTAGATTTTATTATTCATATTGTAATCGTAGCATGGTTTTTGGTTGAATTAAGTAGAGGGAATTGTTTGATCTGTTAGATAAAACAGTAGCCTACGACACACTAAAACTTCCTTACTCACAATATTCTTTAATCTTTTCGAAGTTGTATCCAATCCCTGTAGATATTACTGATCCAGTTTCTGATAATTCAGATTCATTTTCTTCAAACATAGATAATCCCGTCGAGATAGGAACCTCACAATAGTTATCAAGTTGGCCATTCCAGTTTGGATTTTCAACTTCCATGCCATATCGGAGTTTGCATACGTTTTCAGATTTGCCTTCGATTCTGTAATGCAGAGATCCAAGCTCGAAGTATTCAACGGATTTACATGGCATACAAGTTTCAAAATCTATAACTATTTGAGAATCGCCGGAAGAACTATTTTCTACGCAAGAAGGCAATTCAGAATGTGAAGGTATTTCGCGACTAGCATAACTATAAATAAATAGAAAAATAGCTACAATCGGCAAGAAAAAAAGAAAAAGAATTTTTCTGGAATTTATACTCACATATTAATTGTACAGAAAAACACTCGAAAGTTCGAATTATCTGCTAAAATGAGTTATTGAATCGAAAGAAACGTTACTAGCCAATGATGATCATTTTGAACATGATATTGCTCAATGGATTTAAATCCATAATTCATACTTAATTCTTCAATCAAATTCTCATCAAAGTATTGAAAATATCTACGGAGGATTCTTCCATACTTATTTTTCTCTTCAATTTCTTCTTTTTCTCCATATTTATTAACCATTCCAATTACCCCATGTAGATACTTTGAAATATTGTAGAAAAGTTGATCTAATTCATCCAGAGTAAGATGATGTAAGCTAGCTCTTGCCCATATTCCATCAACTTCAAAGGGGGATACGTATTCAACAATGTTACTTTGCTGTAATTGAAGCGTTGGGTAGCTACTTGTAGCAACATTAACCATAGCGCTTGAGGCATCAATCCCAATTATCTGGGAAGTAGGTAAATTTTCTGAAAGCCACTGGGTTTCTTCACCGGTTCCACAACCTAAATCAACTATTAGTTTTGGATTTTGTGGTAAATAGTTTTTGAATTTAATAAGCTCTGCTTCCCATTCCAGTCTTGTGCTATGTTCTGTTTTGTAATTTTCCGCAACTAAATTATATGAGTCAGTATTAATATCCAAGTAAGATTTCATAATGATATTATAAACGATAAGAGTGTTGTCGTTGTAGGAAGAGAATTGTGACTACATGGCTTAGATTCATATTAGGAACGAGGTTTCAATTGCCGTGCCTACATATATGTAACAGGCAATATTAGAGCTTTGTTTTGTTCTTAAGTCCACGATCGAATCAAATCACATTCAAATCTTCTATATTTCTTCGAAATCATTATAAATTCCTAACATCTTTATCCTGCAAATAAAATAAGGTAGGGATATCGGCTAACAATGTTAGTTTTTTCCATACCAGATTAACCGGGTATTCCGAAGCTAAGTAAACACCGCTGCTAACTCTCGGATATAAAATAGCACCTTCGACTGCGTACTGAGCTATTCTTCGTATAGCATATATTCTACATTCTAAGTAGCTAATTTGGGGAAATATTTCTCTAACAAGTTGCATTTCTTGATTCAAGATTTTTGTATGTCTCTCGTCGACTTCTAGTTCAAATGTAGCTAGTAGATCCGCAAAAGTTGAGTACTCGACCATTTCTGAAAAAAAGATAACATTTGCCTCACAATTTAAATTCTGAGTAGATTCACTTATCCAATCTCTTATACTTGTGCGCATCTCTACGAGTCCGGCAAGGGCTCTTGCCTGTTCTGGTTTCTTTAATGATTCATAACCAGAAAATCCGCTTTTCCGATGGTTAGTGGTGCGTAAATAAGGAGCTTCTAAATCATCTAACACTAACGTTAAGCTAGGATTAATATTAAATGATCGAAAACCTTCAATGAGTCGTTGGTCAAATGGAAGCACCGGTTTTAGAGTATCATAACGGTGGTTACTAAAATCATATTTCCAGCGGGCATATTCTCTCTGATCTGAAACTTCTAATGATAACTTGGGCAAGCACACAAATCTCCATAAATCTAAATTTCCGGTTTGTGCGGCAGATATAGCGACATTTCCTAATAATACATTGTTAGAATAATTATTTATTTGATTAGGATCTTCTGTGGAGTCTCGGAAAAATCTATATATTGCCACTGCATTTTCAGCTGTTGAATCGTCTAATTCTGCACTCCGTTGGCATAATGCAATGTAAATGCCTTTTGTTGCAGACTTGAATTGTCTTCTAGTCGGAATATCGGAAAACGCTTCACCTATGATTTCTCTTACACCGTTATCATCTAAGATGGGATCAGGAATTAGATGCTCATTATAATTTGTTAAACCGTGCATTAAATATTGATGAATAGAAAGGTGGAACAAAAGCTCCTATCCGCTAATAAATCTGATTAATTATGACATATCCGAGAACAGGATTCTTGAATTATATCAAAGGGAGAAATCTTGGCCGATAGTTTGAGTTAATCTTTAACGATGTCGAACTAATTTTCTAACAAATTCCTCTCATCTGTGCTAAGTATTATATGATTGGGGACTAGTAAATAAAAAAATGAATCACCGCCTGTAGAAAAAGCTTCAAATTGTGAATCACAGATTTTACTTATAACTGGATTTATATTCTCTATAAAATCATCAAGATCGAACATTTCTCCTTCAAACTCGACAATATCATCATTAATCTTAACTTTAATATTCCATTCTTCAGAATCTTCATCAAATTCTGAAGTAATTATTTCGTATTTAAAATCCGGAACGCATCTACCAATACTCGCTAAAACATCAGTAGGATCCCATTTCCAATCTGCGTTGATGGCGCATTTCAATTCTGTAAATATTTGATATAGCCCAAATGAAACATTTTTTTCATTGGCTAATCCGTATCTCGCAAATAATTCCTCTTGTTGGATATCGGAGATTTCCGGTCGTATTCGTTTTATTAAATTGAAAATCGGTTCTTTTTGCATGATTGAATTATACGATGAAAGTATAAATATGGTTGAGCATGTCGGCCTTGAGACCGGTCTTTCGTATATGCGATCTTAATGGGAAATGAGCTCGGCTATAAAAACATTTCTTCTAGTGATTGGTAGGTATAAACACATCGAATGCACAGTTAAGCTCGAGACTACAAGTTTTTCATGCCATTAAAGGCTAATCGAGAGAAATGGGTCACCAAAGATGCCCATTCCGGCTAGTGGTTTTATATACTATTTGAAGGAAACAAGCTCCTTCCAGTCGAGGTTATGACTTTTTTTCTTTTGGATATGCTCACGAATACTCAAGACTATTTCTTTAATATCTTTTCCTGAATCATGGCTGAGTTTCGACATTATTTCTTTTACTAAAGCTTCATCAGGAATCCAAATAGCAAGTTCCCAAGTTAATCTATTTAATTTTTCGTAGTGTGCTATTTTTTCCTTATTAGGAAGGTTATCTATAGTACCATCGGAATATGTCAACCAGAAAGCAAATAGTTCAGCTACTCTTGATGCTTGCTCCCTTTTAGCTGATAAAATTATTGGCGCATAATAACGTATAAAAAGTTTTAAATTTAATATAATCATTTGAGGAATCAACCAGATCATCAAGAGTCCATGATTCAAAATCCAATTGATTATCATGATACAAGCGTAATTCCCAAAAATTACTTACAATAACAAATGGACAATCCCTATATAAAATTTTGTATTTAAATCCTTGCTGTACAGGGCTTATATTACTCTCTCGTTTTTGCGGTCTATCTAAATCAGCCGTGGCACTTTTTAATTCAACAACCGCAGAAATGTTAGTAATATTTTTGGTGATATCCGTATAACTAATAACAGCATCAGGCAGTTGTCCCATTTCCGTCGTTGCTTTAGGTTCAAAAGTGTATATTGGTGATGGTTTTTCCCTAAATCCAAGAATTTTTATGAAAAAATCCTGATTGTAGGCCTGTTCTCTAGAGGTTTCCTTATCATTTTTTAAACTACCATTGTGGTAGTCATGGTGCCACGTTTTAACTATTTCAATCTTAGTTTCCAGTTCAGATGTATCAAGTTTAGAAGCTATTTCTTGAAGTTTATTTTTACCAAAAAGATTTGCCATATTATAAATTTATAGGTCTATTTTACCTTGTTATGCAATAAACTAAATACTCTAGACTTTCCCCGAATCAGCGGTATCTTCTGTCCAAGATGGAAAATCTAAAATACTGTCTATATGCAAGGAAATCTTCAGAATCAGATGAAAGACAAGCTATGTCTATTGATTCCCAATTAAAGGAGATGAAAGAGCTGGCAGTTAAGGAAGGTTTGAATGTTACAGAAATAAAGCAAGAAAGCCACTCAGCCAAAGCATCGTCCACACGACCATATTTTCTAGAAATGATTTCAGAGATAACCATTGGGAAATACAATGCAATTTTGACATGGGCTCCCGATAGATTAAGCAGAAATGCAGGAGATTTAGGATCACTCGTAGACTTAATGGATAAAGGGAAACTTTTACATATAAGAACTTTCGGACAAACATTTTCAAACACACCAAATGAGAAATTTTTATTAATGATTTTATGCAGTCAGGCAAAACTAGAAAATGATAATAAAGGAGTAAATGTAAAAAGAGGTATCCGCAATAAATGTGAAATGGGATGGAGGCCAGGACCTGCTCCTCTTGGATATTTTAATCGTTCCTATAATGGTGTCAAAGATATTATTCCTGATCCAGAAACCTCCCCAATAGTTAAACAAATGTTTGAGCTCGTGGGATATAAAGGATTAAGCGGGAGAGCACTAAAAAAGTGGCTAGATCATGAGACACCATTAAGAACTCGAAAAAATAAAAAACTACCCCTGAGCATGATTTATATAATGCTTAAGAATTCATTCTACTATGGTGAGTTTGAATATCCACTTAAAAGTGGTAAATGGTATAAGGGATCACAAAAGCCATTAATACCCAAAGAATTATTTGATATTGTTCAGGAAAAGCTAATAGTTCCTCCTAAGTCTCCTTGGAATAGTAAAGAGTTCGCTTTTACTAGAATTCTTAAGTGTGGAACATGTGGAGCTAGCATAACAGCAGAAGAAAGATATAAAAATCTTAAGGATGGTACTAGAAACAAATACATTTATTACCACTGCACTAAACCCTTCAACACAGACTTCAAATGTACAGAGCCCTATATTAGAGAAGAAGATTTGATACCTCAAATAGCAGAAATTATAGAAAAGACTGATATAGATGAGAAACAAATTTCCTCAAAACTTAACGAAGAGTTCAAGAGATTTAACAAGTTTTCTGAAATGTTAAACGTTGGTACAGAAGCATTGAAATCTAAACCAGATCTTAAGACTTTTGCAAAGCATATTCTGCTCCATGGAACTTCTAATGAGAAAAGAGAGGTCGCAGGATTTATTAAGAATACAGTTTATTTAAAATCGCAAAGGGTCTTTATAGAATAACCCAGCCCTAGTGCTAGGTTTTAAAAACCCTTATAATATAGGCTACTTATATGAAGAGATACAAAATTAAAAACACCCAAGAGATAAAAAATTGTTTAAGAGCTTTTAATAGTTACTATGCTCTAGTAAGGGAATATATTGATAAAGGAACCCTAAAGAGTAGCCTAGATAGAGGAGCTTTTACACATCCATCACAAATTCTAAATGAAGAGCTTATAGACCTTTTAGGACCATCGAGACACAAGCTGTCACTTGGATATGGCCCTGAAGCTGGAGAAGAGGTTTGAGAGAAAACATTGCAGAATTAGACAACCTTAAGTTCAATACAAACTATAAGGCCGAGAATATCGTATTAGTAGCAGGTGCATGGTGCGGAGTTGAAATCGTTATTGAAGAGTTAGCTAAGCTAGAAAACGGCAATATTGAAAAGCTGAATATCGCAGTTATAGGACCTACACATTACCAATTATTTCAAAGACCAATAGAGGTATTAGGTGTAGAAGTCACAGGGTATGATTTTACAAACTTTGATAGAAGTACACCGATTGACTGGAATGAATTGGAAGATATATTAGCAACTAATCCAGATGCGATTTTCATTACAAATCCGAACAATCCTAATGGTGAATATTTTCCAGCAGATTTATTAAAAAAATTGATAGAAACCTGTGAGCAAAAGGGCATTTATGTGATTATTGATGAGATGCAGGACTTTCTTGAAAGAGATGGTTCATTTAAACAAATCCGACGTGCGGAAACTAATGATGACTATTTTAATACTTTTACCAATTGGAAGGATAATAAATTAAGCGACTAACACCCTGTAATCAACTCATAGAACCTCAAGTGAATGCTAGGGACAAATCGCTCTTGAACCAATCTCAAAAGTAACGAACAACTAACGAAATTTCTATGATGAACTAGGATAGAGGAAATCGGTCAGGTAGAACTTTTGAGCTATGCGTAAGGAGAATCGGACACTGTAACTTCAAGGATATGGCTGCCCAGCCTGGACTCGAACCAGGATCGACGGCTTCAAAGGCCGCTGTCCTACCATTAGACGACCGGGCAATATGAGAGTTTAATTGTTTTTCTAAGGCTTCAATCCACCTTGCACCAAGAGAGATACCCATAATTCTACCCATGGAACTTCACTTTCCAAGCATCAGAAAACACTAGAATTATAGCAATAAGGTCCGATTATTATAAGTTCCAAAGCTCAAGCTTCAAAGATGAAAGGCCTATAACGTTAGTTTTTGAAAAAACCATTTTCTAAAATAGCTAGATACTTATCAATCAGCCATGTTTTCGACGTTTGCTTTTTCCAAATATTTGACCAGTAATCCCTTAGGAATTTCATCCAAAAACTCTTCCAGAGTGCCGAAGACATGAGTGCTATATGCTTGAATTGACCAGTTCATTTTAAGTGGAGTGATTGTAATAGTTGGGACTCCGTGCAGATACGCATTATATAATTCGATTGCTGTTCCTATGCTGGGGTAGGGAAGGTAGCCTATAAAAATTTTACTCGTCCTTACATTCTGTAAAAAATGCTCGAAGTTTTCTTTTGGCGAACGGCACTCAAATTTAGAAGGATCCGAGGAACGGTCATCATTGCAACAGTAAATTTCTACCTGTGGATGGTGAATTCTTAATTGTTCCTTAATTATCCCACGATAAGACTGATCGTAGGTATCAGGATTTGACATTCCACTATGTACGATGCCGCCTAAAAATATTTTCATTGTTTTTAATGAATCACCACCGGCTCATGCCAGTTGTGTCATCTTTTGCACTATGCGACTCATCCCCGATTTTTCAATCATGATTATCTAGCATTGGGCAAAGTAAACAAAATGATAATGTTACCTAGTTTGCTTTTGCTTTATTTCTTCGATTAATTGTTGAGCACTTGGTGTACCAAACAGTTCTCTAGCCGGTTCCAATATTTTAATTAAAAATTCAGAAACCGCGCTTTTAAGATCCAGCGGATGCAAATCACCTGAAGCAAATCGGTCTTGTATTTCTTGATAATCTGTTGCGGTAAAGTTACCTCCGAATTTTTCATCTCGTTTAATTTCAAGAGATCCGGCGATTGGAAATACCATATGTTTGACCCAATCAAGCACGGGGTTATAGTCGACTTCTTTTTCTGGGCAAAATGCACTTCTCATCTTTTGTTTGATTTCATCAGGAGAATCATGAATGAATATCGCAGAACCTTTGATCGACTTGCTCATTTTCATTTGAGTTCTTATAGAATCTTTTTCTTCACCTTCAGGAAGCGGCCATTGTGTAGGCGTTTGAAGCCCTAACAACAAATGGTGATGAATAGCCATAGGTTTCATTTTGTTGCCTTTATCGTCGAGTAGTGGGTTGATATTTAAATGCTCGGCAACTTCGCGTGCAATCACATGTATTTTTCGCTGATCAGTACCGGCATGTGCAATATGGGCTTTTAGTTCAAAAATATCGGCCGCCTGTAGGGAAGGGTACATTAGAATCGCAAACTGAGTTG
The DNA here is from genome assembly GCA_048499955.1 of Patescibacteria group bacterium. Classification (GTDB taxonomy): domain Bacteria; phylum Patescibacteriota; class WWE3; order 2-01-FULL-39-13; family 2-01-FULL-39-13; genus JASNYX01. Next base: position 32,576 of record JASNYX010000005.1, on the reverse strand, counting down.
AATCTGTTTCTTTTCTACCGGCGATAGTAATCGATTTCATGACACGGGCAAGTGTTAGGTTTTTGCTGATTTCCATGAAGGATTCCCAGAATTTATCGTTATTATGGTAAATCTCGGAACCGGTTCTTGATACGATTTTATCAGGGTCAGCACCCGCAATTGCAGCGGAAATTCTTAATGCCGGGTCAAAATATTCTTTTGCAACCCGATTTATAAATTCTCGATCACCGTCGAGCTTATTATTTATCCAAGTATGCCAATCAGCAAGCCAGAATGAAGTGTTTACTCCAAGTTTTTGGAGCTCACGAACAACCAATCCGGTCATGATTCCAGTTCCTAAGTGAACTAAGCCTGAAATTTCAAAGCCAATATAGTGGTTTAGTGATTGACCCGCATCAATACGAGATTCTAGTTCTTCTGAACCGATGATTTCTTCTGAGACGTTTTGTAAACCCGAGATCATAGAGGGGGACCCCTTTTTAATTAACTGATAATTAATTATATATTCTATCGAAATACTTACATTTCATAAAGTACCAATGTAACTGTGTGAAACATCAATGAATATAAGCATATATGTTCATCAATAGTTAATTAAAAAGGGGAGACCCACAAAGAAACCTATAGACACTAGTGACCATCAGAACTAAAATGAGGTCAGGATCTTATAGTTCACAACTTCCATAGACATGTCCGAAAAACGGGAAAAGCCCTCGCGTAAGAGTAGGCGCTTTAATAATATTCAAAATTTAATAGACATAAAGCAGGTAATGATTTTCACCGTCAAAACGGTAATTTATGTACCCATTATCTACATGAAGATATTGTTTTTTCTATATAAATTTATTGCTGCCATTGCAATTGTTATTTGGCTGATTTTGATACTTCTTCTCAGGAAAATTTCAGAACATCCCTATAGCTCCCCAACTAGGCTTTTTAAGAAGATTGTCCGAATTTCTTACACAAATGTGAAGTTATCTCTACAGATAATTAAAAGTATTCAGATAAGCTTGTATATTAAGATGATTTATAGATTTTTTATAACAGCGGTAGTTACAATTTTATTTCCTATAAGACTAATTTGGACGATTATTGCTTATCTCAGGAAGTTTGAAATTAAAATTAAAATATTTTCTTTCAAAACTTTCTTAGTGCTGACACTTGTGGCGGTGTCTTATGTTTTTTCTATTTTCTATTTTTCAATATTAACTGAGATTCCATCATCAGAGAGTTTATCGAGATATGATCCGAATTTGACTACTAAAATTTACGATAGAAAGGGGAATCTTCTTTATAAACTTTATTTTAATGAAGATCGAACTTTAGTTGAGCTTGAAAATATTCCTGAAGTTATTATTAACGCGACACTTGCGATCGAAGATGAAAAATTCTTTGAGCATAAGGGGCTTTCATATAAAGGGATTGCCCGAGCAATCAAACGAACTTTCTTTGAAGATGATCTAGAAGGCGGTTCAACTATTACTCAGCAAGTTGTTAAGAATTTATTATTATCCCCAGAGCGAACTTATGAACGAAAAATTAAAGAAGCATTAATTGCGATCGAAGTAGAACGAAAATATTCTAAAGAAGAAATCCTTGAATTATACCTAAACAGCATTTCGTATGGAGGAACAGCATATGGTATAAAAGCGGCCTCACGTAAGTATTTTGGCAAAGAGCTAGAAGAATTAACATTGTCTGAAAGTGCCTACCTGTCAGGACTTCCTGGAGCACCAAGTCGTTACTCTCCATATAGTAATTCACCTGAAATGGGTAAGCTAAGGCAGCAAGATGTGCTTAATCGAATGGCCTCTGCCGGTTATATCTCAAAAGAGGAAGCAGAAAACGCGATAAACGAAACTTTGTCATTTAATGATAAAACTGAATCTATAAAATATCCTCATTTCGTTAATTATGTTATTGATCATCTCCAAAAAGAATACGGCCATAGAATTTTGACAAAAGCAGGGTTGGAAGTTTATACGAGCATTGACCCTGAGCTTCAAGATCAGGCAGAGAAAATTGTGTCTAGAGATGTTAGTACACTAAAAAGGTATAACGCCAGAAATGGGTCGGCTCTAATTACAAATCCAAAAACAGGTGAGATTTTGGCAATGGTTGGATCTGTCAATTATTGGGATGTCACAAATGATGGCAATGTAAACATTACGACGTCAGCTAGGCAACCCGGATCATCTATTAAACCACTAACTTATGCAATTGCATTTGAAAGCGGCGAATATAAATACAACAGTCGAATTATCGATGCACCGGTTAGCTATAACATTCCCGGACAACCGGCTTACAAGCCTGTTAACTACGATGGTAGATTTCATGGCACTATGACACTAAAGTCAGCACTCGCAAATTCATATAATATTCCGGCAGTAAAGCTCGCTGATGATTTAGGGGTCAGTACCATTATTGATTGGGGAAAGAAAATGGGAATCACCACTTGGAACGAACCGGAACGTTATGGATTATCTCTGACACTAGGTGCTGGAGAAGTAAAAATGGTAGATATGGCAGTGCTATATGGAGCTTTTGCGAATCTTGGTTATAAACAGCCCTTAAACCCGATTTTAAAAATTTATGACAATTATGGAAATACAATTAAAGAAAATTCGTGCGTTAATTTTATTGATGAAAACCCTTCTGTATTAACTCGAAAAGAATGGCTCGAATTCAGAGTAAACGCATTTCGTAATATCAATTCTTATTCACCTAAGTTTGAATCACCACAATGCAGAGGTGAACGGGTAATCTCAGAAAAAACGGCTTATTACATCAGTAATATACTTTCTGATAACAGGGCAAGAGTTCCTGCTTTTGGTGCCCGATCGAACCTACACATTGATGATATTCAGGTTGCCGTAAAAACCGGAACAACGCAAAATACAAAAGACAATTGGGCAGTAGGATACACAGATGATTATGTGGTTGTGACCTGGATCGGAAATAACAACGGAGATCCCATGAAAAATGTTTCATCTGGATACGCAAGTGCCTCACTTATCTGGAGAAACCTCGTTGATTATTTAATCGACAATAAGAATATTAAGGAATCGCTTTCAAAACCTTCAAACCTCGTAGAAGTAAAAGTGTGTGCTTTAACAGGTAGCTTAGCCTGCGCCGAATGTCCCACAATTACAACAGAGTTATTTGTATCGGGAGATGAACCTAAACGAGCCTGTACTTCTGACGAAATTAAAAGAATTCTGCAAAGACAAGAAGAAGATAGAGAACGAGAAGATCGAGATAATCGTGAATAACCTACACTTATACTGACTTCGTAAGAGGCGGGCAGGGCCTCCTAGAAATTTAACCTGTGAGATCAATTGATATCATTTGACCAATTTAACCTTTACTTTGAATAATTCCCTGAGGATGTGTTTGGCAACATGTTAACATCGTTGATTCCTCCTATCGGTCTATCCTGATTATTAGCCGGAGTAGCACCAGCTGCTGGTGTCGAAGTAGGAGAAGCTGTTCCTTGATTTGCGTTTTCTGTACCGTTGCTGTCTCCGCCGTTCTCATCTGTAGAAGCTTCTGATGAGTTTTCAGAGTTTTCTTCTGTAAAGACGCCTTCCTGTAAATCAACATTTCTGCTAGATGCATAATTCCATGCTAAAACTGCTGCGGGTATTAATAACACAGCAATAATGGTTGAAATTGCTTTCGCAGTATCGCTTTGCCACCAACTCCTTACACGTTGCACGGAACCGGCATTTTTTGAATTTTTGTTATCAGCCATTTGTTTCACCTCCTTTAAATACGATTTGGATTCCAACGTACAAACTTGTTGGAATCATCCCTAACTAAATCAAACTGCAATTTTCTTGCTCTTATTAGTAGACGATATTTATCATCGAGCCCATCACATGTAAATAATGTGAGGTTGTGAGAACCGATTTTTTTCACCACATCAACTTCGTCGGGCAATATGCTCTCTTTTTCCGTCACTTCGTAAAAGTATTCACCTTGGTCGCCTGTAATGTGAACTAGATCTCCAATTTTAAGCATTTTTAGATCCCGAAAGAGATATTCTCGGGCATGAGCGTATATTATTGTATTACCATAAGAATCAGTTAATGACGAGCTTCCCTCGGCATATAGTGCCATTTCTTCATCAGTTTCCCAAGTTCCTGAGGAAATTTGACCTTCCTTCACTTTAATACTTGTATCTATTGAAGGTAAAAATATATGAATAGGCACGTCTGTCGCAGAATCTTGCCCGGAAGTCAAATTGATTGAATTGGTAGTTATCTCATTTGGGGCTAATATGCCATCAGCCGGATTTATATTTGCTTTCACAGGACTGTTCACCAAACCTATAAAAATTAGTACGGAAGACATAATAAGATGGGCCGAAATGCAATTTTTCATCGTTTTGTCAGATAAGTGTGTAAGCTCGAATACTTTACAGCCTATTCACCACATTTTATTGGGTTTATAGACTCCGGCATATTTACACGCAATAAAATAATAGATGTTAACGATTTGGCAGGAATATATGCTAATTAAGTGCGATTATACAGAATCAAATTCCCAAAGACTATGTTTTTCGATCCAGGCTTTTTTGGCGTTATTTAGACCATATTCCATGTATTCGAGTTCTGAAATTGAATGTGCATCTGTGTTAATAACAATTTTACATCCGATCTTTCCAGCCAATTTGGCCAATTGCCAGCTTAAATCGAGTCTCATTGGATGTGCATTTATTTCCAATGCAACACCTTCATCGCGTGCAACTTTAAAAACCTCTTCGTAATCAAACTCAAAACCCGGTCTTTGGTTAATAATTCTTCCGGTTGGATGAGCCAAAATATCAGTCAGTGGATTTTTTAATGCCTTAATAATTCTCTTTGTCATCTCCGGTACTGCCATCTTTGTGCTGAAATGCACTGAACATACCCTATAATCTAATTCTTTGAGCAAGTCTTGGTTAAACTCAAGATTGCCATCTTTATCGATTTCAACTTCAGCTGATGCATGGATTTTAATTCCGTTGATTTTATTATCTGCGTCGCGAATATCTTTCAGATACCCGTTAAATTCAGATTCATCAATAGCATTTGCAACTCTTAGTTTTCCGAAGTGATCAGCAATTCCCATTTGGGTATATCCGAGATCTATACATTTATTGGCCATTTCCTCTATCGAGTTGTGACCATCACTATGATTAGTATGCATATGATAATCAGCTGTAATATCTTTTGGAGTTAGTAGTTTAGGAAGCTTATCATCTATCGCAGCTTCTATTTCGCCGGAGTTTTCTCTCAAAGCAGGATCAATATACTTTCCAACAAGCATTTTATAAATCTTTTCCTCACTTTTTGATTCAACAATTTCGCCGGAATCACGCTCGAACAAACCATACTCAGAAAGCTTGTATCCTTTATCAATACAAATTTGTCTTAGCTTTACATTGTGTTCTTTACTCCCGGTAAAATATTGAAGTGCCGAGCCAAAAGCTTCCTCAGGAACGATTCTGATATCAGCCTGCATTTTAGATTTAAGCCATATTGACGATCTGGTTTCGCCTTTAGCTAAAACCTTATCTATGTTGGGATATTCGGTAAAATATTTCGTTGTGAATTCAGAGTTATTTGAGCAGGCTAAAATATCGACATCACCGATAGTTTCAGCACATCTACGATACGAACCTACAGGCTCGGCTCTAATCAGAAACTCATCATTTCGTAAATAATCCAAAAGTTTTTTAATTTCCGGCTCTGCCTGATATAGAGGTATTCGATCCTTATTCCGAATGGCAAATTCAATGCTTTCTATTATGTTTTGCTGTTTCTTCAGGCCAAAACCATCAAGTTCGGATATTTTGTTCTCGTCTGCTGCTGATTTTAGTGTCTCAAGATTTGTGACCCCAAGGTTTTTATACAACTTTAGTATAGTTTTCGGACCGATTCCCTGAACTTTCATTAACTCTTCAAGCTGCACAGGGCACTCTTCCTTCATTTTTTCATAGTCCGGAATTCGTCCGGTTTCAGTATATTCAATAATATGCTCGGCAGTACGCTTTCCGATTCCTTCGAGTGCTTCGAGCTTTTTCAAATCGTGCCATTCCGGTTCAGACAAATCGTAAGGAAACCGATCGAGAGCTTCCGCAGCCATTCTAAATGCCCGAGATCTGAAAAAAGCATTTTTATCTTCACTCATTTCTGAGTATGCTGCCATTTTATGAAAAATTTCGGAAATTTGCTGATTAACCATCCTTATCTAAAACTGAACTGATCTTAACAATTTATACCAGTAAAAATGTCGCTATTACAGACTTAGTTAAAACTCTGAAGAAATAAGCTAAGATGGCCAACATGTATAACATCGAAACAACCGGTAATTAATCCAATGGTTTTATTATGTCGAATTTTTGAAAGATGATTTGGAAGTAATTTGAATTCAGTAATCTGAGCCATTTTAGAAAGCACTTATTCGTTTTTATGGTAGCACAAACTTTGCTCTTCTAAAATAAATCCTTTAAGGCCTGTTTCTGCTCTCTATTTAGTTTTTTAGGAATTTGTATGGAAATCACAACGTAATGATCTCCTCTTCCGTAGCCTTTGGGGTGGGGCATTCCATAACCCCTTAATCTAAACCGAGTATCTGGTTGTGTTCCTTCAGGAATTTTTAAATCTTTGTCTGAAAATCCGTTTGCAGATTTGGGGTCAACAACTTTAATTTTGATCTTGCCTCCTAATGCTGCTTCAGACATGGATATTGTTTGTGAACTAAAAGTATCCAACCCGTGTCTTTCAAATTCGGGGTGCTCATTAACACTTATTACAATGTATAAGTCGCCAACAGCAGATCCGTTAGGTGATTTTTCTCCCATTCCCTCAAATTTAACTTGTGTTCCTTCAGCAATTCCGGGGGGAAGTTTAACTTTTAGTTTGCGTCCGTCAACTTCGATGGTTTTTTCATATCCTTTTACAGTGTCAATGAAATCTATGTTCAGGTTATAACGTAAATTTCGACCACGTCTTTGCGATCCATATCCTCTAAAACCGAATACCTGCTCAAAAATATCAAACGCATCCATATTATCGAATCCCTCGAATCCTTGACCCGATGAACTGCTCCATTGGAAACCGCCTGAGCCAAAAGGATTGAATCCACCATACCCGTCTCCGGCTCCCTGGTGGTTTGCACCTTTTCCGAAAGCGGCATGGCCAAATTGGTCATATTGCGAACGTTTTTTTGAATCTCCAAGAATTTGATAGGCTTCGTTTATTTCTTTGAAGGTTTTTTCAGCATCCGGCTTGTCTTTAGCGACATCCGGATGCCATTCACGAGCGAGTTTACGATAGGCTTTTTTTATTTCCTCTTCTGATGCAGACTTGGAAACACCCAATACTTCATAATAATCTTTAGCCATAAGATCGGAAAAAATTACTCTTCGACGGTACCTTCAACAACATCACCTTGATCTTTTTTCTTTTGGTCATCGCCCGATTGGCCGGAATCAGGTGTAGGGTTTTGCTGACCTTGTTGCTGATACATTGCTGCTCCGATCTCTTGTAACTTCTTGCTTAATTCTTCGGTTTTAGCTTTTAACGGAGCCTCTTCCTGTGCAGTTTTACTTAACTCTTTGACCTCTGCAATTATGCTTTCCAGCTCAGCTTTTTTAGCAGCCTCAATTTTATCTCCGTTATCTCTGACTGTTTTTTCTGCTGTATAAACAGTACTTTCAGCGATATTTCGTGCTTCTGCCAAGAGCTTCTTTCGATGATCATCAGCTTTGTGCTTTTCAGCTTCTGTAACCATTCTGCTAATTTCATCATCTGAAAGGCCTGTACTACCTTGTATAGTTATTTTCTGGCTTTTTCCTGATGCTTTATCTTTTGCGGAAACATTTAAAATACCATTTGCATCAATATCGAACATTACTTCTACCTGAGGAATACCTCTGGGAGCAGGTGGAATTCCGTCGAGAATAAATGTTCCCAATGACTTATTATCAGCTGCCATTTCACGTTCACCTTGTAGAACATTAATCTGTACACTGGTCTGATTATCAGATGCAGTGCTGAATACCTCGGATGCGCTCGTTGGAATAGTTGTATTACGTTTTATCAATGGAGTCATGACCCCACCAAGAGTTTCAAGACCCAAGGTTAGTGGTGTCACATCAAGTAAAACGACATCTTTTACATCACCGGTTAGAACTCCGCCTTGTATTGCAGCACCAATGGCTACAACCTCATCCGGGTTTACACCTTGGTGAGGGGTCTTACCAAAGAAGTCTCGAACTTTCTGGACTATTTTTGGTGTACGAGTCATTCCACCGACCATCACAACTTCATCAATTTGATTTGCCGACAGTCCGGAATCATTAATAGACTGCTGAACAGGATTAAACGTCTGCTCAATTAAGTTGTCTACTAACTGTTCATACCTAGCCCGCGTAAGAGATAAGTTCAGGTGTTTAGGACCAGTTTGATCAGCTGTGATAAACGGAATATTTATTTCTGTTGTGTCAACACTACTCAATTCTATTTTAGCCTTTTCAGCGGCATCCTTCAGTCTTTGCATTGCCTGCTTATCTTGAGAAATATCCATTCCGTTTTCTTTTTTGAATTCTTCAAGCAACCAGTTAATGACTTCTTTATCAAAATCATCTCCACCTAATAAGGTATTACCGTTGGTGGCTTTGACCTCAAAAACTCCATCACCAAGATCAAGAACTGAAATATCGAATGTTCCACCACCTAAATCATAAACAGCTATCTTTTCATTTGTTTTCTTATCAAGTCCGTAAGCTAACGATGCAGCAGTCGGCTCGTTAATGATTCTCTCTACTTCAAAACCTGCGATTTTTCCGGCCTCTTTAGTTGCATTTCTTTGTGCATCATTAAAATAAGCGGGAACAGTAATAACAGCTTTTGAAACAGTTTCACCCAAAAAAGCCTCGGCATCAGCTTTAAGCTTTCTTAGAACTTGTGCGGATATTTCTTGGGGAGTGTATTCTTTTCCCTCAACCTCAACAACAGCCATACCATTGTTGCCTTCTTTGATAGTGTAGGGGACTTCTTTAAGAATTTTCTGTACCTCAGGGTCAGTAAATTTTCTCCCCATAATACTTTTTACAGAGTAAATGGTGCTTTTAGGGTTTAATACCGCCTGACGTTTTGCAGACTTTCCTACGGTAAAGCTACCATCTGTAGCAATTGAAACCACTGAAGGTGTAATACGATCACCCTCGGAATTTGTAATAATCTTTGCCTGACCGGCTTCCATAAAAGCCATGGCACTGTTTGTTGTACCTAAGTCTATACCTAATATTTTCATATGTTTTGTTTAATTAACTAATAATAAACTTAATTTTCACTTGGTTGATTTCCGTTCCCGACAGATACGAGTGCTGCTCGTAATAATCTGCCGTTAAGAAAATAACCTTTTCGATATGCTTTTGTAACTTTATCTTTTTCTCCATCAGAAACATCGATTGCCTCATGAACCTCAGGATTAAAAGTTTCACCGATTGGCTCGATTTCTTCTAAACCTTCATTTTTTAGTATCTTTTTCATCTTATTAAGCACGCTTTCTAAACCTGAATCCTTAATATGGAGTACGGATGCTTCAAGATCATCTAAAACCTCAAGCATGTCTTTTATGATTTTTTTCGTGCCCAGATCAACTATAAGGGATTTTTCTTCTTCGGAACGACGTTCCAGATTCTTATAGTCTGCTAAAGCTCTTTTGTGCATTTCGTCTGACTTTTCGAGAGCTTGCTGCAGACTTTCAATCTCTGATCTAAGCTTTAATAGCTCTTTTTCGTCAGGATTGTTTTGTTTTTTATGTTTTACTTTTGTTTCTGATTTATCCATCGGATTCTCCAACTTCGTCTAATAGTTTAATCATGTGCCTGACTAACGGAATATCTTTATAATATTTGGTTCGTGCAGGTGCAATTAGTCCTATATAGCATTCGTTTCCGTATATGTGTGCACTACCGAAAATCATACTTACCGGCTCCATATTATCCAAACCAATTTCACGACCGATTAGAACAGAAATTGTTCGACCATCGCAACTATTTTGAATGATCTCCCTCATAGTTCTGTAATCATCAACCAATTTCAAAACAGACTTGGTTACATCAATTTCGTAAAACTCAGGTATATCCAGTATCTTGCTTGCACCGGCATAATGAATATAACCATCAGTAGTTAATCCGAATGCCAAATAGTTCGTAACTTCCGACAAGGCTTCCGCTGCACTTCTGACTAATTTTAACGCTTCATACCGGTTCTCCCAGACCTTTTGCTTCAGTGCCATTTCCTCTATAACTGAAACGGCCTCTTCGATCATAAGGTCATTCACATAATATCGGTAAGCCCGATCAGTAGGGGTTCTACCGCTTGAAACATGCATCATTCGTAGATATCCACGTCTTACAAGCTCGGCCATCACATTTCTGACTGTAGCACCACTTACCGCGAGTCCTCGTTTTATGACCAGCTCGACCGAGGCAATAGGTTGAGCACTACTAATGTGCTCCTCTATAATAGCTTTAAGTATTTCAGCCTGCCTTGGTGTTAGATTCATTTTATATGGCGTATGAAGCTGAGAAAAACGGGTTTATAATTGTCTTGCCGTTTCGATAAAATTAGCCCGTTTGCTTCTACTATGTATTTAAGTATTTAATACAACTAGATTACAAGTTTTAAACTGTCACTATGGTAACGTGAGTGATAGCGTGAGTCAATACGAAATTATGAACAATAAAAATAATATCATTAATAGTGGTTTTAATAATCCTCGAAAACACCTTGGGCAAAATTTCTTGAAATCCCACGAATATGCCTCACTCATGGTTAAATCCCTCGAAATCAACGAAAACGACCGGATTATAGAAATTGGTCCGGGAAGAGGAGCCCTAACTACGCTGTTAATAGAATGTAAATTTAAAGATCTAATTTTATACGAAATAGATTTTGATTTAGCTGAGCACATATCAGAAGTTGTCAAAAGCCATGGAAATGTATCGGTAAAAAGAGAAAATATTTTAGATGCTGATCTATTTGGAATGATTTCCCCGTATAAGATAATAGGGTCGATTCCATACTATATTACGTCACCAATTATTCATAAATTTCTGGCAATTCCAAATAGGCCGGAAACCGTAGTTTTGCTTGTTCAAAAAGAGTTCGGCGAAAAGCTGCTTACAACCGCACCAAAATCAACTTACTGGTCATACATTACGATGGGATACAAAGTAGAAAAAGTGTCGATAGTTAAGGCAGAAAATTTTAATCCCAAACCCAAAGTCGATAGTATGATTTTAAAGTTTGTCCGTGTTCCTGATGAGGAAGAAAATCTTAAAGTATTCGGCACATTCAAAAATTTTAGTAAGTTTTTACATCACGTCTATAAAAATCCCAGAAAAATGATATCCAAAGCATTTAATTCCGAGCTACTAATAGAGTTAGGAATTAGTCCGAATTCACGGCCACAAAATTTGTCATTTGAAAATATAATTAAGCTTTATGAATCAAAAGATTAAAATCACTTTTATAGCGGTGTTATAATTTTGTTGTGGTAGATATCTCCAAACACATACATATTGTTCAGTCACCTGAGTGGGGTGAATTCAAAACGAAAGCAGGAACAAAAGCAATAAAAGTAAGCGAGATTCAGTTCACTAAACATAAAATTCCCTTATTACCATACTATGTAGGTTATGCTCCCAAGCTTAACTTTTTATCCCAGAAATTTGACTGGAAAGATTTAAAAGACAAAGCTACAGCTGAAAACTGCATTTGCATTAGGTTCGATGTTCCGAATGTAACGAATGAAATTTACGAAAAGAACAAACAACTCATTCAAGAAATTAAGCAACACTGTAGTCTTTCACCAAAAAATACATTTTCTAGATGGAACGTCTTATTGGATATCTCAAAACCGATCGATGAACTTAGTATGAAGTTTCACCAGAAGACACGATACAACATCAAACTTGCCGAAAAAAAGGGGGTTAGTGTGAAAATCGAAAATAATTCTAAAGGTTTGGATATTTTCAATAAATTGATGAAAGAAACTGCAACGAGACAAGCTTTTTTACCACACCCTGAAAGCTACTACCGTAAGTGTTTTGAAACCCTTCATGCTAATGGAATGGCAAACATACTCGTTGCTTATCACAATAATGAACCGCTAACGGCCTGGATGCTCTTTAATAAAGGTGACACGATTTATTATCCCTATGGAGCATCAAGTCGTAAGCATAGGGAGCTCATGGCTTCAAACCTTGTTGCATGGGAAGCAATCAAACTAGGCAAGCAACTTAACTGTTCAGTATTCGACATGTGGGGTGCAACTAATGATCCGCAAAGCGAGTGGTGGGGTTTCACCCAATTTAAACTTAGGCATGGAGGAGAACTAATTCAATATATGCCATCGTATGACTACGTAACATCTCCACTTATTTATAACTTGTTTAACATTAGCTACAATTCTTTCTGAAAATCAAAGGAATATTAAGCTCACTCAGAAGAAAGTTTTGACAACTACAGGCGAATTCACTAATATAAATATATTCTTTAAATCTCTTTTTAAATGTTTTGTGATATATCTCAAGTGTCTTTTGGGTTTTAGATCTTCTTTTAACTCGAACACACAGCTTACGATACGAACGTCCGGTTTTATTTCTTTCAGTTTCTGCAGTTTTGGAGTAAGTTTTTTAATTAAATCAGGCAACAAGTACAAATAAATAACATCAAAACGCTCGAGGTTATCATCAAAGAATGAGTCATTTGATACTAATACTTTACCGCTATACTTACGAGAAAAGTAAATTCTTGCAAGAGTTCGGTAGTATGGACCCGGGCCGATTTCAAATCCATAGGCTTTCTTAACTTTGAAATAATCTACGGCAGCAAATAGGACTTGACCATTACCACTACCCAAATCTGCAAACACATCATTCGAACTTAAACCTGCGAGTTTCAACCCATTATACATAACTATCGGATCGTTCTTCACATTAGGAGACCCGAAATAACTGCTCTTAAAATCAGAGTAAATCTCGACCAAGATCAATGATAAAGTGAAAAGAATAATAGCGTGAATGAGAATAATAAAGATAAGAGAAATAATCATATACCTTACCAATATATCACTGAACCATGAGTAAAAGTCAGACCTGCAAACTTAATTGCTCAACATGATGACTCGGAACACCATCAGGCCAACAGTGATGCTTGAAATCACAATTTCCGCATGCCGAATAGTCACTTGTGCGATCAAATTTCAGTTCCTTAATTTTCAGATGTGAATCTAAAACTACTTTCTTAAATGCATCGATATCTTCGTCACTCACAACAAAAACTTCTTTTTTTGGTTTGCTTTTTCGGTTACCGATGAAATCTAGTTCGATTTCCTGAACTTTATACTTAAAAGAAGTATCAAGCTCTACCATCAACTTATAAAATAGAAGCTGACGATATTCATCACCTTTTGAGTACTGTGTTTTTCCGAGAATTTCGTTGCGACTTTTTGGATTTCCGGTCTTATAATCAGTAATCCTTATTAATCGTTTTTTGGGATCAACAACTTCGATCTTGTCTACTTTCCCTTGTAAATGAACGTTTTCCAGCATGGGCTTGCTCCATCCCCAACCAAAGAATTTCTCTAGGTGTATAAAATTATCGGATGGATTTTGAAAGTTTGTTTCATAAGTCTGATAATAGATTTTTAAAACGCTTTTTCCTTCAGACTTTATATCATCACGTTCACTATCATTTAAGATTTCAACTTCAAGTGCTTTTTCAAACCAACCATATAAATATTCAAAATCGACGGGGATTTTATCTTTAAGTTGCTTATAACTTTCTTCTAGTGCTTTATGAACGGCAGATCCCAAAATCAACGACTTTGTCTTAGCTTTCGGAGTCCTAAATAAAAACTGTAGCTTAAACCTATATGGGCACTCTAAATATGTATTTAAAGACGAAGCACTTAGTTTAAAGTCTCTTATGGCATCACGAAGGAATAATTTTTCTTCCTCGGAGTGCTCGCTATTTGCTACCATCGGTTTTAATATTTGCTTAAGGATTTCTTCATTATTTTTCTCGTAATCTTCGGAATCAAAAATTAATGCTAACGACTCCGGCAACTCGTTAATAAACATACATGGGCTGTGTACTTTACTTGACTGATAATTTTTTGAAGAAGTGATGTACAGGTGATCTTTGGCACGAGTCAGCACTACAAAGAATAGGCGACGTTCATCTTCTTCCTGTTGGGATTTCTTTTCTTCTACTGATAAAGTTTGGGCTGATTTCAATATATTTTCAGGAAGCTTAATCAACTCTCGCGATATTCCATTACTCCATTTTTTATCAACGCATTGTGGTATAAAAACGCATTCATATTCAAGGCCTTTTGATTTATGAGCCGTTAAAAGATTCACTGCATCAGAGTTAGGGGATATCATTTCTTCGTTAATTGCGATTCTATTTTCATACATTAAATCTAGATAATGTAGAAACCCGCCTAGATTTAAATTGCGGTCAGACCTATTTAATCTGGAAACTTCCGAAATGAAAGAATTTATTTTATGCAAATACACATAGCTTTCAGGCAAAGATAGAATCCAATTTATGTAACCTGATTCATGCAAAACATCTTCAAAAAAATCAATGAAAGTTTTATTAGCTGATAATTGGTTCCATTCTATAATTTTGTCCAGAAATTCAGTCAATTTGCTAAGTGATACGATTCCTGCAGAATTTATATCGTTGTGTCTTAACGCTGTGAAAAGATTAACTTTTTTCTGTGATGCAAAACGTGAAAGCTTTAGAATATCTAACGCATCGTTATCTAGAAATTCATAATTTAGCAATGTGAACAAATCCAGATCTTCATCAACATTCCGTATTTTGTAGATTACTCTAAACAAGTGAAGCAACCTAATAACAATACCTTCGTTCAAAATATTTTCTCCACCGACGATTCTATATTTTATGTCCATTTTGCCTAGCATCATCTTAATCTCATTAGCATCGGAGTTATTTCTGTATATAATCGCTATTTCTGATGGCTTTACACCTTTATTATCAATCAGATGCTTAATTTCACTCGCGATATAGTGATTCTCGCTCATGTATGAAAAGAATTCAGCCCTTTTAATAATTAATTCATCGGATTTTTTATCTGAGATTTGCTGTTTATCTATTTTTATTCGATTACTGATTCTTAATTTATTATTCTTTATTACAGCACTCGATGCTTCAACAATAGGAATGCAACTTCGATAATTGCTCTTCAAAACGACTACTTTTGATTTAGGAAAACGATCATAAAAGTTCAGAATATTTTCAATTGATGCCCCTTGAAACCGGTAAATAGACTGGTCATCATCTCCGACAACAAATAGATTGGGATTGTCTTTAAATTCTTCAAATGAATTCATTAAATAAAGTAGTTCAGCCTGTGCGGTATTTGTGTCCTGAAATTCATCTACTAAAAAATATTGAAAACGTTCTTGATACTTACTTAAAAAATCAGGACTTGTCTTGAAACGATCTATGACAAAATTAATCATATCTTCAAAATCATACCGTTTGTATATGGTTAGCTTTGCTTGATATGACTTATATACTAAATATAGGTCAAGATTTTTTTGCAATTCTTTTTCGTCAAGGTTAGACGTTTTTATGTACTCTAAGAAATCTTCTGGTGTGACAGCTTCTCTTTTTAAATCTTTTATTTTTTCTATTACGGCTTGAATGTAATAGTAGGGGGCATTAAAAGGTTTAATGCTTTTAATCTCATGTTCATCAATTATTTCTTTAAAAATATGTATTCGTTCTAAATCAGCTAGTGGTTCAATCTGTGTGGAAATAATGAACTCATCCGGATTGGATCTTATAATGTCGCTCGCAAATGAATGAAAGGTATGGATGTTAATGTAGTAGGCCTCTTTACCGATTATTGAAAACAAGCGATCACGCATAGCTCTTACACCCGACTCAGTAAAAGTTAAAGCTAAAATTGCATCAGGAGGAACGTCCGTTTTTTGAAGAATATTAGCAATTCGCATTGATAAAACTTGAGTTTTACCGGTACCCGGGCCGGCAACAACCAATACAGGCCCATCAATTTCATCTACTGCGGCTTTCTGCTCGGGATTTAACTTGTCGTACAAATCTTTATAACGAGAATCGTCTAGAGGCATATTAGTTAATATACTATGAAGTTCCCCTGGTTTACATCAGGTATATATTATCTTGCGCTACTTGATAATGAGTAGAGATACCTATGTATGACTTTATTAATAATTAATATAGGTTTTGGTCATTTAATATTAAGACCGTTGGTAATAAAATGGTAGCGATGATTGCAGATCCCGAAGAGTTTTTAATTGAAGATTTCGAGGAGGCCACGCCAATTAATGAACAAAGCAATGATGGCGAGGAACCAACCGATTATGAAGCTGAACTCCTTGCTTGGAAACAAGCTCCCGAACTTTGGAGAACTTTAGCGGAAAGAACCGGATATCTGAATGCCTTAAGGGCAGCCGCTGGGTATGAACCTATAGATGAATAATATACATCAATAGGTTACGTTGACTTTTTCTTTTGGCTATCCCTCCATTTCTTTACTTCTTCATGATTACCACTCAGTAAAACATCCGGTACTTTTATTCCTCTAAAATCTGCAGGCCTTGTATAATGCGGGTAATCAAGCAAATCACGGTCGTTTATATCTGAAAATGACTCGCTATCATTGAATTCCTCATTTTTAATGGCTCCCGGTATAAGTCGAACGATAGTATCAACAAGCACCATAGCAGGAATTTCACCACCACTTAAAACATAATCACCGATAGAGATCTCGAGGTTAACGAGCGAATCAACAACTCGTTGGTCGATTCCTTCATATCTGCCGCAAATAAGAATCAAGTGTTCATGCTTTGATAACTCCTCACTATGGTTCTGATTCAGACGTTTTCCGGAAGGCGTCAGGTAAATTACGTATGGGTTTTTCGATACTTTTTTAAGTTCTTCAATTGAATTAAACAAAGGCTCGGGCATTAGTATCATCCCGGGGCCACCACCAAAAGTACGATCATCAACTTGCTTATGCTTATTTTCTGACCATTTTCGCAAATCATGTACATAGATTTCTACCAAGTCAGAAGCTTGTGCTTTTTGAATAATTCCATGCGAAAACACCGCATCGAACATATCGGGGAATATTGAAATGATATCTATTCTCATCCGCTAATTTTAGCTTAAACGTAGTAGATAAACAAAAGAAGCCCGCTCAAGGCGGGCTTCACGAAAAGATTAAAGCGGGGTTTTACTTCAATTCAAATACGACAGTAACAGACTGAGATACCTGGCTTGTTCCGGGTTCAATGTATCCGCCGCCGCCACCCATACCCATAGCTTTATCCATCATTGGGTAAACATTGTTGGCTCCGCCTTCAGTTACGGAAATAATCTTTCCCAGTGATCTTCCACTTGAGGAGGCAATTGCTTCGGCTTTTTCACGAGCGTTCTTAATAGCGGCATCAAGCAATCCTTTTTTGGCATCCATGGTATTTTGTGTATTCACACCAAAGTTTGGACCCCAGACGTTATTAGCTCCGGTCATCGCAAGTATATTTGTTAGTTCGGTCAATTTTTCCTGGCTATCAAATTCAAATCGAACTTCTATGTTATTACTCGCACTCCAATCACCTAAACGAGTTCTGGAAGCTCCATCTACTGATACTCCCGGTTCCTGTATCTGGTATATGCTCATATTTTGGGTTTTAATATCATCCGCAGGAATTCCGAATTCCTTTAGTTTGTTAATGATATTAGCCATTTCGCTGTTAACCTTATCAACGGCAACCTGCTTGTCAGCATCGATAGCATTTACACCTACGTTGTAAGTAGCCACACGGTTTCCTTCAGAACCTTCGGCATACCCGGTAACTGCAACTACATTATCTTGAGAAAGCCTGATAGAACCCCAGCTTACATACCGATCAGCTGCAAACGCTCCGAAAAGCCCAACAAGAACTAAAACTACTATGGTTGAGAGAACTACATTTGTGATGCTCATACACATCAATTATTAAGGTAAAGAGTAGGGGAAGTCAAATAGCCGATTTTCATCTATTTCGTTCTACAAAATTTATAAAGTGTTCGTCTCGCCATTTACTCATAACCCTTTCAGCTTCAAGTATAGGATCAAATTGGGGTACATTATCACCTAGTAATTTTTCGATACCATAAATTGACTCAACAACCATTTGTATTCGATCTTCCCCTAAACGGTACCTAATCGGAGCCAGATTTTGGTATAGCAACTGAAGATATGCTAAATATGCATCGCTCTGGTCATCAAAAGGCATTAAGTGATGTGATCTGTGTACCAGAAAGTCTGACATCCATGCAAGCCATTCGGCGGCACCTATTGCATCTATACCTTTGATTTTTGGATAACATGACAACATCAACTGACATAAATCAGCCGCAGTCGTGTGATCCTCATTCTTTGAAGCATTTAGGTAAGCTTTTCTAAGTTCAATATTTGGATTAGCTCCATAATTTGAAGGATATAAAATTGATCTCTGAAGCACACCATCAGGAGTGTCTGCTAATTCCTTAACTAGTGGTGCAGCAGAATAAGGCCCGTCTGTAAGTAAAACCGTATCTATATACATCATTTTCTCAGAAATTCCGGTTTCGACATCTATTTGTTCAATTGGATTATTTAGTAAATACATAATATTAAGTTGGGAAATTATATCAAAAATCTTTGAATTCTGCAGATATTGGGGCATCTTTTGTTGAGTCAGTTGTTCTAATCGTAAATATCAATAAAGGCCTATAGTATTGATCTTTTGAGGCTAATATTATATAATCACCCCGGTTTAACGCAAACCATCGCACGTTTTACAGCATAGCCTAAGGAGGCAAAGATGTTCCAGATTGAAAGTTTGGAAGAGCTGGTTCGTACAACCGGGCTCTGGGCGATCGCATTGATCGTTATTCTGGGAGCCTTGATGCTCCTGAAATCGCGAAATGCAACCACAGGCACCAAGAAAAACATCGCGTGGATGATTGCCCTTACCGTGGTTCTGATCCTTGTCGCAATGTTCCTGGCAGGGACGTGGCCAAACTTGTTTCCTGGGCTAACACCCTAGGAAACCGTCTGGCAGGAGCCCTTAATATTGAGGAAATCCCTCATCAAAAATATTAAGGCTCCTGCCATTTTTCTTTTATCTACACTAGGCAAAATAATTACCTCAGTTAAATATTAAATACCGAAAACTTTTTAGTGAATTCTTTTAGTACGGCAGTTTCTCCGAATAAACAAATTCCATAGTATTCAAGTTCAGATTGAGAAGTATTTTTTGTTGCATTAACTTGATCCTCAGAAGTTCCGATTGTCATTGTTGAAGTAAAATCAGTATAAATAATTTCGCGACTAATGGCTTCGTTTCTGACAGTTCGAATCTGATTAGAGTTGTCGGCTTTCAAAACAATGAAAGGGAAGTGCGAAATATTAGGATGCAATCCACCATCTTTATCCTCATAATTCAAAAAACACATATCGGTCGAACGATTTCCACTCGATAAACCCGCAGTCATATGCCCGAGGGCATTCATGAGTTTTCCTATATCAATCTTTTTATTTAGAATTGCAATAAATCGTTTGGAATTTTCATCGGGAAGTTCATTAAAGTTCATGCGTGAATTATAAAACGACTTAAAGTTGATTACAAAATATTATTTATTCTATGTAACGGATGAAGGCTTAACAGGTTTAACAAAAAATAAAATCACCAGAGATGTTAAAAAGAATATCGATGCTAAAGAAAGTGTTTCTATTTGTAAATTCACACCTGCACTATATTGAAAAATATTTGCCAAAAGCAAAATTAAAGAAGCTACTCGATGCTTATTTCTAAAAAGAGAAACATTCCAGGATGATTCTTTCTTCGGGGGTGACATATTAAATAATAAAAAGCTAATTAGTAGCAAGATTCCAAGTAAAATGATTTCTATATATCCGTATTTTTCAGTCTCAAGGTAGTTAATAACTCCATAAGAAATTATAGGTAGAGTTGAAATCATTCCCGCATATGAATGTATCGCCAATGCATTCGTTTTTAGGTATCCGTAAATTGACTTGGCAGTTGCACCGTTGTTTCTGACGGAGCTAGGCCAAATAATTAGAGGGATTGCACACAAAGAGGTTATAAATCCCGCCAAGTATAATCCCGAGACAAACTGACTAATGTAACCGAGTAAACGCAAAATAACGACTATTCTAAACCAGAAATTTGAAATCATGTGTGAATTGTATCAGTAATAGTCAAGAACTCTCAGTCTAGCTGATAGAGTAGGCAACTGGCTTAACCAATATAATAATATTCTTTAATTTTGGTTAAATTGCCATTTATTATCACCGGTTGCATACCGTTCATTTCAGTAATATAGGGCAACTCAGGCAGGGGATTTAGCACAAAGATTGGTTTTCCCAAAGCGAATGCATAACCCATTTCTAAAAATGTGTTTCCTCCGATATAATTCTTTACGCCTCTTTTTTCTTGGTTAACGATTAGTACACAATCGGATTTCATAATTAAATTGAAATGTCGGCGAATCACATCATGTTCAATTTTTCGTTGAGCATCTTCTTCTAAGCTTAAACGTTCTTTGAGTTCTTTATCATTGATATTTTCATGTTCGAATCCTTTAGGTATAAATAATTAGAACTTACTAGTAAAGTGGTCGACTTCTTTAAACCATTCTTTGGTGTTAACAGAAATTGCGATTGTATATATTTCCCAGAACTCTTCAAGTGGATTAGAAATAAATTTTTCCACTTTATCAATATTTATCCATTTAAATTCCCCTTCATCGTTGCTTAATAATCGACCTTTCGGATTATCAACAATATGAATATACATAACTTTATCTTCCAGCAATTTTTTTGAAGATTTATCATATACACGATAGTGTCTAATGGCCGTTAGTTCCGGTGAACCTGTTAAGTTTGTTTCTTCATGAAATTCTCGTTTAGCAGTTTTATTAACTTCCTCACCATATTGAACTTTACCCGTCATAAATCCCTGGCATCCATAAAACGGATTTTTTAATCTCGTATATAACAGCACCTCACTTCGATTATGTCTAAAGGCACAAATAACAACCGAGTGCTTCGCTTGAGTTGAAGGAAGTTTGCTATCGTAATCATATTTCCCTGCAAAGTTTTTACCTACTAATGTTAGCGAGTAATTTCCATCAGAGTTTTTAATAACCAATGCTTGATCAATTAAATCGTTTAAATGGAACATAAACTGACTACCTTCTATTTCTCTCGGCTTTATTTCTGAATATCTTTTGAAATCTGAGTATAAAAGCTTCTTTAAAATATGAACTTTAACCTCGTGCAACTCTTTCATATTGGGAATCATATTTGATTGCAAATTTTAAATCTAGTAAATCTTTCTTTACTAGCGTCATATTTAAAAGAGTCAGAATCGCTTGTATAAATTAAGTCTCTGTCGATGCCTTTTGGCGAATTCAACAAGTTTTTCAATATTATCGTCGGGTTTGTTGTTTCCGGATAATACTAACAAACCAGTCCCGTATATCCGATACATCTCAGGCCAAACATGTTGAATAAAATATCCATACCAAGACGAAAGCTCATTAAAAACATTTGTATCTGAGTAAGGACTCAAGCTTTTACCTTTTCTACGTGCTTGAGCTTCTGACTGATTGATACCAATCAAAACCACTGCGGAGCTGTTTCTGGCAAACGATATAGAATCTATCAGTAACTTCTGCACAGCTGATTGGTAAATCTCAATAAATTCCTCCGGGACACCGATTTCATCCTCATAGTATTCCTTCTTATGGCAGGCATGCAGGTAATACCAACAAATGTTACTAATCGGGCCAGAACAAGCAAGATGTGTACGCATTGCGTCATAAAAGCGATAACCATTCCATTCCTTTAATCTCATTAGTCGATCGACCCACTGCCTATCTTTAAACCGATGTGCAGCTAATGCTTCGACCCAATCAGTTTCAATTCTATCGATATAAACACCACCTTCATCAGAAAACTCCAGACCTTCCATCATGAAAAGGCCTCCTGGTACTTTCACTATTGGCTCATCAACAGCTACAATTTCTTGATGCTCTTGCAATGAATGTATTAAGAGCGATTTTCCACTTTGGAAAGTTCCTCCAAACTCAAACAACGTATTTTGATTTGATAAAAACGGATGACGTTTTCCGGAATCTAGGTCCGGATCAACTTCTATATCCGATTCGTACCATTCATATAATGGTGGAGTTTCCATGCCAACTTCTAGTTTCGGCCAACCTAACTGTTTTAGCATTAACTCATAATTGTCAGAGTCGTATATATCTAAATGCCCCTCATCTGTCATCTGCATAAGTTTATTAAATGCTTTTCAAATATCAAATCCGGGTTGATGAATCACTTCTGGTTGAATGCTTTCATCCCATAAGTAGTTAAATATGCTTATTGGTAGTGGTTTGGAGGATAAAGAGTTGCTTATTACCGTGATTTTATATGCAAATGCGTCAGGATCCTTTAAAAATTTTTCTGGAATTTCATCTTGATACTTTTTCCAATCATTTTCGAAAAATTTTGTGGTATTATTTATTGATTCTTCAATATTACCCCCTATTGATTCGTCATTTGTACAATATTTACGATATAAACTCTGCTTACAATGTTGGAATCCATTAAATTGGTATATTAATCCAACCCCACTAATGTACTCTCTGGGGAAGTACATCTCACGAGTTCCAGTCTTATTCCTACGCATACTTCCCATAACTTTCATATCAAAATAAGGTTTATTTCTAATTTGGGGATTCTCTGAAATTGGAACTCTTATAACTGGATCACCGTACATCGCCCACATTAGAAAATTTGGATCTAAATCAAAACCTTCTTTCTTTCCGATTATTATTACATTGAAGTCATGTTTATCTTTATGCGGTTTCAGTTGATCACTTCCTTCATCAATTTTCGTTCTTAGAATTTTTATATACTTGTCGAAATCTACTGTACCAGACGTTCCGGGTATCACCTTATCCAGTGGAATTGATTCGACTTCTTCGCATTCAACTAAAATTGATTTACCATCGATTTCACATAAATAGTCCGGAATTCTGCCTGGTTGAGCATATGGTTCAAATTGGTATTTAATACACCTTTGTTTAAGATATTCTTCAAACTTTAAGTCTGTTGAGGTTTTATTCACACTTTAATTTAATTAGGGAACTTCATGACTATTCTTAATAGAAATAATACTAACGCCGAGAGCCCAATTACTAATGAAGTTCCTTGAACACATAAAGACCATTTCCTTGATTTAATAGGTAGCCCATCTTGCAATGCAATTATTTCTGTCAATTCATCGAAGGTAGTTTGTTCGTTGAATTTCACAATTTTTTCTGCAATAGAGTGTTTTACATCTGCCCACTCTGAGGCATGTTTATATTCAATAAAGTTATGGATTAACCCATAAACTATCGATACGGTCATCGAAATCCAAAAAAATATTAAAGTTATTACTCCAAGTTCATCTAATAACAGAACTAAATTCTGTGTCGAAAAAACAAATAACGAAAGCGGAAGGGTAACTGAAGCAATTGTAATAAGTTGTTTTGAGAGTTCTCTGAGACTTTCATTTGCATTTTTGTTAACTTCGTCTCTAGCTACCTCGAATTTCTCGTGCGCATATTTAAGATATTCTGCTTTGTCCATTATTTAGATTTATTTTTATTTCCTTGTTTTGGAGTAACCGGTTTTTCTGTATTTTGTGGTTTACCAGTTGGCTTTGCTAATAGTGTTGGGTAAACAGAGCCTTTCTTAACAATGGTAGTGAGTGTAGTTTGAGGTTTTGATTTATTATTATCTTTTAATTTGGACATATTATTGATTTGCCTATAATGTAACATATAAAAATATTGAATCAATCAAAAGATAGGCAAAAAAGTGTAAATGAATAATGATCTTCCACAGGGAGTAAATCTGGAGAAATATAGAAACCAGCTTGAAGAACTTAACAACCAATTTGGAGATAAATATATTTCTGGTGAGTGCTACAGGACTCGAACCTGTAACCTACTGGTTAAGAGCCAGTTGCTCTACCATTGAGCTAAGCACCCTAAATAGTCAAAAAAAGGCGTATACAGTATAGGCTTTAGGAATTATACCATCAAACATAGGGTCTATCTTCAGTCTTGGCACATTTTAAAAACACATGCTTAAGTAGCTAATTGGGAAGTTAATAATCCGATTTGTGGCTATATTGATGATTATAAATGATCCCGTAACACCTTGTTTTTTGAGACACTCTTATCTCATAGCTATCTTGCTTTACGCCTAAACAGTCAGCGTATGCATCATGTGTGGCCGGAAAACCAATTTCAGCCCTGAAAATGAATAGAGCAAAGAATCCCAAAACTAACGCACAAATGAATAGAATGAAGTAATTCACACTTTGATTATAAATCTATCAATAATAGGATGTAAAACCACTCGACCGAATAAGGTGATAGAAAGCCCCAAATAGAGATAAAGGCAGAGAAAGTGAAAATTGTGAACGAAAACGCTAGATACAAATTATGCTAGCAACGCCAAAATATTTGGCGCCCTCGAAAGGACTCGAACCTCCAACCCCTTGTTCCGAAGACAAGTGCTCTATCCATTGAGCTACGAGGGCATACTGCACGTCGGATACGGTCTCCCCTTTTTAATTAACTCTCGATGACAAATCAACTCACCCGATCGACACCTAAAAATCCCGTCCAATTCAATCACTACAAAAATACCCAGCTATAGCAACGAATATACAGATCTGAGGTTCATACCATGTTCATTAAAAAGGGGAGACCCCGAGTTTCCCTGAGTTTGGTGCCGCGGGAGAGACTCGAACTCTCACTCCCATACGGGAATTGGATTTTAAGTCCAACGTGTCTACCATTCCACCACCGCGGCATGATATATCAGAGTGCATCAACCATCCAACCGCAACAACAGAATCAACGAAATACACCTATAAACGCCGAAAAACTAAACATAATTCTATCATCAAAATAAAGTTATTGTATAATATTTATTAATGGATCAATCAGGTAGAATAATGGACCCTTTTCAAGCTGAACAGGAACGTGAAAAGTGGATGAAGAAACTCACATACTTCATAGTTATAATCCTTCGTTTTTTCGTATGGGTATGTAAGTTAATTTTATCAATTTCTTGGGAAGTGGTAAAAAACGTTCTAAGAACATTTAAGATATTACCTAGCTAGGTTTATATCTTTCCCAATTAACAACGATATCTTCGGGGCTTGGCGCAGTTGGCTAGCGCGCCTGGTTTGGGACCAGGAGGTCGCAGGTTCAAGTCCTGCAGCCCCGACCATGCTTAACAAAAGCATAATCACACTTATGTGTATCGTTTTTCTAGTGATACACTTTAGTAAATGAAGCTCATCATCATCATCATCACCATCACTTTAATCGCAATCGCACTTCTTCAATTTAGCCCGACTAAATCGGTCGCCTTTAACTGTGATGTTACACCTAACCCTTGGTTTATAGAAAAAGTTACGGTAGATGCGAGTACGCTACCAAGCCAACTAATAATCACGAATCTAGATAACAGAACTAGCCTTTCAAACTCAACAAATCAACCAATATATATCGTAGAAGATGCACCCGGATTTATTATTTCGGAATCCGAACTAAATGTTTGGAATGATCCCGAAGTTCCGGACAACTATCGACCTAAATTTAAAATCGTAAACGGTGTCTATTATATGTGGGGCTCTCAAGTTAATGACAAAATTGGCGGTTGGGAAACTTTTGATACGTTTAACGATCTTCCGGTAACAAACCAAGTTTATATTTTCAAAGATAAACCTAACTCCAGTCAGGTATATGAAGATAATCGACCTACAAATGTTACTGTTCCCGACCCCGATCAATTCACCATACTATATTACGATCGCACAAATGTATCAGAAATAAGCGGAAATATCTCATACACTATTAATGATAATTATGACCCTGAAGCGGGGAAGAAAAAAATAGAATCTTGCACCGATTCAGAAGGAAAATGGTTAAACAATAATCGGCGATCCGGAAATATTTTTCTATGGATTAAAGATCTAATTTGGTCTATTTTCAAGTAAGATTATGAAAACTAAAGTTACTGTAATAATATTGATAGTCTTGGCCTCCACATTTTTCATATATCAAAAATACTTTTCATCAAATACGGTTGAAACTACTCAACTCGAAATAACCAATGGAACATATAGCGGCTGCGGAAATGTGAGATTAATATATAGCAATGAAAACCAAGGGATTTCAATATTTGTCGATGGAACAGCGATTAGCTTAACAGAAACACCAACAACTCTCGATATATCAGATAATCAGCACTTTTTTATTAAGTATTTTGAAGGCGATAATCTAAGCAGATCACAACCTACATCTTTTTGTAACGACGTACTGGAATATGGTCTCCCGGAACCGAAGGCATTTATAGCCACGGAAGGAAAGATCACCATATCAACTAATCAAACGTCAACAACATTGGAAGAATGTGAGCCTTTTGAGGTGAATGCGACAATAGAAGGCCTAGTATTAGAAAACATAAACGAAACACTTACCGTTGGCCGTTTAGAATTTAAAAATACTCAAGTAGGTTGGTGCCCGGGGTAGAGGGTTCAATTTCAGATTTTGAAATAATTCTCACAGTTAAGACGTCATGAACTAGTTTTATTATTGGCTTTCTTCACTGCTTGGGTAATTATCTCCAAAATTTCTAAAAAATAACTATCTACTTTTTTAAATAACGGTAAAAAATATGCATACGTCTCCTCGAGATATCTATTCGTTTTCATGGAATTCCTATCTTGAATATTCTCAACATCACAAGAAAGATTTAAAAGCCGATCTATACACTTTATAATAATAGTTTCTTCATAGGAATTAATTTTCTCGATATAAGTTTTCATTTTAAGATCACGATCTGCAATTTTCGGTTTGGTCAAACTATCTACAAACATAGCAACACGATTTCCAAACATTTGCTCGATTGAAACCTGCTCGTCATCTATTCTTGTAGATTCATAAGCAATCACAGCTCCATCGGAATCTTCAATTGAATCATGCAATAACGCGGAAATTAAAAAATCTCCGGAATATTCATGATCTAGAAGATCATGCGAAACAATATAGTAAAGCGCTACAGGAAGGATATGCTCAATGTAGTAATCTCGACTATTATCTCTCAATTGTGTCTTATGAACCTTTTTCGCAAGTTCAAGAGCTCGCTTCAGATTGTCAGTCTCAAGAAGGGGGTCAATATCACGAAGGCGTTTTAGGAAAGTGCTTTCTACAATAATCGTAGGTGGAATAATACCGTAACAATTTCTCCAAGGGGCTATCAATTTCAGGCTATTATTGGGGGCGATCATGTATCCATACCCCATATCGGTAAGCACATCCTTGTAAATTTCTATCGTATTATTCTCGAATAATGAGGGGGGCAAATATATCGTACGGTCGGTAAGGTCTCTTGGCATAAATTATTGATAGGTTATTATACTGTTTTCTAATGTATCTAGACAAATATAGTTTCTAAAAAGGTATAATTATCAAAATGAAATGCAATTACAAACTTCTCGATTCAGGTAACCTATTAAAACTTGAGGAATTTTCAGGAAAAACTTTTCTACGACCGACTCCGTATGCGGTCTGGAAACCACATAACACCAAATTAAATGCAGACCACATATTTGTACGCGAATCCGATAAAAAAGGTCATTGGAAAAGTTCTTCAAAACCGACAAATCTGTTCTTTGAGTCGGGAAAAATCAGAATGTCTTTGAGACTAACAGAGTTCGGACATCTTGGAGTATTCCCGGAGCAGATTCCAAACTGGAATAAGATAAGCGAGCTAGTGTCAGGTGATAGCTTTAAGATTCTCAATTTATTCGCTTATACCGGCGGTTCATCAATTGTCGCTGCATTATCCGGAGCAGAGGTAACACACGTTGATTCAGTACAAAATGTTAATGACTGGGCGAGGGAAAATGCTGAACTATCAGGAGTTCCAATAAATAAAATCAGATGGATCACAGATGATGCTCAAAAATTTATTAAACGTGAGCTAAACAGAGGTCACAAATATAATGCAATAATTTTAGATCCACCGACATTCGGGAGAGGGTCGAGAGGCGAGGTGTTCAAAATTGAAACAGATATCATAAATATTCTGGAAATCTGCCAACAATTACTTGACCGGACAAAACCGGGGTTTGTAATGTATACAGCTCATACTCCCGGGTTCACACATGTTACCTTAAAGAACCAAATCTCAAGTGTTTTTGGTGCAGGTAAACTCGAATCCGGAGAAATGAACTTGATTGATACCCATAATATTGAGCTTCCAAGCGGATTTTATTGCATACTGAAATGGTGAAAACTTCCACACAATAAAGTCTTGGGATATAATCCTCCTGTGAACTACCAGGTTATCCTTTATTACAAATACGTACATATTGAGAACCCTCAAGAAATAGTCGATCGACAACGTGAAATTTGCCAAAAATTAGGCTTAAAAGGTCGTATTCTGATTTCAAGCGAGGGAATTAACGGCACTCTTGAAGGTGAATCCGATAATATTTCCCAATATACTGACTATCTGAGCAAAACAAATGAATTTAAAGATATTGAAATTAAGTACAGTGAGGGTACCGGAACATCATTTCCGAAATTAAAAATTAAAGTCAGATCGGAAATCGTAAGTGCACATCTTGGCGAAGAAGACATAAACCCCAATCAATTAACAGGCAAATATCTTGAACCTGATGAACTCAAAGAATGGTATGAAAAAGGCGAAGAATTTTATATCGTTGATATGAGAAACGGATACGAACAAAAGGGCGGGCACTTTGCAGGGTCAATCAACTCAGAATTTGAAAATTTTAGAGATCTTCCTCAAATTCTCGAAAAAATATCGCATTTAAAAAACAAGAAAATTGTTCCCGTCTGCACCGGCGGAGTAAGATGTGAGAAAGCTTCCGGCTATTTAATATCAAAAGGATTCAGCGACGTATATCAGCTTCACGGTGGCATGCATAAATATATAGAAAAATATCCTAATCAGGAATTTCTAGGAAAGCTATACGTATTTGACGATCGAATATTAATCGATTTTGGAGGAAAACAAACCTCAGTCATTGCTAAATGTGATATATGCTCCGAAACCAGCGAAAACTATGTGAACTGCACCAGAAAGGAATGTAACAAACATTTAATCATGTGTGATAAATGTATTGAAATGCATGGAGGAGAAAGCTATTGCTCCGAAGAATGTAGAAAGATCGATCAAAGCAAAACTCAAACAATTTAACACTTATCTATATACACAATAGATATTAAGATAGGACTACTTATGAATCTGTCCCCAAGTCAAAGTCAGGCACTTACAGACATACTCGATTGGCACAAAACCAACAATAAACTTCCTTACCTAACTTTAGGTGGATATGCAGGAACAGGAAAGACGACGCTTATAGCAAACTTCAGAAAACATCTTGTAAAACAAAATGCAGCACTCAAAGTAAATTTTTGTAGCTATACCGGGAAAGCCACCCGAGTGCTTGAAAGTAAACTAAAAGCACTTTCAGCTGTACATGCAGGCGACACAATTGGAACAATACACTCTCTCATTTATTCGCCTGTAGTCGATAAAAAAGAAAACATAGTCGGATGGGAAAAACGTGATGAAATTAACGCCGATCTAATTGTGATCGATGAAGGATCCATGGTCGACGCCAATATATGGAATGATATACGAAGCTACGGAGTCCCGATATTGGTTGCTGGAGATCACGGCCAACTCGCACCAATTAACGGAAAGTTTAACTTAATGGCCAATCCTATGGTTAAACTCACCGAAATTCATCGACAAGTTGCAGAAAATCCGATTATTAAAATTTCGATTCTTGCACGCGAAGAAGGGAAGATCCCCTGCGAAAAATTCAATGACCATGTAATGAAAATCAGTAGGTCAGGCGAGATGTCTAATGAACAGGTTCAAGAAGAACTCAATAGATATTCACCGGATACTTTAATTCTATGCGGATATAATCACACGCGTGTAAAAATTAACAATCACATCAGACAGAACCTGGGTTTTTATGAACCCGAACCTCAGGCAGGCGATCGTGTAATTTGTTTGCGAAACAATCATCAGGAAAAAATCTTCAATGGAATGTTAGGAACTGTACAATCCGCATCACACAATATCGAAGAAGGCTGGCACTTTGCCAACATACAAATGGACGATGAATCTCACGATTTTAAAGGACTAATCAATGCCAAGCAATTCAACAGCCTTGGTGCAATGAATTTCACTGAAAATCGTAAAGATACACTAATGGGAGATCTATTCGACTTCGGATACGCACTTACAGTGCATAAAGCCCAAGGAAGCGAAGCTCGCAAAGTAATTCTATTCGAAGAACGTTTCGCAAAAATGGACGATGATTCGTGGAGACGTTGGCTCTATACAGCTGTTACCAGAGCACGCGAAGAACTGTTTATCGTTGGGTCTTAGAAATAACGCCTAGCAACGGGAAGAACCTACGAGCATAAAGTTTTGCAATGAGTTTTAAGAACGGATAAACCCCGAAACCAGATAAATCACAGATGCCGTTAAGAACATCGGCACCATATAATCCCAAAAGTTCAGAAAATCCAAATCGCCTCTATAGGTATATTTATATACAAGAAATTGAAATGCAAAATAAAAAAGCATGGAGTAAGCCATAATTTCAAAAGGCTCAGCATCTCTATTCGCGAATTTTACAAATAATGAATAGACAAGAATGTTTATAACAACAAGTGCCACGTAGTAACTCGACAAAAATCCGATTCTCTCAAATTTATAGGAATAATAGAAAAAAAAGGTATTAGTAAAAAACCACGAAATGAAACTTACTGTTCCGATAGATAGTAATGAAATGATATCAACCACTAGTCTATTCTAGAACTCATTGGGAATACAACGCAAGTAGCGAATGATGGGATCATGTTTGCAAATCTTGTGAATCTTGGGTTTCAAGAAACTTATTTATTATTGTATCAGCAATTTCCTGAATTTCAGTCTCACCGGTAACAAGACATCCTGCACTACCTTTGTGTCCCCCACCGCCAAAATGCTGAGCGGTACTTAAAACATTAGCTTTGTCATCTCCTGCTCGAAGACTAACGGAAAATTGAGTTGGACTTTCCTGTTTTATGAGGAAATAAAAAGCGATACCATCCATACCTGAAAGTACATTAATTGGAGCTAATCCTTTTAAATCTGAAAGCGAAATTTTATATTCAATCAAGTCTTCCGAAGAAATAAAAGAGTAGGCCATCTTACGTTTTTCATCAATTTTTAAGTTCTTGTATACGATTTGAGCCATGTAAACTTCAATCAAGCTTCGCCTCCGCAATTTGCCCGATAACTCGCTCATATTTATGTTTCCGATCTCAATAAGATCAGAAATAACATTAAAAGTTAATGAATTAACATTTGCCAACTGCAAAAACATAGAATCTGTGTATAAGCCTAAAAACAGTAAATTGGCATCAATCTCGTCAACTTGGTATCCCCAAAGACCGTACAGCTCATATAAAACCTGTGTAGCAGACGGGTAGGGCTTAACGTAATTAAAATTTCCGTAATAAATATTTCCGGCATGATGATCAATATTTATAGAATTGATTTTAGGAAGTTCAAAATCTTCTGAAATTCCTGACAAATGAAAATTCTGGGCACAATCTATGGCAACAAGAGTATCGTATGGAGAAAAATCTAAGCTCGTAGGATCTTTACCAAACTGAATATCATTTACTTCGTGCGAGATTTCCTTTAATACCTTTGTATAACCATTTGGAAGCTTTGCGTGTGGAGAGTAAATATCGGTTTCGATTCCTAAATATTTTTTGGCAAATCGGTAAAACGAGAGAGCCGAACAGTATGCATCAAAATCCAATCTTGAATCAATACATATAGCTACTTTCCTCGAAGATTTTAGCGATTGGAGAATCTCTGCAGGTGTGGAGTTCGCAGGTTTATCCATGATGATGATGATGATGTCCGCATCCACAGCCACCACCGCAAGCACAACCGCCTTTATGATGGTCATGTTTATCCGAAGATTCGTCATCTAAGACCGCAACTTCTTCTCTTTCTAAAGTTTCTTCATCATAGATATAAAGCATATCGTCTAGTTCGTTTTCAACCACAAGATGTGAATCATCACAGATCCCATCTTTATGCTTAGATAAACCACACAAACAAATTTTTAGTGTATGTCCGCCTATTTCAATTTTTGCGGGACCTTTTGCTTTTTTCTGTACTAGTCTCATGCAACCCATTATACAGGGTCTCCCCTTTTTAATGAAATAGCTATTAAACTCAGTGAATCTGACGGCATAGTAACAACCCTGAAACCCATATGTCGGTAACCACGACTTAGCGTT